>JAEKKH010000307.1 GCA_019510465.1 Burkholderiales bacterium
CGCGCCTGCTGCTGCAGATCTTCTCGCAGACGCACCTGGGCCCGGTGTTCTTCGAGTTCATCCAGCGCAAGGGCGACGACGGCTTCGGCGAAGGCAACTTCAAGGCGCTGTTCCAGTCGATCGAACGCGACCAGATCCGGCGCGGGGTGCTGAGCACCGAGGCCGCGGCCTGAGGCCGACGAGCGCGACGACGGCGGCGCCCGCGGGCGCCGTCGTTCATGGCCGCGCGGGCCTGCCCTGGCGCAGCACCTGCCGCCGCTCGATGCCGTCCGCCGGGTCCGCGGGACGTCGCGCTGCATCCGCACGGCGTCGTGCGCTTTCGCAGCGTCCTGCCCACCGCCTGCCCGATCCCGGTCGACGCGAGGCGTTCTTCACGCTGGACCAGCGCTTCGTGCTCGCGCGCCAGGGCTGAAAGCGGGCCGCGGGCGTCAAGGATTGCCTACAGACCGGCGCCCGGCACGCCCACACAATGGCGCGACGACTGACGAATTGCCCACTCCGGGAGCAACGGCGCCCACGGCGCACGGTCGCTTCCACCGAGGGCAGAACGACTCATGGCAGATGCACTGACCAGCTCGCAGCTGGAGATCTTGCGTCGCATCCGCGACGGCGTCGAACTGACCGCGCCGCCGTTCATCGCCCACATGGTCAACGAGCTGAACTTCCTGCGCTCGTTCAAGCTGGTCGCGTTCCACAGGACGTTCGAGGCCGAGCTGACGCCGCTGGGGCGTGCGTACCTAGCCGCCGCGGAGCGGCAGGCCGACGTCGAGCCCGACGCCTGACGGACGGCGGGGCCGCGGCCGGGTCCAGGCCGCTCAGGGCTTCGGCCCGAACACCTTCTTCAGCTGGGCGCGGTCCATGTACTTGACCGGATCCTCGAACGAGGTCGTCACCGCCGAATTGGTGGTGAGTTCCTTCATCGCCACCTCGCCCAGCTTGCCGAAGGCCTTTTCCCAGGTGGCGCCGCCGTCGACGGCCGCCGAGGCGCGCGCCTGGTCCACGCATTCGACGGTGACGAGCCGCATGATGACGTCGGCGGCCGACTTGTTCGCGGCCTCGCGCATCTGCGGGCTGAGGGCGAACAGGTCCTGCATGTCGGGGTGCGAGGACACCGCCACGAAGATCCAGCGGGCGAGATCCTTGCGATCGCGGCCCGTGGACTTGTCGACCAGGCAGTCGCCCAGGGCGTCCGAGGTGGCGCTGGCGAAGGCCGGGGCGGCGAGCGCGGCGGCCAGCGAGAAGGCGGCGAGGCGCAGGATGTGACGCATGGAAATCTCCCTCCGGTGGATGTCGTTGGATGTGCGGCTGACCGCGGGCCATTGTCGCCGCACGGACATCAGCGCGGCGGCGGCGCGGCGGCCTGGGTGAGCAGCCAGTCACGCAGGCGCCGCACGCCGTCGACCAGCCGCGACGTGTCCTTCGCCGCGAAGCACCAGCGCAGCCAGCCGGCCGCTTCCGGCGCGAAGGCCGTGCCGGGCGCCAGGCCGAGGCCGGCCTCGGCGACCAGTCGCCTGGCCAGCGTCACCGAGTCGTCGAAGCCCGGCAGCCTGAAGAAGGCGTACATCCCGCCGCGCGGCACGGCCACCTGCACGCCGGGGATCGCGGCCAGCAGCGGCAGCAGCGTGTCGCGGCAGTCCTTCAGGTGCGCGACGATGCGCGGCGTGATCTCGTCGCGGTGCGCCAGCGCGGCGAGCGCGGCGCGCTGCGTGAACACGCTGGCGCACGAGGTGTTGAACTCGATCAGCTTGCCCAGCGCGTCCACCAGCGTCGCGGGAACCACGAGCCAGCCGAGGCGCCACCCGGTCATCAGGAAGCTCTTGGAGAAGCTGTGCGCCACGACGAGGCGGTCGTCCGGCGCGGCGATGTCGAGGAAGCTCGGGGCGCACGCGTTGCCGGCCGGCTCGAAGTACAGCCGTTCGTAGACCTCGTCGGCCAACAGCCAGGTGCCGGTCGCGCGGCAGTGGTCCAGGAGGCGTTGCTGCTCGGGGCGCGACAGCGTCCAGCCGGTCGGGTTGTTGGGCGCGTTCACCACCAGCATGCGTGTGCGCGGCGTGACGGCGGCCAGCAGCCGGTCCATGTTCAGCGTCCAGGCCCCGTCCGCCGGCGTGAGCGGGACGCTGCGCACCGTCGCGCCCATGATCGCCGGCTGCGCCGCCAGGTTGGGCCAGACGGGCGTGACCACGACGACCTCGTCGCCGGCGTCGACCAGCGCCTGCGACGCCAGCATCAGCCCGCTGACGCCGCCCGACGTGACGACGACGCGCCCGGCGTCCACCGCCGGATGCAGCGCGCTGGTGTAGTCGGCCAGCGCCGCGCGCAGCTCGGGCAGGCCGAGGTTCTGCGAATAGAAGGTCTCGCCGCGCTCCAGCGATTCGATCGCGGCGCGCCGGATCAGCTCCGGCGTCACCTCGTCGCTCTCCCCGAACCAGAACGCAAGCACGTCCGCGCGGCCCATGCCGGCGTTGGCGATCTCGCGGATCAGCGAGCCCTGCAGACGTTCGATGGCGGGACGCATGGCGGCTCCGTTGAAGTCGATCCGCCATTGTGGGGCTCGCGCGGGCGCAGGTGCCGCGCCCGTGCGTCACGCGCGCCGGCGCGTCAGCCCGTGAAGCTCAGGAAGCCCAGCGTGCGGGCGCGGGTGACGGCGTGCTTGCGCGAGCCGGCCTCGAGCTTGTTGAACAGGTTCTTGAGATGCCATTTCACCGTCTCGTCGCTGACGTCGATGGACTTGGCGATCTCCTTGTTCGAGTAGTCGCGCGCGAGCAGCAGCAGGATGCTGCGCTCCTTGGGCGTGAGCGTGCGCGCGGCGTGGCGCCGCGGCCGCTCGCCCACCGCGTCGTGCAGCGCCGAGGCCGCGCCGGCGCCGGTCGTCTCGCCCTGCGCGGCGCGCTTGCGCAGGCGCACCAGCGCGAGCGGGTAGTTCATGCGCTGGAGCGATTCCTTCTCGTTGGCCTCGAGCGCCTGGCGCGCGTAGTCGTAGGCCCTGGCGTGGTCGCCGGCCTCGGCCCAGCGCTCGGCGAGGAACGTGAACAGCCGGGCCGGCGCCTTCCAGTTGGCGATGCGGCGGCCTTCCACGAGCGCCGCCTCGCCGTAGTGCAGCGCGGCGCCCGGCAGCACCATGCCGGCGGGCGGGGGCAAGGGGAAGCGATGGTGCAGTTCCGCGAGCACGTCGCTCACGCCCACGTGCAGCGAGACGAGGTCGTTGGCGACGATCAGCGCGCGCGCCTCGTCGCATGCGGCCAGCGCCTCCTGCGGCCGGCCGGCGGCCGCGAGGCCCCGCGCCTGGAAGATCAGGTTCAGCGCGAGGGTGTGCGTGAAGCCGGCCTCGCGGTACAGCGCGATCGCGCGGCTCATCGGCTCGAGCGACTCCTCGGCGCGGCCCATCGCGCGCAGCGTCTCGGCCAACGACGCACAGGCGATCGCCAGGTGCAGGCCCGGCGCGCCGATCGACAGCGCGACGATCGCGTCGGCCAGGATGCCGCGGCTCTCCTCGAACGCGCCGAGATGGCCCATCAGCTCGCCGACGCGCGTGTTGGCGGTGCCGATCAACGTCGGCCAGCCGGTGGCGTTGGCGCGCGTGGCGGCCTGCTCGAAGCACTCGGCCGCGAGATCGAGGTCGCCCAGGCCTTGCGTGGCGGCGCCGGCGTTGATCATGCAGATGATCTCGAGCCGCACCATGCCCACCGCAGCGGCGCTCGCGGCGGCCTGGCGGTACATGCGGGCCGATTCGGACGGCTCGCGAAACGAAAGCGCCATGCCGCGCGAGGCGTTCCACAGCGCATGCCAGGCCGCCGCGGCCTCGGGCCATGGCGCGCCGGGCGGCTGCAGCCCGACGCAGTGGTCGACGTCCGGCCGCGCGTAGCCGCGCTCGAAGCTGAGCCAGACCTGGGCGACCGCCAGCCGCTCCGGGGCGCCGGCGGCCTGGAAGAACGCGATGGCGTGCTCGTGCGCGGCGATCTCGCGCTCGCGCTGCACCCGCATCTTCGCGACGACGGCCTCCACGAGCCAGGCGTCGCCTTGCGCGAACGGATCGTTGCGCGCGTCGAGGTGCTGGCGCGCTTCCGCCAGCCAGTGCTCGGCGACGTCGAAGTCGCACAGCAACGCCGACGCCTCGCACGCCGCGAGCGCGGCGCGCGCGCGATGCGCATCGGGGCGCCGGCTGCCTTCGGGCGGCGGCACCAGCAGCGGAATGACGCCGTCGACCAGGCGCAGCGCCCGTGCGCTGTCACGCTGGCGCAGGTACCAGGCCAGCGCCACGGTGGCCGACAGCACCTGCTCGGACCAGGGCTGCGTCAACACCGTTTCGAGCGTCGAGATCTCGGCTTGCGCCGCGTAAAGCTTCATTTCATGCATTTTCCACCGCTGCCGCGTTGAAATGGCCAAGTCCGGCGGGGACGTCCTGCCAACCGGACGGCGCTCACTGGACGACCCTCCGCCTGTCGGCTGCGGTGCGAGCGCCTTCGGGCGGCCGTGCTGCGCATCACTGGATGATCCTCCGCCTGTCGGCTGCAGTGCGAGCGCGTTCGGGCGGCCGTGCGGCGCTCACTGGACTCTTCCTCCGCCTGTCGGCTGCGGAGCGAGCGCCTTCGGGCGGCCGTGCGGCGCATCACTGGCCGATCCTCCGCCTGCCGGCTGCGGAGCGAGCGCCTTCGGGCGGCCGGGCGGCGCTCATGCCTGCGCGCGCAGCCACTCGAACACGCGGTCGGCCATCGGCGTTCGTGGCGTCAGCCGGCTGCGCATCGCCCAGAGCGGCGGGCGCGCGCTGGCGGGCACCTGCGC
>JAEKKH010000513.1 GCA_019510465.1 Burkholderiales bacterium
ACGTGCCTCTGCATGTCAATATCTCTCACAACGCATGTGATTACATGTCGATGGATTCCGCGGAGAAACGCGTGTGAATCCGAAAAGCAGTCGAGTGGTCCTGATCATAAGAGATGACAGCATCGCTCACATCGCTTTTGCGAGGGATCAGGATTTGGAGCAATCGATCCAGAACGCGTTTGCATCGCCCGCGTTCGCCAAAACGGCCGACGCGCCGGTCCTCCGCCTTTGGCTGAATGCATTCGCCGGATATGTCTGCATCGGCAGCATGATCCAGGTCATGCCCGCTTACGTGCAGGCTCGGTTCACGGTCAGCCCCTACGCCGTGGGCGTCGCTGTCACGGTGGGCTTTCTGGCGACGATGATCGCGCGGCCCATTGCGGGCCGTTTGGTCGACGCGCGGGGTGCGCGTGGGATCGTTATGGCGGGCACGATCGGCGCGGCGTTGGGCGGGGTCGCCCATCTCCTCGCGCCTAATTATTTCTGCCTGATTCTGGCGCGACTCATGCTTGGATTGGGCGAAGGCGCTCTATTCACTGCGTCGATCGGATGGGTCTTATCCGGCGCCACCAACAAAAGAAGCGGTGGGATCGCCGGTCGATTCGGTCTGTCGATGTGGGGTGGCCTCACCGTCGGACCGATTATCGGAGCGGCCTTGGATGCGATCTTCGGCTTTCGCGCCGTTTGGCTGATGGCGAGCGTCCTGCCCGTGGCCGGACTGATCTTGGTCGCGACGACGTCGGGAGGAGAGGCCGTGCGCGACGTCAGGCCCGCTCCGTCTCGGTCCTGGTTTCCGGCAGCGGCCAGGGGGCCAAGCGGCTCTTATGTTTTCTCGAGCATCGGATACGGGGTCATCGCGTCATGCCTGGTGCCGCGCATGACGACATTGGATCTACCGGAGAGAAACTTTGCGTTGGCCGTTTTCGGGGTGGCCTTTCTCGGGGCACGCTTTCTAGCCAGTCCGCTGGTCGACCATCTTGGCCCGCGCCGCATGTTAATCGCCGCCCTTGTCGTGGAGATCGTCGGCTTGCTTGGT
>JAEKKH010000308.1 GCA_019510465.1 Burkholderiales bacterium
GTCCATCGATCCACGCCGGCAGGCCGCCAGGAACGCGCCGGCGGCCTCCGCAGCCGACGACGACGACGAGGACGATGACGACAAGCGCAAGGCCGACGCCAAGGACGCGAAACCCGACGGCGGCAAGCCCCGGCAGACGCCGCAGCAGACGGAGCAGCAGCGCCGCCGCGCCGAGAAATTGGTGCGGCGGCTGGGCATCAAGATGCCGGACCGCGCCTGCGCCGTGTTCACCGAGACCGCCGCGACGACGCAGCCGGCGTTCGAGCCCGGCCGGCGCTTCCGCGCCTGCGCGCCGGCCGGTGCGCTGCACCCGCTGAACCATGTGCAGCCCACCTGGATGCTGCAGGGCCCGCCCGGGACGCTGGCCATGCGCGTGCCGGTCGGTCGCGGCGACGTCACCGGCGTCACGCCGCTGCTCGAGCTCGAGAACCACGACCTGCTGGACGGCGACAACGCGCTGATCGCGGCGGCCGTGCTGCAGGCCACGCCGGGGCGCGCGGTCTGGATCGTCGAGGACGAATCGCGCGAGCCGCTGCCGGGCTGGCTGTGGCACGAGGCGCGCACGCCGTTCCTGCTGGCGCTGGCCGCGGTGGCGCTGTCGCTGTGGCGCCTGATGACGCGCTTCGGCCCGCGCGAGGCCGCGCCGCCGCAGGCGCGCCGCTCGATGGGTGAGCAGGTGCGTGGCACCGGCCAGTTCATCGCCGGCACCGATGCGCGCGCGCTGCACGCGGCCACCCGCAAGGCTTTCGAGGAAGCGGCCCGCCCGCGCGTCGAGGCCTGGGCCGAGCGGGACGACGCCGACCGCGTCGCGGCGCTCGCGCAGTCGCTCGCGCCGGGCACCCTCGATGCCGCCGCGCTGCTGGCCGCGCTCCACGTGGGCGGCGGCGCGACGAAACCGCAGATCCTGGCGGCGACCGCCGTCCTCGAGCAGGCCCGGCGCGCGATCCTGCGCGCGTCCGCCGCCCGCCACACCTCCTGACCTTCCCTACGGACACCACCATGGCCATCGATTCCCAGGAACTCCAATTCATCGGCAGCGCGCTGGCGAAGCTGCGGGCCGAGGTCGGCCGCGCGGTCGTCGGCCAGCAGGAGGTCATCGACCAGACGCTGGTGGCCTTCGTCGCCTCCGGCCACATCCTGTACGAGGGCCTGCCCGGCCTGGGCAAGACGCTGCTGGCGCGCGCGCTGGCGCAGGCGATGTCGCTGCAGTTCTCGCGCGTGCAGTTCACGCCCGACCTGATGCCGTCCGACCTCACCGGCCACGCGGTGCTGGAGCCGGGCACCGACGGCGGCATCGGCCGGCTGCGCCTGCGCAAGGGCCCGATCTTCACCAACCTGCTGCTGGGCGACGAGATCAACCGCGCGCCCGCCAAGACGCAGAGCGCGCTGCTCGAGGTCATGCAGGAGCGCCAGGTCACGCTCGAGGGGCAGACGGTGTCGCTGCCGCGGCCGTTCATGGTGCTGGCCACGCAGAACCCGATCGACTCCGAGGGCACGTACCCGCTGCCCGAGGCGCAGCGCGACCGCTTCCTGTTCAAGATCGACATCGGCTTTCCCACGCAGGCCGAGGAGGTCGACGTGGTCAAGGCCGCCACCGGCCACCAGGTGGGCGACGCGCTGCCGCTGGACAAGGTGCAGCGCTGCCTGACCGAGGCCGATGTCGCGCGCCTGCAGCAATGCGTCAGCTCGGTGCTGATCGACGACCGCGTGGTCGACTACGCCGTGCGCCTGGCACGTGCCACGCGCGGCGCCGTGGGCCTGGGCAACGGCGCCGGCTCGCGCGGCGCGATCGCGCTCGTGCGCGCGGCGCGCGCGGCGGCGCTGATCCAGGGCCGCGACTACGCCACGCCCGACGACGTCAAGCGCCAGGTGCTGCCGGCGCTGCGCCACCGCGTGGTGCTGTCGCCCGACGCGCAGCTGGAAGGCCGCGCGGTCGACGACGTGCTGCGCGAGCTCGTCACCCGCGTCGACGCGCCGCGCCTGTAAGCCCGGGGACGCGCGCGTGGCCCGCCTGTTGATGCCCACCCGGCGCACCGTCTGCGCGGTGGCCGCCATCGCCACCGGCACGGCGGTCGCGCTGCTGGTGACGAAATGGCGCGGGCTCGCCGACCCGCAGCTCGCGCTGGTGGGCGGTGGCCTGTTCGGCGCGCTGGTCGCGGTGTGCGTCGCGGACGCCGTGCTGACGGCGCTCGCCCTGCGCCGCCACCCGATCGCGTTCGAGCGCCAGATGCCGAGTGCGTTCGCGCTCGGGCAGCCGCACGGCCTGACCGTGGCGCTGGCCCACGAGGGAGCGCACGCGTGGGACATCGCGCTGTTCGACCACGTGCCCGCCACCATGACGCAGCGCCTGCTGCCGGCCGCGGTCGTCCTGGCCGCCGCCAGCAGGCTCGAGGTCCGCTACGAGATCACGCCGCTCCAGCGCGGCAAGGTCGTCTTCGAGCCGGCGGCGATCCGCGTGCGTTCGCGCCTGGGCCTGGTCGACCTGCAGCTGCGCGTGGGCGCGGCGCAGTCGGTGCACGTCTATCCGAACTTCGCGGCGCTGTCGCGCTACGCCTGGCTGGCCGGCGACCGCCGCCTGGCCGAGATCGGCATCAAGACCTACGCCGCGCGCGGCGCCGGCACCGACTTCAAGCAGCTGGGCGAATACGTGCCCGGCATGCCCACGCGCCACATCGACTGGAACGCGTCGATGCGCCATCGCCGCCCGGTGGTGCGCGAGTTCCAGGACGACCGCGACCAGTCGGTCGTGTTCCTGCTCGACTGCGGCCGCCGCATGCGGGCCGACGAGCGCTCCGGCACCACCGGCAGCCACTTCGACCAGGCGCTCAACGCCGCGATGCTGCTGGCCTACGTCGCGCTCAAGGACGGCGACGCCGTGGGCGCGCTGACCTTCGGCCACGACGCGTCCGAGCAGCGCCACTTCGCGCCCGCCAAGGGCATGGCCGCGCTCAACACGCTGGTCGCGCGACTGCACGACATCGAGCCCAGCCCGACCCACTCGGACTACCTCGCCGCCGCGCGCGACCTGATGCTGCGCGTGCGCCGCCGCTCGCTGATCGTGGTGCTGACGAACTTCCGCGACGAGGACTGCGAGGAACTCGAGGACGCGCTCAAGCTGATGCGCACGCGCCACCTGGTGCTGCTGGCGAGCCTGCGCGAGGGCGTCGTCGCCGAGATCGCCGCGCAGCCGCTGGACGAACCGGGCGCCATCGTCGATGTCGCCGCGGCGCACTGGTTCCAGAACGCCCGCGCCGAGGCCTTCCGGCGCCTGGCCGGCAAGAACCAGCTGCTGGTGGACACCGAGCCCGAGCAGCTGCCGGCCGCGCTGGTCAACCGCTATCACGCGGTCAAGCGGGCGCGGCTGCTCTGACGCCGGCGCCGGGGCGTGCCACACTGCGCGCATGAACGCCCCGCTCACGCTCTTCGTCGACGCCCAGTACGCCAGCCCGTATGCGATGTCCGCCTACGTGGCGCTGTCCGTCAAGCAGCTCGCCTTCGACGTCCGCACGGTCGACCTGTCGGCCGCCGCCCACCAGGCGCCCGCGTTCGCCGGCCTGTCGCTGACGCGCCGCGTGCCGACGCTGCTGGACGGCGACTTCGCGCTGTCGGAGTCGTCGGCGATCGCCGAGTACGTCGACGAGGTCTTTCCCGGCGCCTCGCTGTATCCGGCCGATCCGCGGCGCAAGGCCCGCGCGCGCCAGGTGCAGGCCTGGCTGCGCAGCGACCTGATGCCGATCCGCATGGAGCGCTCCACCGAGGTCGTGTTCTACGGCGCGCCCGCGCCGGCGCTGTCGCCCGTGGCCGAGGCCGTCGCGGGCAAGCTGTTCGCCGCGGCCGAGGCGCTGCTGCCCGCCGGCGAGCAGCACCTGTGCGGCGACTGGAGCATCGCCGACGTCGACCTCGCGCTGATGCTCAACCGCCTCGTCCTGAACGGCGACGCCGTCCCGCCGCGGCTGGCCGACTACGCGCGCCGGCAGTGGCAGCATCCGGCGGTGCAGCGCTGGGTGGCGTTCGAGAGGCCGCCACTCTGAGCCGGCGGCCGGGGCCCGCCTACAATTGGGCAACCCCCGGCATGCGACGCGCGACGCGTCCCTTCCCTCGAGTCCGGGGTCAGAAAACACTGCTGAGCCCTTCATGTCCGAACTCGCCAAGTCCTTCGAACCCGCCGCCATCGAAGCCCGCTGGGCACCGCTGTGGGAACAGGCGGGCGTCTACGAACCGACGCTGGACCCGGCCAGGCCGTCGTTCTCGATCCAGCTGCCGCCGCCCAACGTCACGGGCACGCTGCACATGGGCCACGCGTTCAACCAGACCATCATGGACTCGTTGACGCGCTACCACCGCATGCGCGGCTTCAACACGCTGTGGGTGCCGGGCACCGACCACGCGGTGGAAGCACGAGTACTTCACGATGGACGAGGGCCTGTCGAAGACGGTCACCGAGACCTTCGTGCGCCTGTACGACGAGGGCCTGATCTACCGCGGTCGCCGCCTCGTGCACTGGGATCCGGTGCTCAAGTCGGCCGTGTCCGACCTCGAGGTCGACAGCAAGGAGGAAGACGGCTTCCTGTGGCTGGTGCGCTATCCGCTGGCCGACGGCAGCGGCGACCTGACGGTGGCCACGACGCGCCCCGAGACGATGCTGGGCGACACCGCGCTGATGGTCAACCCGGCCGACGAGCGCTACACCGCATTGGTGGGCAAGGAAGTGATCCTGCCGCTGGTGGGCCGCAAGATCCCGGTGATCGCCGACGACTACGTCGACCGCGAGTTCGGCACCGGCGTGGTGAAGGTCACGCCCGCGCACGACGCCAACGACTACGCGGTGGGCCAGCGCCATGACCTGCCCATCATCGGCGTGCTCGCGCTCGACGCCACCATCAACGAGAACGCGCCCGAGCAATACCGCGGCCTGGACCGCTTCGTGGCGCGCAAGAAGATCGTGGCCGACCTCGACGCGCAGGGCTTCCTCGTGGAGACGCGCAAGCACAAGCTGATGGTGCCGCGCTGCGAACGCACGGGCCAGGTCATCGAGCCCATGCTCACCAACCAGTGGTACGTGGCGATGACCAAGCC
This sequence comes from Burkholderiales bacterium, assembly GCA_019510465.1. GTDB lineage: Bacteria > Pseudomonadota > Gammaproteobacteria > Burkholderiales > Burkholderiaceae_C > Scleromatobacter. The sequence continues at coordinate 5,077 of JAEKKH010000308.1, forward strand.
GGGCGCGGACGGCACGTCCATCGCGTCGAAGGCGATCCAGGCGGTGGCCAGCGGCGAGGTGAAGTTCTATCCCGAGCAGTGGGTCAACACGTACAACCACTGGATGAACGACATCCAGGACTGGTGCATCTCGCGCCAGCTGTGGTGGGGCCACCAGATCCCGGCCTGGTACGCCGACGACGGCCGCATCTTCGTGGCCCGCAGCGACGAGGAGGCCGCCGCGAAGGCCGCCGCCGCCGGCTACGCGGGCAAGCTGGTGCGCGACGAGGACGTGCTCGACACCTGGTACTCGTCGGCCCTGGTGCCGTTCTCGACGCTCGGCTGGCCCGGCAAGACCCTCGAGCAGGATCTCTTCCTGCCGTCGTCGGTGCTCGTGACCGGCTACGACATCATCTTCTTCTGGGTCGCCCGGATGATCATGATGACCACGCACTTCACCGGCAAGGTGCCGTTTCGCCACGTCTACATCCACGGCCTGGTGCGCGACGCGCAGGGCCAGAAGATGTCGAAGTCCGAAGGCAACGTGCTCGATCCGGTGGACCTGATCGACGGCATCTCGCTGGAACCGCTGCTGGACAAGCGCGTCGTGGGCCTGCGCCGCCCCGAGACGGCGCCCAAGGTGCGCGAGAACACGAAGAAGGAATTTCCCGAAGGCATTCCGGCCTACGGCGCCGACGCGCTGCGCTTCACGTTCGCCGCGCTCGCCACGCTCGGCCGCAACATCGCGTTCGACTCCAAGCGCTGCGAGGGCTACCGCAACTTCTGCAACAAGCTCTGGAACGCCACCAAGTTCGTGCTGATGAACTGCGAGGGCCAGGACTGCGGGCTGCTCGAGGGCGACAAGACCGAATGCCCCCCGGGGTACAACAAGTTCAGCCAGGCCGACCGCTGGATCACCAGCCTGCTGCAGCACGCCGAGGCCGACGTGGCCAAGGCCTTCGCCGAATACCGCCTCGACAACGTCGCCAACACCATCTACCAGTTCGTGTGGACGGAGTACTGCGACTGGTACCTGGAGATCGCCAAGGCGCAGCTGGCGCAGGCCAAGGCCGCTGGCGACGAGGCCGCCGCGCGCGGCACCCGCCGCACGCTGGTGCGCACGCTGGAGACGGTGCTGCGCCTGCTGCACCCGGTCACGCCCTTCGTGACGGCGGAACTGTGGGAGACCGTGGCGCCGATCGCCGGCCGCGCGCCCGCGCCGGGCCAGACGATCGCCACGGCGCCCTACCCCGTCGCGCAGCTCGAGCGCGTGGACGAGGCGGCGTGCGCGTGGGTCGAGCGCTTCAAGGCGCTTGTGCTGGCCTGCCGCAGCGTGGCCAAGCAGATGAACGTCTCCGAGAAGGAGCGCCCGCCGCTGCTGACGCATGGCGACCCCGGCTTCGTGCTGTCCGCCGCGCCGCTGCTGCGTGCGCTGGCCAAGGTCGGCCCGGTCGAGGTCGTCGAGGACGAGGCGTCGTTCACCGACGCCACGAAGCTGCTGCCGGTGGCCGTCGAGGGCCCGGTGCGCCTGGCGCTGAAGGTCGAGATCGACGTGGGTGCCGAACGCGAGCGCATCACCAAGGAAGTGACGCGCCTCGAGGTCGAGATCGAGAAGGCGAACAAGCAGCTGGGCAACGAGAACTTCGTCTCGCGCGCCAAGCCCGAGGTCGTGGATCAGATGCGCACGCGCCTGGCCGGCTTCGTCGAGACCGTGGCGCGGCTCAAGGCGCAACTGGTCGCGCAGCAAACGAAAAGGCGCTGCCGCGGCAGCGCCTTTTTCGTGTGCGCGGGAGCGCTGCGGAGCCGGCGCTGCCGCTGGAACGCCTCCTGAAGATTCGAGGGAGCGGCCGATCCGGCTCCGCCGGTCGGCTCGCGGCCGGCCCCTCGGGGGCAGGGAGCGCCAGCGACCGTGGGGCCGTCTATCTCCGCCGCAGGAAGTGGATGTACTCCGCCGATTCCTGGTGCTGCTCGAGCAGCTCGTTGCCCGTCTGGCGCGCGAACGCCTGGAAGTCGCGCGTGGAGCTCGGGTCGGTGGCGACGACCTTCAGGATCTCGCCCGTCTGCA
>JAEKKH010000500.1 GCA_019510465.1 Burkholderiales bacterium
CCAGGGGTCGGTGCTTTGCTTGCCAGCCTTGACAGCCAGCGTGTGCGCGACGACGCCGGCCGCGGCGACCTTCAGCGGCAGGCCGGGCTGGTCGAACAGCACGGCACGTTCGCGCTCGATCAGGCCCGTGTCCAGGTCGGCCTTGGCGAACGAGGCCGTCGCGGCGCAACGGCGCAGGAAGGCGACGTTGGTCTGCAGGCCGACGATGTGCGTGTCGCGCAGCGCCAGGTCCAGCCGGGCCAGCGCCTGGGCACGGTCCTCGCCCCAGACGATGAGCTTGGCGATCATCGAGTCGTAGAACGGGCTGATCGCGTCGCCTTCGCGCACGCCGGCATCGATGCGGACGTTGCCACGTTCAAACGCGACGTGCGCTGGCCAGCGCGCCACGTCCAGCGTGCCGGTGGCGGGCAGGAAGCCGGCGTCCGGATTCTCGGCGCAGATGCGCGCCTCGATGGCGTGGCCGTGCATGCGCAGTTCCTGTTGCTTGAGCGGCAGCGGCTCGCCCGAGGCGACGCGCAGTTGCCACTCCACCAGGTCCTGGCCGGTGATGGCTTCCGTCACCGGGTGTTCCACCTGCAGCCGCGTGTTCATCTCCATGAAGTAGAAGCGGCCGTCTTGTTCAGCAATGAACTCGACGGTGCCGGCGCCGACGTAGCCGACCGCTTTCGCGGCAGCCACGGCGGCCTCGCCCATCTGCGCGCGGCGTTCCGGCGTCATGCCGGGCGCGGGAGCTTCCTCCAGCACCTTCTGGTGGCGGCGCTGCACGGAGCAGTCACGCTCGAAGAGATACACGCAGTCGCCGTGCGAGTCGCCGAACACCTGGATCTCGATGTGGCGAGGCTTTTGCACGTAGCGTTCGATCAGCACCGCGTCGTCGCCAAAGCTGTTGATGGCCTCGCGCTTGCACGAGCCCAACGCGGCGTCGAACTCGTCGGCCGAATAGACCGCGCGCATGCCCTTGCCGCCGCCGCCGGCGCTGGCCTTGATGAGCACGGGGTAGCCGATGCGGTCGGCCTCGCGCTTCAGAAGCGCGG
>JAEKKH010000501.1 GCA_019510465.1 Burkholderiales bacterium
CCAATGTGCATGCCAAGGTCATGCACGAGATCATCCAGCCGACCATCGCCGGCATGGCGCGTGACGGACACCCGTTCACCGGCTTCCTCTACGCCGGGCTGATGATCGACGAGCACGGCCAGCCGCGTACCGTCGAGTTCAACACCCGCATGGGCGACCCCGAGACCCAGCCCATCATGATGCGGCTCAAGAGCGACCTCTTCGAGCTGCTGATGCACGCGACCGACGGCACGCTGGACCAGGTCGAGCTGCAGTGGGACCGCCGCGTGGCGCTGGGCGTCGTGCTGGCCGCCGAGGGCTACCCGCTGAATCCGCGCAAGGGCGACGTCATCACCGGCCTCCCGGATGACGAGGACGAGGCCATGGTCTTCCACGCCGGCACGGCCGCAGTCGACGGGCAACTGCTGACCAGCGGCGGCCGCGTGCTGTGCGTGACGGCGCTGGGCGAATCCGCCCGCACGGCCGCGCAGCGCGCCTACGAGCTGGCCTCCGGCATCCAGTTCGCCGGCCGGCAATTCCGTTCGGACATCGGCCACCGGGCCATCAAGCGTTGATTGCAGCGCCCGCCGTCCTGACCTGGCCGCTGCATCCCCATGGCCAGCCCTGCGCCTTGGCGCGCCGGGCGCTGGGCCTGTTCGGCTGGACGGTGGACGCGCCCGGGGTGCCGGCCGAGCAGGGCGTCATCCTCGTCTATCCGCACACCTCCAACTGGGACTTCGTCATCGGCCTGCTGGCCAAATGGGCCATCGGCATCGAGCTGCGCTTCTGGGGCAAGGACAGCCTCTTCAAGGCGCCACTGCTGGGCCACTGGATGCGCTGGATCGGCGGCATCGGCGTGGACCGCAGCAGCCCGCACGGCATCGTCGCCGATACGGTGGCGCAGATGCGTGCGGCTGCTGCGCGCGGCGAGCGCTTCTGGCTGGCCGCCGCACCCGAGGGGACGCGCGCACTGGCCAGCGGCTGGCGCACCGGCGCCTACCAGGTGGCCGTGCAGGCCGGCGTGCCGGTGGGCCTGTGCTATTTCGACTTCCACC
>JAEKKH010000502.1 GCA_019510465.1 Burkholderiales bacterium
GGCTGTTGAGCGGCGTGCGCAGCTCGTGCGACATGTTGGCGAGGAACTCGGACTTGTACTTGGACGTCAGCGCGAGCTGCTCCGCCTTTTCCTCGAGCGCCTGGCGCGCCTGCTCCACTTCCGTGTTCTTGCGCTCGACCTCCTGGTTCTGGTGCGCCAGCAGGCGCGCCTTGTCCTGCAGCTCCTGGTTGGTCTGCTGCAGCTCCTCCTGGCGCGAGCCGAGCTCCTCGGCCAGCGACTGCGACTGCTTGAGCAGGTCCTCGGTGCGGCTGTTGGCCTCGATCGTGTTGATCACGATGCCGATGGATTCGGTCAGCTGGTCGAGGAAGGCCTCGTGCACCGGGTTGAAGCGCTCCAGCGACGCGAGCTCCAGCACGCCGCGCAGCTGGCCCTCGAACACGATGGGCAGCACCAGCACGTCGAGCGCGGCGTTCTCGGCCAGGCCCGAGGCGATGCGGAACGCGCTGGAGGGCACGTTGGTCAGCAGCAGCTTGCGCTTGTCGACCGCGCACTGGCCCACCAGGCCCTCGCCCAGCTGCACTTCCTTGCCGTGCGTCGCCTGGCCGCCCGAGGCGTAGCTCGCGAACAGGCGCAGCAGCGGGTAGTCGCCGATGGCGTTGAGCACGTAGAACTCGGCCTGCTGCGCGCCCACCACGGGCGCCAGCTCGGACAGGATCAGGTGGCCGACGGTGACGAGATCCTTCTGGCCCTGCAGCATGCGGCTGAACTTGGCCAGGTTGGTCTTGAGCCAGTCCTGCTCGGTGTTCTTCTGCGTCGTGTCCTTGAGGTTGCGGATCATCTCGTTGATCGTGTCCTTGAGCGACGCGACCTCGCCCTGGGTCTCGACGGTGATCGACCGCGTCAGGTCGCCCTGCGTCACCGCGGTGGCCACCTCGGCGATGGCCCGCACCTGCGTGGTGAGGTTCGCGGCGAGCTCGTTGACGTTCTCGGTCAGCGCCTTCCAGGTGCCCGAGGCGCCCGGCACCTTGGCCTGGCCGCCCAGCTTGCCCTCGACGCCCACCTCGCGCGCCAC
>JAEKKH010000503.1 GCA_019510465.1 Burkholderiales bacterium
CGAGCAAGCTGGGCGCGAGCTTTTCGGACGCGCAGCCACTCGCGAAGGCCGGCGTGGCGCAGGAGATCGTCGACGAGGTGAGCCTCAGGACACCGGGCTATTCGTGCTGGCAGCAGGAGGAGTGGCTGGCGCATTGCAGCGACGCCTGCGAGTTCCACGGCGATGCGTCCGAGGACGACGTGGAGCACGCCAGCGAAGCCACGAAGGCGGACTGGCGGCAGCATTACGGAAAGAGCGAGAAGAACTGGGCCCGGGCGACGGCCGACTACGAGCCCGCGGGCGACAACGCGTTCTACAAGTTCGTGTGCCGCCACTGCGGGCTGGTGCGGCTGGGGTGGGACTGCGCCTGATGGGCACGCAACCTACCGACGCGCATGTTCGGCTGCGCATCGTCATCGTCGATCCGCCGCCTGGCGTGTGGTTCGCGGTGCAGCGTGGCAGGTCGGAGCTGCTGCAGCCCTTGGATGGGCAGCTCGAGGCAATCGCGTTCGAGCTGTCGTTGCGCCTGGGCACGCCGTTGCCGGACGGGACGGCCAACTTCCTGGGCGAGTACGCGCAGGGCACGCCTGCGGACCGCTTCGTCTACGTCAACTCCGGCACGCTGGCGGGGCAGGCCGACTCCGGCTGGACGCGCCGTGCCAAGTTGAAGCTGGCCGCCATTCCTCGCGAGCTCGTCGAGTCGGCACTGTCGTCCGGCCTCATCGAAGCGCGTGTGCTGGGCACCATGGCGGATTGCGGTCCGATCTGCGCTTCGGTGAAACCGCAGGCGGTGGCGTGGCGCCACGTGGCCTGACCCGGCCGCGGCCCGCAGGCGTTTCTAGACCGGTTGCCGGAAGCGCTGGCCCTTGAAGCGCAGCACCAGTTCGCGCTGGCCAATCTGCTCCAGCACCAAGTCGGCGCTCAGCCTGGCGCCTTCGCGCAGCACCTGGCCGTTGACGATGACGAAGCGGCTGGCCGGGTCGTCCGAATAGACCGAACCGCTGATGACCAGCCTGGGCAACTCGTGGCGCATGCTCTCGGGCAGCTCGGCCCGGCGCGGCGGTGGCCACGGGCGCAGGAGCCGGCGTGGCCGCGCCGCCGGGCCGCGGCGCCGGAGCAACGGGGGCGGCGGCCACCGCATCCGGTGGCGGCGCGGGCGGCAGATAGGGCGAGGCTGATGCCGCGGGCTGCGGCGCGGGCGCACTGGAGACCGGTTGCGTGGCCGCTGGTGCGGGGGGCGCGGGCACTGGCGCCGTGGCGACCTCAGTGGGTTGCCTGAGCTGAGGCGTGGGCGCGGGCGGCGGCACCGGCGGTGCGAGCGCCGAAGGCGCTTCCTGCTGCCCGCCCGCCCACCAGCTGCCGGCACCAATGCCGGCCAGCAGCAGCAGACCGGCGCCGGCCCAGGGCAACCAGCGGCGATGGGCCGCGGCCGGCGCGGCCGCGCTGCTGGACAGGGGCTGGGTGTGCAGGCCTGGCACCCGGCCACGCTCGCGTTCGCGGTCGGCTTCAGCGCGGCGCAGTGCGTCGAGGATGTAGGACATGGCGGTTCAGTCGCTCGAT
>JAEKKH010000504.1 GCA_019510465.1 Burkholderiales bacterium
TGCGCGGCGCCGACGCCGCCGAGACCCGCGCGGCGCTGGCGGCACTGAAGCTCGATGGCGTCACCTGGGTCGACAAGGTGGGCGAGGTCAGCACGCTGCTGGGCCGCTACCGCGAGCTGATGTCCTGGGTGCTGGCGCTAGGCTTCGTCCTCACCTGGGCCGCGCTGGCCTGGCGCTTCGGCCGCCAGTCCTGGCGGGCGCTGGCGCCCACAGCGCTGGCCTGCGTACTGACCGTGGCGTTGCTTTCAATCAGCGGCCAGGTCTTGCAGCTCTTTCACATCCTGCCCCTGCTCATCCTGCTGGGTCTGGGCGTGGACTACGGCATCTTCCTGCTCGAACAGCCCGGGCGGGACGAGACTCGGCCCTTCCTGTCGGTGACGCTGGCTGCCGCGTCGACTTTGTTGTCCTTCGGTCTGCTGGCGCTGTCCGGCACACCGGCTCTCCACGCCTTTGGGCTGACCCTGCTCATCGGCGTTTTCCTGGCCTGGCTGTTCACCCCACTCTTCGTGCCCCATGCTTGAGACCAAAAAATTCTCGCCGCCGAAGCAGCGGGCCTTCGACGCCCGCTTCGAGGCCCAGAAGATCGCCTTCGGCCCGGTGGTCTTCCACTGCGTGCACTACGCCTGGAAGCGCGGCATGCTGGAGGCGCTGGGCGGCGCGGGCGAGGGTGGCATCACGTTGGACGAGCTCGAAGCCACCGGCCGCTGGAGCCGTTATGCGCTCAAGCTGGTGCTGGAGTCCTGCCTGTCGGCCGGCGTCGTCATGATCGAGGGCGGGCGCTGGCAGCTCGACAAGACGGGCTTCTGCCTGATCTCCGACGACATCACGCGTGTCAACTTCGACTTCATCCACGATGTCTGCTACCAGGGCCTGTTCGAGCTGGCGCGGTCCCTGGACGCCGGCAAGCCGCTGGGCCTGCAGCACCTGGGCGACTGGCCCAGCATCTACCCCGCGCTGGCCGATCTGCCCGAGCCGGCCAAGTCGAGCTGGTTCGCGTTTGACCACCACTACTCGGACACGTCCTTCCCCG
>JAEKKH010000309.1 GCA_019510465.1 Burkholderiales bacterium
TGGTCCTTGCCCAGCATCTCGCCCGAAGCGATGCGGAACAGGAGGGCGTAGCCGATCTGGCCAGCGGCGCCGGTGACGGCGACGCGAACGGGGGTCTTGCTCATGGAAAGGTCTCCGAGACGAGAGGAAGGACGGATGGTGGAACGGTGACGGCGTCACCCTTCCGGAACTGGCGCGGGTGCGTCCGGCGCACGGCCGGGCCCGGGACGGCACTTCGAAGTTTACTGCGGTCCCGGGGAAAAACCCGCACAGGGTCAATCATCTTATGTCTTATACATGACATGGGAAGTCGGATGCTCCGGGCAATGTGGACGGCCTCCGCCCGCTGTGCTGCAATCGCGGCGGCCGTGCGTCCGCCCGCGGCCCTCCCCTGCCCGCGTTCCGCCCTTCCCGCCGTCCCGCCCCATGTCCTCGGATCCGTCCGGTCCCGCCTTCAGCCCGCTGTACCAGCAGATCAAGCTGCTGATCACGCGCAGCCTGCAGGAGGGCGAGTGGAAGCCCGGCGAGGCGATCCCGGCCGAGACCGACCTGGCCGCCCGCTACCGCGTCAGCCAGGGCACCGTGCGCAAGGCGATCGACGAACTCGCCACCGAGAACCTCGTCGTGCGCCGCCAGGGCAAGGGCACTTTCGTGGCGACGCACGCGGAAGAGCAGATCCAGTACCGCTTCCTGCGCCTCGCGCCGGACGACGCCAAGCCCAGGGGCATGGCGCGCCACTTCATCGACTGCAGGCGCATGCGCCCCCCGGCGCCGATCGCGCGCGCGCTCGAGCTCAAGGGCACCGAGGGCGCGATCCTCGTGCGGCGCACGCTGCTGCAGGACGACATTCCCGTGGTGCTCGACGAGATCTGGCTGCCCGCCGGCCCGTTCAAGGGCCTGACCGCCGAGCGCCTGCGCGACTACGTCGGCCCGATGTACGAGATGTTCGAGGCGGAGTTCGGCGTGCGCATGATCCGCGCCGAGGAGAAGATCCGCGCTGTCGCGGCCGACGCGGCGACGGCCGAGGTGCTGGCGGTGGCCGAGGGCACGCCGCTGCTGTCGGTCGAGCGGCTGTCGTTCACCTACGGCGACAAGCCGGTCGAGCTGCGGCGCGGTCTGTACCGCACCGATCGCCACTACTACCGCAATGCGCTGAACTGAAGATGACGGCGCCGACCTTTCGTCCATCGACCGCGGCCCCTGCCCGCGATTCGTTGCAAAAACGACGATCGGCGCGCTCCAATCCCGACTTGGGCATCGCATGTTGCGTTGCCATAAAATTCGCGGGTTTTACCGGGCCCCGACGCCTTCCGGCGACGGCGGCAGCACCCAGGTGGCGCGCCGTCGGCGCCGCCCAGACGACAACGACAAGGATCCACCATCATGGCTGACGCGAAGGCGATCAAGAAACGACCCGGGCAGATGCGCCTGATCGACGCGACCCAGTACCGGCTGCCGCCGGCGGGTTGGGTGTCCATCCTGCACCGCATCAGCGGCCTCGTCCTGATCGTCCTGATGCCGTTCGTGATCTGGATGTTCGACACCAGCGTCACCGACGAGGTCTCGTTCGACCAGTTCCGCAACGCCTTCGTCGGCGGCATCGGCTTCGTGCCCGCGTTCATCGTCAAGCTCGCCGCGCTCGCGCTGATCTGGGGCTTCCTGCAGCACTTCTGCGCCGGCGTGCGCCACCTCTACATGGACTTCACGCACACGGTCGACAAGGAGTTCGGCCGCGTCTCCGCGCTGGCGGCCATCGGCGTGGCCGTCGTGCTGACGCTCGTCTTCGCCTACAAGCTGTTCATCGGCTACTGATCGGGTCTCGACCAACCATGTCCACCAACTACGGTTCCAAGCGCCTCGTCGTCGGCGCCCACTACGGCCTGCGCGACTGGCTGGTGCAGCGCGCCACCGCCGTCATCATGGCGCTCTTCACCATCGTCCTGGTCGTGCAGTGCCTGACGCCCGGCGAGATGAGCTACCTCAAGTGGGGCGCGATCTTCGCGCGCCAGTGGATGAAGGTGCTCACCTTCGTCACCATCGCTTCCATCCTGTGGCACGCCTGGGTCGGCGTGCGCGACGTGCTGATGGACTACGTCCAGCCCATGGCCGCCCGCCTCGTGCTGCAGGTCGTCGCCATCGTCTGGCTCGTCGGCTGCGCCGGCTGGGCACTGCAAGTCCTCTGGAGAATCTGAGAATGCCCGCCGTTTCATCCGCCAACTCGTCCATCGCCAAGCGCAAGTTCGACGTCGTGATCGTCGGCGCCGGCGGCTCGGGCATGCGTGCCTCGCTGCAGCTCGCGCGCGCCGGACTCAACGTCGCCGTGCTGTCCAAGGTGTTCCCCACCCGCTCGCACACCGTCGCGGCCCAGGGGGGCATCGGCGCATCGCTGGGCAACATGAGCGAGGACAACTGGCACTACCACTTCTACGACACCGTCAAGGGCTCCGACTGGCTCGGCGACCAGGACGCGATCGAGTTCATGTGCCGCGAGGCGCCGAAGGTCGTCTACGAGCTCGAGCACTTCGGGATGCCGTTCGACCGCAACCCCGACGGCACCATCTACCAGCGCCCGTTCGGCGGCCACACCGCCAACTACGGCGAGAAGGCGGTGCAGCGCGCCTGCGCCGCGGCCGACCGCACCGGCCATGCCCTGCTGCACACGCTGTACCAGCAGAACGTCAAGTCGCGCACCCAGTTCTTCGTCGAATGGATGGCACAGGACCTGATCCGCGACGCCGACGGCGACGTGGTGGGCGTCACCGCCATCGAGATGGAGACGGGCGAGCTGCACATCCTCGAGGCCAAGACGGTGCTGCTGGCCACCGGCGGGGCCGGCCGCATCTACCAGGCCTCGACCAACGCCTTCATCAACACCGGCGACGGCCTGGGCATGGCCGCACGCGCCGGCATCCCGCTGGAGGACATGGAATTCTGGCAGTTCCACCCGACCGGCGTCGCCGGGGCCGGCGTGCTGCTGACCGAGGGCTGCCGCGGCGAGGGGGCCATCCTGCGCAATGCCGACGGCGAGCGCTTCATGGAGCGCTACGCGCCGCACTACAAGGATCTCGCGCCGCGCGACTTCGTCTCGCGCTGCATGGACCAGGAGATCAAGGAAGGTCGCGGCTGCGGTCCGAACAAGGACTACATCCACCTCGACATGACCCACCTGGGCGTCGAGACGATCATGAAGCGCCTGCCCTCCGTGTTCGAGATCGGCCACAACTTCGCCAACGTCGACATCACGAAGGAGCCGATCCCCGTCGTGCCGACCATCCACTACCAGATGGGCGGCATCCCGACCAACATCAACGGCCAGGTGGTGGCGCCCAGGGGCGGCGACCCGAACGCGGTGATCAACGGCCTGTACGCGGTGGGCGAGTGCTCCTGCGTGAGCGTGCACGGCGCCAACCGCCTGGGCACCAACTCGCTGCTGGACCTGCTGGTGTTCGGCCGCGCCGCCGGCAACCACATCGTGGCCGCCGGCCTCCAGGCGCGCAGCCACAAGCCGCTGCCGGCCGACGCCGCCGACCGCACGCTCTCGCGCCTGGCGCGCCTGGAATCGAACGTCGGCGGCGAATATGCGCAGACGGTGGCCAACGACATCCGGGCCTCGATGCAGAAGCACGCGGGCGTCTTCCGCACGCAGGCCTTGCTGGACGACGGCGTGGCGCAGATCGCGGCGCTGCGCGAGCGCGTCGGCAACATCACGCTCGGCGACAAGTCCAAGGTGTTCAACACCGCCCGCATCGAGGCCCTCGAAGTGGAGAACCTCATCGAGGTCGCCCAGGCCACGATCGTGTCCGCCGCAGCGCGCAAGGAATGCCGCGGCGCGCACGTGGTGGTCGACTACGAGGAGCCGGCGGACTCCCCGCACAACCCCCTCGGCCGCAACGACGCGGACTGGCTCAAGCACACCCTGTGGTTCAGCGCGGACAACCGGCTCGAGTACAAGCCGGTCAAGCTCAAGCCGCTGACCACCGAATCGATCCCCCTGGCCGTGCGTTCGTTCTGACGCAAGAGAGAAAAGCCATGACCAAGCGCACCTTCCAGATCTACCGCTACGACCCGGACAAGGACGACAAGCCTTACATGCAGACGATCGAGGTCGAGCTCGACGGCTCCGAACGCATGCTGCTGGACGCCCTGATCAAGCTCAAGTCCATCGACCCGACGATCTCGTATCGCCGCTCGTGCCGCGAAGGCGTGTGCGGTTCGGACGCGATGAACATCAACGGCAAGAACGGCCTGGCGTGCCTGACCAACATGCTGTCGCTGCCGCAGACGATCGTGCTCAAGCCGCTGCCGGGCCTGCCCGTCGTGCGCGACCTGATCGTCGACATGACGCAGTTCTTCACGCAGTACCACTCGATCAAGCCGTACCTGGTCAACGA
>JAEKKH010000080.1 GCA_019510465.1 Burkholderiales bacterium
TGCTTGTCCTCGACCCAGGCGCCCAGGCCTTCGGCGCCGCCGAACAGGCGCTCGATCGCCGGGGCGTACACCAGGCCGAGGATCGGGCGGCCGTTCTCGACCAGCGCGATGTTGACCGTGAACTCGCCGTTGCGGCTGATGAACTCTTTCGTGCCGTCGAGCGGGTCGACGAGCCAGAAGCGAGCACCGACATCCGGCACATGCCCCGCCGCCACGGCTTCCTCGGCCACGACCGGGATCTCCGGCGCGAGCCGCTTCAGGCCCGCCAGGATCACCGTCTCGGCGCGCTGGTCGGCGGCGGTGACGGGCGAGTCGTCGCCCTTCTTCGTGACGTCGAAGTCGGTTGCGTAGATGTCCATGATGACCTTGCCCGCATCGCGGATCAGCGGCGTGAGGCCGTCCAGCAGGCCGGCGAGGTTCAGCGGTGCAAGCGTCATGTCTTCATCACTTTCTGCGATATGAATGGACGAATTGTGCGGGATGATGGCAGAATTGTGCCACTAAATCATTTAGTGTCTCGATTTTACAGATCGCAACCGCATGCAACCGGCCAGCCCCAACCTGCTGCAACTGAACGCCCAGCGCCGCCGCGCGGTGCAGTTGCGCGTGGACGGCCGCAGCCTGACCCAGATCCGGAGCGAGACCGGCCTGAGCGTTCCGACCATCATCAAGGCCTTCAAGGCCTTCACCGAAGGCGGCTGGCATGCGGTCGACGTCGGCGCCCGCGGCCGCCCGCAAGGCACCGGCCGGGCGATGACGGCGGCGCAGGAACGCGAGCTTGCCCTGCTGGCGCTCTACGCAAGCCCGGAATCCGCCGGCCTGCCGCGCGGTCTCTGGTCGGCGACGCGGGTGCAGGCCTGCGCCCGCCTGCGTTTCGGCGTCGAGCTGCATGCCCGCGCCGCGGCGCGCTGCCTCGCGCGCTGGGGCTTGTCGCTGATCGGCCTGCGCGACAGCGCGGCGCGCACGCCGGCCCTGGCCGCCTGGCTCGCGGCGCAGCCGCCCGCGAGCGCGGCGCGCGGCGCCGCGCGCACCTGGTGGTGCGGCGGCCTGGCGGCGCCGGCCGGAGCGCCGCGCGGCCTGCTGGTCGCGATCGATGCGCGCGGCCAGATCGCCTGGCTGCCGGTCGCCAACCTCAGCCTGCAGGACGGCTACGTCGACTTCCTCGACCGCCTGCTGCAGCACACCGCCAGCCCGGTCACCGCCTGGCTGCACGGCGTCGACCTGCGCCGGGCGACGCAGCTCAAGGACTGGGTCGCCGCGCAGCCGCGGCTCACCCTGGTCGACTGCCCCGTTCCCCTCGCGCGCCGCACTCCCGCGGCGAGCGAGATCACCGACCTGCCGCCGACCGCGTTGCCGGCAGCCCCCCTCGTGGCCGAAACCTCGGCGCCGGCATCGCGGCCGGCACCGGGCGGACGGTCTTTCGTCATTCCCACTGCGTCGAAAGCGGACGATTCCATGAACCTCACTCACCTCCAGCGACTGGAAGCCGAGAGCATCCACATCATGCGCGAGGTCATCGCGGAAGCCGACAACCCGGTCATGCTGTATTCGATCGGCAAGGATTCCGCCGTGATGCTGCACCTGGCCCGCAAGGCGTTCTTCCCGTCGCCGCCGCCGTTCCCGCTGCTGCACGTCGACACGACGTGGAAGTTCCGGGCGATGTACGAGATGCGCGAACGCATGGCCAAGGAAGCCGGCATGGAGCTGCTGGTGCATCACAACCCCGAGGCGATGGAGCTGGGCATCAACCCGTTCACGCACGGCTCGCAGATCCACACCGACATGTGGAAGACGCAGGGCCTGAAGCAGGCGCTGGACAAGTGGAACTTCGACGCCGCGTTCGGCGGCGCGCGCCGCGACGAGGAGAAGTCGCGCGCGAAGGAACGCATCTTCTCGTTCCGCTCGGCGCAGCACCGCTGGGACCCGAAGAACCAGCGTCCCGAGCTCTGGCGGCTGTACAACGGCCGCAAGATGAAGGGCGAATCGATCCGCGTGTTCCCGATCTCGAACTGGACCGAGCTGGACATCTGGCAGTACATCTACCTCGAGAACATCCCCATCGTGCCGCTGTACTTCGCGGCCGAGCGCCCGGTGGTCAACCGCGACGGCACGCTGATCATGGTCGACGACGACCGCATGCCGCTCAAGTCGGGCGAGGTGCCGATGATGAAGAGCGTGCGCTTCCGCACCCTCGGCTGCTACCCGCTGTCGGGCGCCGTCGAGTCGGAGGCCGCGACGCTCAAGGACGTGATCCAGGAGATGCTGCTGACCAGGACGTCGGAGCGGCAGGGCCGCATGATCGACCATGATTCCGCAGCGTCCATGGAAAAGAAGAAGCAGGAAGGCTACTTCTGAGCCCCACGGTCGCTTGCGCTCCCTGCCCCCGAGGGGCCGGCCGCGAGTCGCCCGGCAAAGCCGGATCGACCGCTCCCTTGAATTTCTCGCGACGCGCCTGAGCGGCAGCGCCGGACAGAACGGAACTCCAAATGGCCCACCAATCCGATCTCATCGCCACCGACATCGAGAAGTACCTCAAGCAGCACGAGAAGAAGAGCCTGCTGCGCTTCATCACCTGCGGCTCGGTGGACGACGGCAAGTCCACCGTCATCGGCCGGCTGCTGTACGAGTCGAAGATGCTGTTCGAGGACCAGCTCGCCGCCATCGAGAACGACTCCAAGAAATGGGGCACGCAGGGTGGCGACATCGACTTCGCGCTCCTGGTCGACGGCCTGGCCGCCGAGCGCGAGCAGGGCATCACGATCGACGTCGCATACCGCTTCTTCTCCACCGATCGGCGCAAGTTCATCGTCGCCGACACGCCCGGCCACGAGCAGTACACGCGCAACATGATCACCGGCGCGTCCACCGCCGACGTCGCCGTGATCCTCGTCGACGCGCGCAAGGGCGTGCTGACGCAGACGCGCCGCCACAGCTACCTGGCGCGCCTGATCGGCATCCGCAAGGTGGTGCTGGCCATCAACAAGATGGACCTCGTCGACTACGCGCAGAAGACCTTCGACAGGATCGACGAGGAGTACCGCGTCTTCGCCCGCCAGATCGGCCTGGCCGACATCACGTCGATCCCGCTGTCGGGCCTCAAGGGCGACAACATGCTGGCGGCCAGCGAGAACACGCCCTGGTACCACGGGCCGACCCTGATGGGCTTTCTCGAGACCTGCGAAGTCGACGACACGCGCCTGCAGAAGGAGCGCTTCCGCATGCCGGTCCAGTGGGTCAATCGGCCCAACCTCGACTTCCGCGGTTTCGCCGGCATCGTCACCAGCGGCACCGTCAAGCCGGGCGACCGCATCATCGCGCAGCCCTCGGGCAAGGAGAGCACGGTCGCGCGCATCGTCGCGATGGGCGGCGACCTGCCCGAGGCCGTGGCCGGCCAGTCGATCACGCTGACGCTGGCCGACGAGATCGACATCTCGCGCGGCGACGTGCTGTCGATGGCCGACGCGCCCGCCGAGGTGGCCGACCAGTTCGAGGCGTCGCTGGTGTGGATGACCGACGAGCCGATGCTGCCGGGCCGCCCCTACCTGATGAAGATCGGCGCGCAGACGGTGACCGCCTCCATCACCGAGCCGAAGTACAAGGTCAACGTCAACACGATGGAGCACCTGGCCGCCAAGCAGCTCGGCGTCAACGAGATCGGTGTCGTCAACATCGCGCTCGATCGGCAGATCGCGTTCGACGCGTACAAGAACAACCGCGACACCGGCGGCTTCATCCTGATCAATCGCATGACCAACAACACGGTCGGCGCCGGGATGATCAACTTCGCGTTGCGCCGGGCGCACAACCTGCGGCCCCAGCACGTGGACGTCGACAAGGCGCGGCGCTCCGAGCTCAAGGGCCAGCGCCCGGCGGTCCTGTGGTTCACGGGCTTGTCCGGCGCGGGCAAGTCCACCATCGCCAACCTCGTCGAGAAGAAGCTCGCCGCGATGGGCCGCCACACCTACCTGCTGGACGGCGACAACGTGCGCCACGGCCTGAACAAGGATCTCGGCTTCACCGAGGCCGACCGCGTCGAGAACATCCGCCGCGTGGCCGAGGTGGCGCGGCTGATGGTGGACGCCGGCCTGATCGTGATGACGGCGTTCATCTCGCCATTCCGCTCGGAGCGCGCCATGGCGCGCGGCCAGATGGCCGACGGCGAGTTCATCGAGATCCACGTCAACACGCCGCTCGCCGTGGCCGAGGAGCGCGACGTCAAGGGCCTGTACAAGAAGGCGCGCCGCGGCGAGATCGCCAACTTCACGGGCATCAGCTCGCCCTACGAGGCGCCGGATGCGCCGGAGATCGTCGTCGACACGCACACGCAGACGGCCGAAGAAGCCGCCGACTCGATCGTGGCGAAGTTGAAATCGGTCGGGCTGATCGAATGAGGCTCAGACGGCCGGGTGCGCCGCCGGCAGCACGGCGGCGGCACGCTTGCGGTGGCGCGTTCGCATGATCGGCGTCTCGATGTATCGGAAGCTCAGCGCGGCCACGGAGACCGAGAGCACGCTCACCAGCACGAACAGCTGGAACGGGCTCAGGTGGATGTGGCGCGGGCTGCAGACACGGTCGACCAGCCAGATGATCATCGTGTGGTACAGGTAGATGCCGTAGCTGATCGAGCCCAGGTAGGCCAGCGGCCGCGACTGCAGCGTGCGCGAGAAGAGACCGCGCGGGTTGATCACCATCGCCACCAGGGCGAGGCAGAACAGGACGTGCACGGCCGTGTAGGGCAGGCCACGCAGCACGACGACCTGTTGCGGGCCGCGCAGTTCGGCCGCGTACTGCACCACCAGCATGGCGAGCGCCAACAGCAAGGGCGGCATCCAGCGGTTCCCCAGCGCCGCGGCGAGCGCCCGTCCGGTGCGGGGCTCGTGCATCAGGTGAGCGGCCAGCACCCCGAGCAGGATCGGCGTGAACGTGATCAGGAACAGCGGGCGGTGCAGGCCCTGCGGCCCGTAGACGTCGACGATCCAGCCGTCGAAGACGCGGAAGTTGAACAGCTCGTTGACCCCGATCAGGCCGACGAGCACCGGCACGATCCAGGCGCGGCGCAGGAAGCGCTCGACGCTGGGCCAGATCAGGTAGAACTGCTCCTCCATCGACAGCGACCAGGTGTGGAACAGCACGCCCATGAAGACGGGCACGACGTCCTGCAGGTACAGCAGGAACACCGGGAACGACCACTTGTAGGCGTCCCACGTCTTCGTCGAGTGGCCGTAGCTCCCCACCGCCAGCAGCAGCAGAAGGCCCACCAGCAGGTAGTAGATGGGAAAGATGCGCAAGGTGCGGCGCACGTAGAACTGTTTCAGGTCGATGCGGCCCGACGCCTCGCGCTCGCGCAGCAGCAGCGTCACGATCAGGAAGCCGCTGATCGCGAAGAACATGTCCACGCCCAGGAAGCCGCAATCCAGGATGCGGGGGGCGCCCGGCACGCTCCATTCCGTGTGGACCTTGAGCACCATCAGCGCGCAGATCGCGCGGATGCCGTTCAGCGACGGGAAGTAGGCGGTGTCGCGGAACCCGGCGTAGACATCCGCAGTCGACGGAGCGCTCATTGCGTGCCCCGCGCCTCGTCGAAGCGCGGCGGCGCGGCGTGCGGCGCGCCGGCGTTGCCCGACAGCGCGCTGTGGCGGAACAGGTCGCGCAGGAAATGCGGCACGTGCCCGTGCAGCCGCCCCAGCAACGCCGACTTCGCGAGGCCCGCCCAGCCGGCCGCGATCGCCAGCGCGTCCGCGCACGCGGCGTACACCGGGCCGCGCGTCAGCGTGAAATACAGGCGCCGGGAGTCGAACCAGTACGCGGGCAAGCGCCTGGGACCGGCGTTGCGCTCGGTCACCTTGGTGCTCTGGCCCGCGATGTGCACGACGCGGCTCGCCGGCACGTACCAGACCTCGTAGCCGGCGCGCCTGGCGCGGTGGCAGAACTCGGTCTCCTCGAAATAGAGGAAGAACGTCTCGTCGAGGCCGCCGATGCGGTCGAACACCTCGCGCTTGACCATCATCGATGCGCCCGACACCCAGTCGGCCGGCGCCGCGCTCGCGCCCATGTGCATGGGCACGCACGCGCGCGCGAGCAGGCGCGAGACCAGCCCGAGGCGCACGCCCTGCTCGATCTCGCCCAGCAACGAGGGGAAGCGGAACGCGATGGCCCACTCGCTGCCGTCGCCGTTCTCGAACACGCCCCCGGCGATGCCCGCGCGCGGGTTCGCCTGCAGGTGGTCGGCGAGCGCGGCGACGGCACCGGGACGCAGCACGGTGTCGGGGTTGAGCAGGTGGACGAAGTCGACGCGGCCCTCGCGCTCGAGTTCCCTCAGGCCCAGGTTGTTGCCGTAGGCGAAGCCGCCGTTGCGCGGCGCCACGACGACGCGCGCCCAGTCGCTCCAGCCGTTGTCCGCGATCGCGGCGGCCACGACGGGCTCGTCGCCCGAAGCGTTGTCGATGACGACGCAGCGGATGCGCGGCCCAGGGCCAGCGCGTTCGGCCGCGATCGAGCGCAGGCAGTCGACGGTCAGCGCCGCCGACTTGTAGCTGACGACGACGATGCCCACCGTCGTCGCCGCGAGATGGGCGGTGCCGCTCACAGGGCAACCTCCGCCTGTCGGCTGCGGAGCGAGCCCCTTCGGGCGGGCGCTCATGCCGCCGCCCGCATCGCTGGCCCGCCCAGGTGCGGCAGGATCGCGCGCGCCAGCGACGCGGCCTGCGGTTCCTGCAACATGCTCGCGTGCCCGCCCTCGACGTCGACGACGACCAGGTCGCGCGCGACGCCGGCCCAGCCGAGCGTCGGGTCGGCGAACACCTCGCGGTAGGCGATGTCGTTGCCGCTGCCGGCCGTGGCGCGCAGCAGCACGGCGCTGACCGCGGAGGGCGGCGGCCGGTAGGCGTGCTCGGCGTGGTTGTAGATGGCGCGGAAATCGAGGCCGGGCTCGGACGCCGGCCACTCGCCGCCGCCGGCCAGCACCTCGCGCAGCAGGGCCAGGCGCCGGTCATCGTCGGACTGCTGGCGCCGCTTGCGGAACTCCCACGCGACGCGCCCGAAGACCTTGCGCGCGACGACGCCCGCCGCCGCGACGAGCCCGCCGACCGCGCCGCGCTCCTCGCGCGCCGCGGCCACCGCCTCGCGCAGGCGCGACGAACGCTGCGCGTTCTCGATGTCGCGCCGCTCGGCCTGCGGCGTGGCGGAGTCCATCATGAGCACGCGCTCGACGACCGCGCCGTCGGCCTGCAGCTGGCGCGCCATCTCGAACGCGATCAACCCGCCGGCGCACATGCCGCCCAGCAGGTACGGCCCTTCCGGCTGCTCGGCGCGCACCGTCTTCACGTACGACGCCGCCATCTCCTCGATCGACAGGTGCGCGAGCGGGATGCGCGCGCGGCGCTCGGGCTGGATGCCGTAGACGCTCATGGCGGCCGGCAGGCGGTTGGCGAGGTTGCGGTACAGCAGCGTCTCGCCGTCGCCGTCGTGCACGAGGAACAGCCGCCGCTCTCCCGCCTTGCGCAAGGTCACGAGGCCGTTCGGCGACGCGGCGGCGCCCCGGTCGGCGCGCTGCGCGAACTGGCGGATCGTGGGCGCCTCGACGATCGTGGTCAGCGGCAACGCCACGCCGCGGCGGTGCGCGAGCTCGGCGATCATGCGCGCCGCCAGCAGCGACGTGCCGCCGAACGCGAAGAAGTCGTCGTCGATGCCCAATCCGGAGACGCCCAGCAGCTCCTCCCACAGGGCCACCAGCGCGCGTTCCGTGGCCGTGCGCGGCTGGGCGCTGGCGGCCACGGGCACGCGCGGCGCCCGGGCGGCCGCGCGCAGCGCCTGCATCACGGCGGGGCCGCTGGTGAGCTCGGTGGCGAGCCGGGCGTAGCGGGCGGAGCGGCCGCGCAGCGCGGGCGCGGCGGCCTTGGGCGCCTTCGCGGCGTCGGCCTTGCGCGCGGCGATGACCTCGGGCGCGTCCTCGCCGGCGCGGTGCACGAGGGCGGCGGCGACGCCCGCCGGCACCTCCCACGCGACGCCGTCGGGCACCTCGCGCCGATAGGCGCCCACGACGGCGTCGGCGAAGGCCAGCGCGGGCTCGTTCTTGGGCGTGCGGATCAGGCGCAGGCGCACCAGCGCCTTGCCGCGCGCCTGCGCCAGCCTGCCGAGCGAGGCCAGCATCGCGTGCTCGACGCCGCGCCCGAGCACGCGGCAGCTCAGCAGCAGCGTGTCGACCTCGACGGCATCGTCTGCGTCCGTGGCGATGACCAGGCCCACCAGGCCGTAGTCGCCGAAGCGGTCGCTGACGCGCACGGCCTGGACCGTGGCGTCGCCGGCGAGAGCCCGCATCTCCGGCTCGCCGCGCCGGCGCGTCGTGAAGTTGAACTGGTTGGTGCGCTGGGTCAGCTGCGACAGGCGCGGCCAGTCGCCCTCGGCGGGCGCGGACACGTCGATCTTCAGGTCCAGCGACGCCAGGAAGGCGCCGATGTCGGTGGCCGACGCCTCGAGCTGCTCGCGCTCGGCATTCTGGCGGTACATCTCGGTGCGCCGCTGGTCCTCCTGCGTGACGGCGACCTTGTCGAACGCCCACAGGTTGGCCAGCAGCGACGGCGCGGCCTCGGGCGAGGGCAGGTGCAGCGTGACGACCTCCGGCAGCATCTCCTGCATGAGCCCGCACTCGACCGGGTTGTCGTCGAGGAACACGAAGGCGTCGAGGCCCAGGTTGAGCTCGCGGGCCAGCGCGCGCAGGTTGGCCGACTTCAGCTCCCAGTTGATGCGGTGGGCGACGACGTGGCGGCGCGCGAGGCGCATGTCGGGGCGCTCGTCGAACACGCGCATCACGTCGGCCTCGGCGTTCTTGCTGGCCAGGCACACGAGCACGCCGCGCGACTGCGCCGCGACCGCGTAGTCCTGCACCGCCAGGAAGCCCGTGTCGAGGGCGATGCCGGCGACGCCGTCCTCGCCGACCACGCCGCGCCAGATCGTGTTGTCGCAATCGAGCACGAGCACCTTGTGCGCGGCGACCTTGCGCATGTGCGCCTGGCGTGCGACGACGATGGCCAGCGCGCCGAACCAGTCGTCGGTGAACGGGATGTGGGCCAGCTCGTTGGCCACCAGGTCGTGGCGCGTGGCGGGGCACAGCGCGTCGATGGCGGCGTCGCCGAAGACGGCCGTGTCGGGCAGCGCCTCGAGCGCGGCCGCCAGCGACGACGACTGCGCGTCGACGACGGCGGCGAGCCCGCCGTCGATCGCCGGCGAGGCGCGCAGCACGAACACCAGCAGCGGCGCCGACGCGCGCTGCCGGAACTGGCGGAACGCGTCGGCCAGCTCGCCCGCGACGCGGGTGACGAGCGCCGGCAGGTCGGCGCCGGCCTCGGCGTCACGCACGAAGTCCTCCAGCCGCAGCAGCACGACGCCGATGCCGCCGCCCGCCGCGTTGCGGGCGAGCGCACTGCCGGGCGTCAGCAGTTCCTGGAACACCTGGTGGTACGGCGCGAACGCGATGCGGCCGGCCAGGCCGGCGGCGTCCAGCATGAAGGCCAGGGGTGCCTCGAGACCCTCGGCCGTGAACGTCGCGGCCACGGCGACGTCGACCGTCGGGGCGGCGGAGATGGCCGGCGCGGCCACGGGGGCCTGGGCGGAGGGTTCGGCGTCGGCGAGGGTCGTCATGGATGAGAGGGAGACTGCGGCCGCGCGACGCGGCAATATTCGTGCGAGGGTCTCGCCAGCGGCGCGCCCAGGCTGCCGAAAATGGTAGCGCCATCGGCATGCCCGCGCGTGGCGCCGGGAACGCGGCCCAACTCGTCAGTACGCGCTGCGGTCGAGGAACACGAGCTTGACGGTGCGCGCGATGATCAGCAGGTCGAGCCCGAGGGTCCAGTTGCGCAGGTATTCCAGGTCGTACTCGATGCGCGCGGCCATCTTGTCGAGCGTGTCCGTCTCGCCGCGCAGGCCGTTGACCTGCGCCCAGCCGGTGATGCCCGGCTTGACCTTGTGGCGCGCCATGTAGGCCTTGACCAGCTTGCGGTACTGCTCGTTGTGCGCCACCGCGTGCGGCCGCGGGCCGACGATGCTCATGCGCCCCTGCAGCACGTTGACGAACTGCGGCAGCTCGTCGAGCGAGGTCTTGCGGATGAGGGCGCCGAACGGCGTGATGCGCGGGTCGTCCCGCGTGGCCTGCTTGACGACGGCGCCGTCGTCGGTCGTGCGCATGGAGCGGAACTTGTAGACCTCGATGATCTCGCCGTCCAGGCCGGTGCGCCGCTGCCGGAAGATGACCGGGCCCGGCGAGCTCACCTTCACCCCGATCGCCAGCATCAGCAGGATCGGCGAGATCATGATGAGGATCAGCGAGGACAGCACGATGTCGCTGACGCGCTTGATGAAGCCGTTGATGCCGGTGAACGGCGCCACCATCAGGCCCACGACCGGCACGCCGCCCATGTCCTCGAGGCGGCCCTGGATGACGCTGACGCCGAAGATGTCGGGAACGAAGTGGATCGATGCCGTCGTGTTCTGCAAGGATTCCAGCAAGGACTGGATGCGCGGCTGCGAAGTGAGCGGCAACGTGATGAACACGTCCTTCACGCCGTGCGCCTCGATGTATTCGGGCAGCTGCCTCAGCGTGCCCAGGAGCACGGCATCCTCGGGCAGGTTGACCCGGTCGGCCGAGCGATCGTCGAACACCCCCAGCAGGTCGTGGCCGAAGGCCTGGCGCAGCCTGAGCATCTGCGCCACCCGCATGCCCATGCGGCCGGCGCCGATGATGACGGCCGGCCGGCGCGCGTCGGGCAGCGACGCGAGGTGGCGCTGGATGGCGGTGCCGATGGCCACCAGCGCCCACTGCACCAGGGGCGTGGCGATGCCCCAGGCGATCAGCATGTCGGTGTCGAAGGCGGCCAGCGTGTTGGTGGCGTAGCCCAGCAGCGCGAGCACGCTCAGCACCCACACCCACGACAGGATGATGTCGATGCCCACGCCCACGCCCGTGCGGCCGAAGCGGTTCACGCCCGGGAACATCAGCACCAGCAGCAGGATGGCCAGCGCCATCGCCACGCCGTCCATGCGGTAGCCCCAGAGTTCGTGGAACAGCGCGAGCATGCCCGCCGCCACCACCGGTTCGAGCAGGGAGGCAATGGTGCTGCCCACCGACGGCGGAGCACTCAGGAACTGCTTGCGGACGCTGCGCTCTTCGAACATGACAGGCTATGCGGCGCCCGGAGGGCGCGGAACCTTGTCCGCATGCAAGGTTCGCGCCATTTCAGGTGGTGCGGCCATAGGTATCCTCGAAGCGGACGATGTCGTCCTCGCCGAGGTAGGAACCGGACTGCACTTCGATGATCTCGAGCGGCAGCTTGCCCGGATTCGCCAGGCGGTGCGTCTCGCCGAGAGGAATGTAGGTGCTCTGGTTCTCGGTCAGGATCATCTTGCGATCGCCACAGGTGACCTCGGCCGTGCCCTGCACGACGATCCAGTGCTCGGCGCGGTGGTGGTGCATCTGCAGGCTCAGCGTCGCACCCGGGTTGACCATGATGCGCTTGACCTGGAAGCGGGGACCCGCGTCCACGCTGTCGTACCAGCCCCAGGGCCGGTGCACCTTGCGGTGCAGGGCGTGCTCGGTGCGGCGGCCCTGGTCGAGGCGGTTCACCAGCTTCTTGACGTCCTGGCTGCGCTGGCGATCGGCCACCAGCACGGCATCGGCCGTCTCGACGACCACGATGTCGTCGACGCCCAGCGTCGTCACCAGCCGGCCGCTGGCGTGAACCAGCGTGTTGCGGCTGTCCTCGAAGATCACGTCGCCGACGCCCGAATTGCCGGCGGCGTCCTTGTCGGCCACCTGCCAGACGGCATCCCAGGCGCCCAGGTCGTTCCAGCCCGCGTCCAGCGGCAGCATGCGGATGTCGAAGCGGCTGCCCGGGCACTTCTCCATGACGGCGTAGTCCACCGACTCCGACGGCACGGCCAGGAACGCCTCGCGCGTCGGGCGCACGAAGCGCTCGTCGGGCGTGCGCCCGCTCCAGGCGGCCTCGGTGGCGGCGAGGATGTCCGGCCGGAACTCGCGCAGCGCGTCCAGCCACACCGATGCGCGCAGCACGAACATGCCGGAATTCCAGGTGTAGCCGCCTTCCGCGAGGTAGCGCGCGGCGGTCGCGGCGTCGGGCTTCTCGACGAATTGCGCCACCTTGTGCAGGCCGTCGGCCGCGGTGCTGCGGATGTAGCCGTAGGCCGTCTCCGGGCCGCTGGGCGTGACCCCCAGGATCACGATCGCGCCGTGGGCGGCGCCGTGCACCGCGGCGCGCAGGGCGGCGGTGAACGCGGCCCGGTCCGTGATGGTCTGGTCCGCCGGCGACACCACCAGCACGGGATCGGCCCCCTTCTCGCGCGCGGCCAGCGCGGCCAGCGTCAGCGCGGGCGCGGTGTTGCGGCCCACGGGCTCCAGGATGACGGCCGCGGGCTCGACGTGCATCTCGCGCATCTGCTCCAGCGCGAGGAAGCGGTGTTCCGCGTTGCCGACGATCAGTGGCGCCTCGACGGCGATGTCGCCGCCGGCCAGGCCCACCAGGCGGGCGATGGCCTGCTGGAACAGGCTGTCGTCGCTGCCCAGGGACAGGAACTGCTTCGGGAACCCCGCGCGCGACAACGGCCACAGCCGGGTGCCGCTGCCTCCGGCCATGATGACGGGTTGAATGGGGATGGACGCTGCCATGAGAACGCTTTCGTCGAGGGAAGGGGCAGGCGCGCGACACACGCCCGGGCGTCGCGGCGGCTGCCTCTCAGGCGAATCAGGCGCGTGCGTCGCCCCAGCGTACGACGGTGCCTTCGTCGCCGGGATACGTGGTGTTGCCGTGCCGGTCGACGCAGTAGTGCGGCGACACGATCATATCTTCCAGCGTCTCGCCCTGGGACAGGCGCGTGTAGTCGAACAGGATGCTGCGTATGAGCTTGCTGCCCTCGCGCAACACGCAGCCGTTGCCCAGCCAGGCCGGCCCCACGATCGTCACCCCGGGTTCGACCTCGCTCGAGGAACCGATGTAGACCGGTCCGGTGATGTCGACCTTGTCGAAGTCGATGCGGGTGTTCAGGCCCACCCACACGCCCGGGCGCACCTCGCGTCCGGGCATGTCCATCTGCGCCACCTCGCCGCGCAGCACGCGCTGGGTGACCGCCCAGTAATCGGTGACGCGGCCGATGTCGATCCAGTTGAACCAGCGGCTCTGCGCGAAGAACGGCAGGCCCTTGTCCGCCAGCAGCGGGAACAACTGGCCGCCGATGTCGAACACCTGGCCGGACGGGATCAGGTCGAGCACCTGCGGCTCGAAGATGTAGATGCCCGTGCTGGCCATGCGCGACTTCGCCTTCTCGGGCGCGGGCTTTTCCTGGAATTCGGTGATGCGGCCGTCCTTGTCGCTGATCACCACCCCGTAGTTCTTGACCTCCTCCAGCGGCACCTCGAGCGTGACAACGCTGGCCAGCGCCTTCTTGGCCTGGTGCTCGTGCAGCGCCGCGCCGATGTCGAGGTCGATGATGGCGTCGCCGCACAGCACGATCGTGGTGTCGTCGAAGAAGCCGCTGTGGTCCTGGATCTTGCGCATGCCGCCGGCCGACCCCATCGGGTTCGGCACGATCTCGCCGTGGTCGCGCTTGCCTTCGAACGAGTAGCCGATCTCGACGCCCCAGCGGCTGCCGTTGCCGAAATAGCTCTCGATCTTCCAGTGCGAATAGGCGACGTTGATCATGATCTCCTTGACGCCGTAGCGCGCGAGATGCTCGATCAGGTATTCCAGCACCGGCTTGCCCAGGATCGGGATCATGGGCTTGGGCATGTACTTGGTCAGCGGGCGCACACGCGTGCCCTGGCCGGCCGCAAGAATCATGGCTTTCGCCATCGCAGTTCCTTTGATCGTTTGAAATACGCTCGGCGCGGGCTCCGCCGCCGTGGGGCGGGGCCCGGCCGGTCAGCACGACACGCTACAGGGCGATCGTGACACTCCTGGGGGATTCTGGCAGCCCGGGGACACCCGGCTTGTAGGCCGAAACCCCGTCCTAGGCGAGCTCCCGCAGCCGGCCTGCGGCGGCGTCCTTGGCGGACAGTTTGGGCGCCTCGCCCACGTCGGGCCAGGCGATCGCGAGGTCGGGGTCGTCCCAGCGCACCGCGCCTTCGTCGGCGGGCGAATAGAACTCGGTGGTCTTGTAGAGGAAATCGGCGGTGTCGGTAAGCACGAGGAAGCCGTGCGCGAGGCCGGGGGGGATCCACAACTGGCGATGGTTCTCCCCCGAGAGTTCGACACCCACCCAGCGGCCGAACGTGGGGCTGTCGCGCCGGATGTCGACGGCCACGTCGAACACCGCGCCCGCGGTCACCCGCACCAGCTTGCCCTGCGCCCGGGGCGCCTTCTGGAAGTGCAGGCCGCGCAGCACGCCGCGCGCGGAGCGCGAGTGGTTGTCCTGGACGAAGTCGACGTGGCGGCCGACCGCCTCGTCGAACACGTTCTGGTTGAAGCTCTCGAGGAAGAAGCCGCGCGCGTCGCCGAACACCTTCGGCTGCAGGATCAGGACGCCCTCGATGGCGGTGGTTTCGATGTGCATGTCGGGGCGATCAGAAGACTCGTTCTGCCAAGGCGCGCTGCAGGTACTGGCCGTAGCCGCTCTTGGCCAGCGGCGCGGCGAGCGCGGCGAGCTGCGCGTCGTCGATCCACTTGTGGCGCCAGCAGATCTCCTCGGGGCAGCAGGCCTTCAGGCCCTGGCGCTTCTCCAGCGTGTGGACGAACTGGCTCGCCTCCAGCAGCGAATCGTGCGTGCCGGTGTCGAGCCAGGCGTCGCCGCGGCCCAGGATCTGCACGTCGAGCTTCTTGTTCTCGAGGTAGATGCGGTTCAGGTCGGTGATCTCGAGCTCGCCGCGCGCGCTCGGCTCGAGCGACTTCGCATGCTCGACGACGTGCTCGTCGTAGAAGTACAGGCCCGTCACCGCGTAGCGGCTCTTGGGCGCGGCAGGCTTCTCCTCGAGGCTGATCGCCTTGCCGGCGGCGTCGAACTCGACGACGCCGTAGCGCTCGGGGTCGTGCACCGGGTACGCGAAGACAGTGGCGCAGTCGGGGTTCGCGGAGGCCTTGGTCAGGCGCGTGCCCAGGTCGTGCCCGTAGAAGATGTTGTCGCCCAGCACCAGCGCGCTGTGGTCGCCGCCGATGAAGCGCTCGCCGATCAGGAAGGCCTGCGCCAGGC
>JAEKKH010000310.1 GCA_019510465.1 Burkholderiales bacterium
ACATCACCGGCGGCAACGGCTTCCAGGTCTACACCAACGGCGGCTTCTCCACGACCACCAACAACATCACCGTCCACCACAACGTGATCGACGGCGTGGGCAAGCACGGCATCAACCTGGCCGACGGCACGGGCAGCAACGTCCTGGTCTACGACAACCTGGTCACCAACACGCAGTTCTCGGGGCTGCGGTTCAACACCGTCAACCTGGCCAACGCCAGCGTCCTGTCGAACACGTTCTACAACACGGCGCTCGCCGCCAGCGCGAAGCAGGGCAGCTACGGCGTGATCTCGAACGACTGGAACCTGCCGGCGGGATCGGTGAAGTTCGTCAACAACATCTTCTATGCCAGCAACGGCGCATACCTGCTGGGCGGATCGACCGCTTTCAGCGGCCTGGAAGGCACCTGGAGCGACGACCTCTGGTTCAATGGAGCGGACGGCGCGCCGACCTTCGCGACCGGCGCCGTGTCGCTCGATCCGCTGTTCGTGAGGGCCGGGTCGGACTTTCACCTTGGCAGCGGCAGTCCCGCCATCGGCGCCGGCAGTTCGACCACGAGCAGCGTGGTCGCCGACGACCTGTACGGCACGCTGCGCACCGCCAACATCGACATCGGCGCCGTCGCCGTCCCGGCCGCGGCGAAGTGACGTTGCGCGGCGTGGCGCGCATGATCCGGTGGCCGGGCGCAGGCATCGCCCGCGGCCCTGCGGATCGACGCGCCTCGGCAGGTCAGGGGTTCGACGCCGCCTTGACGGGCCAGGCGGCGGCCGCGGTGGTGGGCGCCAGCGAGTCGAGGATGGCGCCGGACAGCAGCGCGCCCATGTGCTCGGCGCCTGCATTGGTGAAGTGGACGTGATCGGCGAAGTAGGCCGGATTGCCGCCGAGCGCCGCTTCGGCGTCCACCATCCTGACACCCTCCTGGGCCGCCACGGCCTCGATGCGCGCGTTGGCGCGATTCTCGAGATCGACGAACCCGCCCTCGCGCATCTCGGGGTATTGCGCGCGCCAGCCGGTCAGGAAATAGGCGTCGTCGTCGTGGCGGATGCGGCCGAAGCGGTTCGCGTGGGTGACCAGCAGGGGAATCGCGCCGATGTCGCGCGATGCCTTGATGGCGCATCGCAGGTCGACATCCAGCGCATCGAGACTCTGCGGCGCGACGCGTTCCAGCGTCTCGCCGTGGCGCGATGCCCAGGCGATGCCGGCCTCGCGCAGCAGCGTCAGCCCCGGCGCCGGCAGCGCTTCCTTGAGGCGATCCTTGAACTTCTCGGCGATCCGCAGCTGCGGCAGGGCGATGGCCGAGGCGGAAGGCATGGTCATCGGCCGTCCGCAGTACGGGTGGCTCACGCCGATGTAGTGCGTCGGGCTGGGATAGATGACGACGACCTTCGGATGGAACGCCTTGCCGATGTCGTAGATATAGGAGATGCCCGAGCCGACACGCATCCCCGGCATGCCCGCATTGATGACTTCGAACGGCGCCGGCGCTCCCCGCTCGTTCAGGTCGCGCTCGAGCGCACGCGGAAATTCGCGGCCGTTGTCCTCGTAGATGCCGAACGTCTCCGAGGCGCCGTACGCCAGGATGCGGGTCTGCCCGGTGTCGGGCCGGACTTCGGGCCCGCGGAAGCCGAAGCCGTTGAGCCCCCATTTCACGTAGCGCTTGTGGGCGACGCCGCGATAGCCGCGGGGCGTGGCCTGCCACAGCTCCTCCATGTCGTAGGCGCCGAAGACCGGGGCGCCGTAGGTCAGCCGGTCGTCGATGCGCGCGGCCAGCTCCATGGTGGCGGTGAACACCAGGGCAAGGACAGCCCAGGAAGCGAGGCGCCTCGGGAGGTCCCGGCGCTTTGCCGTCGTGTCAGCCATTGCTGCGGGATTCCATCATCGTGAACCTAGAACTGGAAGTAGACGAACGCCTGCGGCACCGCCCCGTGGAACAAGGTGCAGTAGATCAGCACCGAATAGGCCGCCGCGCGGCCGACGGACGGCACCCACGGCAACCGCAGGAACTCCAGCTGGCCGCTGCGGTACTGGACGATCTGCACCACGATGATCGGCAGGCACAGCAGCGCGGCCGCGTGGGCGATCTCCACGGGGATGCCCGCCAGCGGGTGCAACAGGGCGCGCGACATCGTCGCGATCTGCGCGAACGACTTGGCGCGGAACAGCAGCCAGCCGTAGCAGGTGAGGTGGAACATCACGAACAGGCGCAGCAGGAACCAGGGCGCCGTCCAGAGGCCTTGCGCGACCTTCGTGACGCGCTCGAGCAACGGCAGCAGCAAGCGGTGCCCGACCAGCAGCATGCCGTGGTAGAAGCCCCAGGCCACGAAGTTCCAGGAGGCGCCGTGCCAGAGGCCCCCCAGGATCATCGTCAACATGAGGTTGCGATAGGTGAACCACGCGCTGCCCTGGTTGCCGCCCAGCGGGATGTACAGGTAGTCGCGCAGCCACGATGACAGGCTGATGTGCCAGCGGCGCCAGAACTCCGCGGGATTCAGCGAGAAGTAGGGCAGGTTGAAGTTCAGGATGAACTCGAAGCCCATGAGCTTCGCGACGCCGCGGGCGATGTCGGTGTATCCCGAGAAGTCGCCGTAGATCTGGAACGCGAAGGCGTACACGGCAACCAGGGTCTCGCCGCCCGTCACGCTCTGCGCGTCGAAGATGTGGTTGACCATGGGCGCCAGCCCGTCCGCCACCACGACCTTCTTGAAGAAGCCCCAGACGATCAGGTGCAGGCCGTCGACGACCTGCGTGCGCGTCGTGTGGCGCGGATTCACCACCTGCTTTATCAGGTTGGCCGCGCGCTGGATCGGCCCGGCCACCAGGTGCGGAAAGAACAGGACCGCCAGGAAGAAGTCCCAGAACGAGCGGGTGGCGTGCAGCTTTCCCTGGTAGACGTCGATCGTGTAGCTCAGCGCCTGGAACGTGTAGAAGGAGATGCCGATCGGCAGGATGACCCGCAGCGTGGGCATCGGCAGGTCGTAGCCGAACAGGCCTGCGAAGTCGTGGAACGAATCGACGAAGAAGTTGCAGTACTTGAAGAAGGCGAGCAGCCCGAGATTGGTGATCAGGCTGACGCGCAGGAAGGGCTTGCGCGCCGCGCGGTCCTCGCCCTTGGCCAGCGAGGCCTCCATGCGGTTGGCGCAGTAGTAGTCGATCGTCGTCGAGAACAGCAGCGGGAACAGGAAGCGCCAGTCCCAGCTCGCATAGAAGAAGCAGCTCGCCAGGACCAGGAAGGCGTTCTGGCGCCGATGCGGCAGCAGGTAGTAGACGATCAGGACGATCGGCAGGAAGACGAGGAACTCGAGCGAGTTGAAAAGCACGGCTCAAGCACCTCGAGGCCGTCGAACGGCCATGGCATCGCCGTGCGGCAACGGCGACGCGAGGAAATCGGTGGTCTGGGTCATTCGAATCCGGATTCGCCGGAGAAGGGCGGGACGTCGCGCGAATCGCTCGATGCGGTTCGACTGCGTCGCGGCCGTCATGGTACTGGAGGTCCACCTCGCCCAGCCTCCCCGAAAACCAGGGCGAAGCCCGCATCCCTAGACATCCCGTACCGCGCGCAGCGGCCCCGGAGGCGGGCCCGCCGCCATCGGGACGCGGGTCGATCGCGTTTCGATCCCCCAATGAGCAAGCCCCTCCTCGCGGGCTGCGAGGAGGGGCTGCAGGGGAGAAGCCGGCGCCTGGCCGATCCCGGGGCGGGATCGGCCAGGCCGCTGATCGCGGTGCCTCAGTAGGCGACGGCGCCGATGTCGACGGTGGCGGCGCGGGCCTTGCCGTACAGGTCGTCCTTGACCAGCGTCGCGGCGGTCGTGCCGCCCGTGGCGATGGCCGGGCTGCCGGCGCTCAGGTGGAAGTTCGAGCCAGCGGAGACGAACATCGGGTTGGCGCTCACCGAGGCGGACGCGAAGCTGGGCATGCCCGCGCCGTTGAACCACAGGTTGTTGGCCCAGGTGCCTTCCCTGCCGCTGAAGCCGACCGCACCGGCCAGGAACTGCGAACCCGCGCTGGCATACATGATGTTGCCGACGAAGCTCACCGAACCCGCAGGCAGGCTCCAGTCATTCGAGATCACGCCGTAGCCAGCCGACTTGGCGTTCGCGTTCAGCACCGTGTTGTAGAACGTGTTCGACCAGACCTTGGCGTTGGCCAGGGTGGTGGTGTTGAAGCGCAGGCCCGAGTACTGGGTGTTGGCGACCAGGTTGTCGTCGACCTGGACATTGCTGCCCGTGCCGTCGGCCAGGTTGATGCCGTGCTTGCCCACGCCGTCGATCACGTTGTGGTGGACGGTGATGTTGTTGGTGGTCGTGGAGAAGCCGCCGTTGGTGTAGACCTGGAAGCCGTTGCCGCCGGTGATGT
>JAEKKH010000499.1 GCA_019510465.1 Burkholderiales bacterium
CGCACCTCGGGCGCGTTGACGGGGTCCAGCGAAGTGCGGTTGTCCCAGGCGAGGTCGATCAGGCTTTGGAGTTCAGCGGTGTTCATGGGCAGAGGGATCAACGAGATTGCGTGAAGGAGACGATGCGGCGGGCGGCTTCCAGGCATTCCGCCTCGTCGGCAACGAGGGCCAGCCGGATGCGCCCGGCGCCGGGGTTGCTGCCGTGGGCTTCACGGGCCAGCAGGCTGCCCGGCAGGACGGCGAGATTGTATTGAGCGAGCAAGCCTTGGGCGAAGGCGATGTCATCGCCACCAGGGACGCCGGCCCAAAGGTAGAAGCCGGCATCGGGCAGGGCCACGTCCAGCACTGAAGCCAGCAGCGGCGTGACCTCCGCAAACTTGTGGCGGTAACGCGCGCGGTTTTCGATGACGTGGGCCTCGTCGCCCCAGGCCGCGATGCTGGCGGCCTGCACCAGCGGGCTCATGGCGCTGCCGTGGTAGGTGCGATACAGCAGGAACTTCTTCAGCAGCGCCGCATCGCCCGCCACGAAACCGGAGCGCAACCCCGGCACATTGGAGCGCTTGGACAGCGATGTGAACGAGATCAGGTTGCGGAAATCGTCGCGACCCAGCTTGGCCGCGGCCTCCAGGCCGCCGAGCGGTGCTTCGTCTCGGAAATAGATTTCCGAATAGCACTCGTCCGCCGCGATGACGAAACCGTGGCGGTCGCTCAGCTCGAAGAGGGCCTGCCATTCGGCCAGCGGCATCACCGCGCCGCTGGGGTTGCCGGGCGAGCAGACGTAGAGGAGCTGCGTGCGTGCCCAGGTGGCGTCGTCGATCTGGCGCCAGTCGACGGCAAAGTTGCGCGCCGGGTCCGAATTGGCGAAGGCCACCTCGGCGCCAGCCAGCAGCGCCGCGCCTTCGTAGATTTGATAGAAGGGATTGGGGCAGACCACCGTTGCGCCCGGGCGGCTGGCGTCGACGACGGTCTGCGCGATCGCGAACAGCGCCTCGCGCGAGCCGTTGACGGGCAGCACCTGGGTC
>JAEKKH010000498.1 GCA_019510465.1 Burkholderiales bacterium
GGCCTCCAGCGCCGAGGGCGCCAGCTCCACCAGCCAGCCGGCCTCGTAGGGCGACTCGTGCACCAGCTCCGGCCGCTCTTGCAGCGCCTCGTTCACCTTCAGGACCGTGCCCGACAGCGGTGACTTCACCGACACGATGGACTTTGCCAGCTCGACGACGCCGAGCGAGCGGCCCTGTTCCACCTCGCTGCCGACGGGTTTGGGCCGGCACATGTAGATCTCGCCGGAGGCCTTGAGGCCCAGGGCCGTGATGCCGACACGGACGCCGCCGCCGGGCAACGGCTCGGCCCAGGTCTGGTCTGCGGCCCAGTACCAGAGCGCCGCAGGCATGGTCGCGCCGGCGATCAGCATGGCTCGACTGCGCGGCATGGGGCCTTCGGTGAGCCGCTGCGCGGCGGCCCGCTGAATGCCCGCTGGCGGAGGGGCGTGGGGGTCGAACCCACCCGGGAGCGCGTGGCGCCCCCCACCGGGTTTGAAGCCCGGCCGACACACCGGTGTCGTTGCCCCTCCCTGTTGCTCATGCGGCGCTCTCCGCGAACAGCATGCTGTCCGCGCGCAGCCGGTGTTCATCGCCCACGCGCCGGAGCAAGCCGACGCGGTCGAAATGCTCCAGCACCTGGATGGCGCGCTTGCGGCCCAGGCTGGTCGCGTCTCGGAAGGCCGCTGCGGTGACGTAGCCGTCGTCGGCCGCGAGGCGCCGTGCAATTGCCGCCAGTGTCGTCATCGTCGCGGTGTCGACGTAGAGGTCTTTCACCAGCTGATGCAGTTCGCCCTGCTGCGCCAGCCGCGCGAGCGTGGCGCGCATCAGCGGTTCGGGTTCGGCGCAGTCCCTGGCCAGGTCGCGCGCCCAGGCGCCCTCGGCACCGACGGCAGCGAGGCGGGGGGCGATCTTCTGGGCGATGCGCTCCTCGGTGGCGGACAGCTGCACGCCGTGCTCGGGCAGGTGGACGAAGGCACCGCGCACGGCGACGTGACCGGTTGCGCGCAGGTCGCCGAGGAACGAGCGCCACAACGGCTCGG
>JAEKKH010000512.1 GCA_019510465.1 Burkholderiales bacterium
TGAACCAGCAGCTGCTGGCCGGCCTGACCGACCTCGAGCGCAACACCCGCGACCTGCAGGAAGCGGTCATGTCGATCCGGATGATTCCGATGTCGATGGTGTTCAACCGCTTCCCGCGCATGCTGCGCGACCTCGCCGCCAAGCTGGACAAGAAGGTCGAGCTGGTGACGCAGGGCGAAGCCACCGAGCTGGACAAGAGCCTGGTCGAGAAGATCACCGACCCGCTGACCCACCTGGTGCGCAACTCCTGCGACCACGGCATCGAGCTGCCGGCCGACCGCCTGGCCAAGGGCAAGCCCGAGCACGGCACGATCACGCTGGTCGCCTCCCACCAGGGCGGCTCCATCGTCATCGAGGTGCGCGACGACGGGCGCGGCCTGTCGCGCCAGAAGCTGCTGAGCAAGGCCCGCGAACGTGGCATCGACGCGCCCGATTCGCTGAGCGACCAGGAGGTCTACGCGCTGATCTTCGCGCCGGGCTTCTCGACGGCCGAACAGGTGACGGACGTGTCCGGACGCGGCGTCGGCATGGACGTGGTCAAGAAGAACATCACCGCCCTCGGCGGCACGGTGGAGATCGACTCCGCCGAAGGCCACGGCATGAGCGTCAAGGTGCGCCTGCCGCTGACGCTGGCCATCATGGACGGCATGTCCATCGGCGTCGGCGACGAGTGCTACATCCTGCCGCTGGCCTCGGTGGTCGAGTCGTTCCAGGTCGCCGCCGGCATGATCAAGACGATCGGCGGCTCCGGCCGCGTGGTCGAGGTGCGCGACGAGTTCATGCCCGTCATCGACCTCGAGCGCGTCTTCGAGGTGCCGCGCTTCGACTTCGAGCACGTCAGCAACATCATGGTGGTCGTCGAGGCCGAGGGCGCGCGTGTCGCGCTGCTGGTCGACGAGCTGCTGGGCCAGCAACAGGTGGTCGTGAAGAACCTGGAGGCGAACTACCGCAAGGTGCAGGACGTCTCGGGCGCCACGATCATGGGCGACGGCCGCGTCGCGCTGATCCTGGACACCG
>JAEKKH010000311.1 GCA_019510465.1 Burkholderiales bacterium
TGCGATCACTTCCGTGGCGAGGTGCCCGACCCGCCGGATCCGCAGCGCCTGCGCGAGGTATCGCAGCAGGCCGAGGCGTACTGCGCAGGCACCGACGCCCAACTCGCCGCGCTCAGGCAGCGCTACCGCGACGACCCGGTCGTGACGAAGCAGCTCGCGCAGTTCGAGGACCGCGTCGAACCTTGAGCGGAGGAACAGGCCCGGTCCGCGAACAAGAGGCGTCATCGCGGCGCGCAGCGAAGCGGAGCCGCGGGACGACCCGGGCCGAGTGCCGGGCGGCGGATCGGGCGACCCCCTGCAAGCGGCCCTCGGCGGTCAGTGCGTGAAGCCGATCTTCGAGCGACGCGTGTTGCCCGCCGGCAGGTCGTCCAGCCGGATCGCGTCGTAGCCGGCCAGGCGCGCGTTGCCGAAGCCGGTCATCAGCGCGCGCCGCATCTCGCGCGGCGCCAGCTCGGCCAGGCGGTCGAGCACGTCGTCGCGCGGGGCCGGGTCGAAGCGCTGGCCCCAGTCGTGGTCGGCGCGGATCTCGGCGTACAGGCGGATCGCGCGCTCGTCGTTGGCGGTGGCCACCCAGATCACCTGGCTCGCATCGATCGGCACCTCGGCGAATTCGTCGATGAAGGACTCTGCCGTGTCGTGCTCCATCAGCGAGTAGAGGGCACCGAGCGGATCGTACGCGTGCTCCGCGCGCGCCTTGTCGATCTCGTCGACCACCATCACCGGGTTGGCGTACTCGCCGTCCACCAGCGTCTCGAAGACCTTGCCCGGGCGCGCGCCCTTCCACTGGCTGGAGGCGCCGCTGAGCACCCAGCCGGCGGTCAGCGAGCTCATCGAGATGAACCCCATGCCGGTGCCCAGCAGCTCGGCCACCTCGCGCGCGAAGTGCGTCTTGCCGATGCCCGGCGGCCCGAGCAGCAGGATGGGCGTGATCTCGAGGGCGTCGCGGCTGTCCTGGCACAGGGCGATCTGGCGCCGGACGTCGTCCAGCGCGTCGTGGAAATTGGGCAGCTCGTCGTACAGGTGGTCCATCGCCGGCAGGCCGGCCGGCTTCACCTGGAAGCGGTCGGCGCCTTTCTCCAGCATGCGCTCGTAGGTGTTGCGCAGCGTCTCGTGCTCGGTCTGCACCTGCAGGCGCGCGAGACGCTGGCTGACGGCTTCCAGCCGGTACAGCGATCGCATGCGGGCGATCGGGATCCGCGGAGCGCGGGTCTCGGTGGACGTGTCGTTGCCTGCTGCCAAGGGACCTCCGTCGAAAGCGGGAGCGGTCCACCCCATTGAAGCGCACACGGCGCCGGCCGACGCGTCGAACAAGGGGATGGATGCCCCATGATTCCCCTTTTAGCAAATGCCGTGCCCCGTTGTCGAGCTGTCGCGCGTGACATGCGTCACGCCGGGGGCCGCGCGCGTGCGTCACGCGAATCCGCCGCGGGCTGGCTTGCGTAGTCTTCCTGTCGGCGCGTTCTTCGAGGTGCCGCCCGCGGCTTCATGCACCTTCATCGACCATCTTTCGCCCTCGATGCGCTCACGCCGCTTGCCCAGGGCCGGCCATGCGCGGCACACTCGCACGCGCCGTCCCGGCGTGCGGGCGCAACCAGGACATCCCTTCGTGAAAGTGATCGCCCCATGACCGCGGCCGCCCTCCGGCGCGACGACGAGCTCGAGTCCCGGCTGGCCGACTGGCTCGCGCGCTGCGCCCTCGGCGACCGCCAGGCCTTTCGCCAGCTGTACGACGCCACCGCGCCGCGCCTGCTGGGCGTCCTCGCCCCGCTGGTGGGCCGCGGCGCGCTGGCGGAAGACCTGCTGCAGGACGTCTACGTGCGCATCTGGAAAGCCGCCGGCCAGTACCGTGCCGGCGCCGGCTCGCCGATGGCATGGATGGCGGCCGCCGCGCGCTACCGGGCCATCGACCACCTGCGCTCGCGCGGCGCGCGGCCCGAGGTGGCCGTGGCCGACCTGCCGTCGCACGGCGGCACGGATGACGGCGACGACGACCCCACGCACCGCCTGCCCGATCCCGGCCCCGGGCCGGCGCAGCGGGCGCAGGCGCGCTCGGAAGCCGAGGCCGTGCAGGGTTGCCTGGGCAGCCTGCAGGGCTCGCAGCAGCAGTCGATCTCGCTGGCCTACTACCAGGGCCTGAGCCATGGCGAGATCGCCGAGCATCTCGGCGCGCCGCTGGGCTCCGTCAAGACCTGGGTGCGGCGCGGCCTGATCGCGCTGAAGGCCTGCCTCGAACGCTGCGGATGGGCGGCATGAACATCGTCACCCCCGAACTGGCCGAGCGCCTCGCGGCCGAGTACGTGCTGGGCACGCTGACCGGCGGCGCGCGCCGCCGCTTCGATGCGCTGCTGCCCGCGCATCCGGCGCTGCGGCGCGCGGTGGCGGCCTGGGAGCAGCGGCTGCTGCCGATGGCGCTGAGGTCCGAGCCCGTGCAGCCCGCGCCGCGCGTGTGGACGGGCATCGAGGCGCAACTGGGCTGGCGCGCGGCGGCCAGGCCGGCGCCGTGGCGCCTGCGCTTCTGGCAGGCCTTGGCCACGTTCGCCACCGTCGCCGCCGTCGTGCTGGGCACCGTGCCACGCCATGGGCCGGTCGCGGCGCCGATGATCGTCGTGCTGCATGCCACGAAGGGCAGCGAGACCATCGTCGCCGGCCTGAGCCCCGACCGCCGGCAGCTGTCCATCCAGCCGCTGCAGAAGGTGGCGCTCACCTCCGACCAGTCGCTCGAGCTGTGGGCCCTCAAGAAGGACGGTCCGCCGGCCTCACTGGGCGTGATCGCGGCCGACAAGCTGACGGCGATCCATCCGAAGTCGCTGCCCGGGGACACCAAGGGCCTGGCCGTTTCGCTGGAACCGCTGGGCGGCTCGCCGACGGGTGCGCCGACCGGTCCCGTGCTGTTCGTGGGCGAGCTGACGCTGTGAATGGCAGCGCCGCGCGAGATGCGTCGGCTGGGGGCCGGCGGCTTGCCGCGATTCGGTGAGTGAAATCCGGGACGAAGGGGCGCCCGAGAGCGCCCCTTCGTCCTCGGCCATCGTCGGTTCAGGTCACGGCAGCGTGTTCAGCGCCGCGCGCGTGGGCACCGAGAAGTTGTAGCCGTCGTGCTTGTCCCAGTTGATCGACCACGTCATCGCGCCGCGGAAGGTCGGGTAGGCCTGGGCCGGCTTGATGGTGTTGCAGGCTTGCAGCCGGGTCAGGCAGTTCAGCGTGTTGGCGATCACCGTCGACGTCACGAAGCCGGTGTTGGCCGAGCTGGGGCCCGAGGGCACGCCGAACGCCACCTGGTCGGGCCGCAGGCCGTTGAAGTGCCAACCGGTGCCGTACGCGACGCTGAAGCCCTCGATCAGCATCAGGCTGCCCGCGACGAGGCCGTCGACCGTGCCTTCCTGCACCTGCTGGTTGCTCGCGTTGTCGTAGGTGAAGCCGCCGTTGTTGTAGTACTGCACGTGGATCTCGGTGAGATCGTTGCGCAGCGCGTCGATGATGGGCAGGTACGCGCCCCAGATCGAGCCGTAGGCGACGTAGCCGCCCTGCACGTAGGGGTGCTCCGGCGCCATCGACAGGTAGAAATTCGAGCCCACCTTCGCCTTGAGCTGGCGCATGGCCGTCACGAGGTTGGTCTGCAGCGCGGTGTTCTGCGACACGCCGGTCTCGAGGTCGAGGTCGATGCCGTCGAAGCCGTATTTCTGGATGATCGCGTAGGCGCTGTTGACGAAGTTCGTCACCATCGTTGCGTTGTCCAGCGAGATCGAGCCGTTCTGGCCGCCCACCGACAGCACCACCTTCTTGCCCGCCTTGCGCTTGGCGGCCACGTCGGCGATGAATTGCGCGTCGGTGCCCGCGTTCGGATCGACGGTGAAGCTGATGTTGCCGTTGCCCGCGTTGTCGGCGAACGAGACGATGATCGTGTCCCAGTTGTTCGACACCTGCGAGATCGGGAACGTGGCGCCCGACGGATTGGTGAAGTTGTGCCAGTAGCCCACCAGCCAGTGGCCCGAGGGTGGCGGGGCCGGCGTGGGCGGCGGCGGCGTGGGCGTGGGAGGCGGGGGAGCCGGCGTCGGCGGCGGGGGCGCCGGCGTGGGGGGCGGCGGTGCGGGCGTCGGCGGCGGCGGCGTCGTGCTGCAACCGGTGATCCGGGTCCACGGCTGGCCGGAGCCGGCGCCGCCGTTGTTGGTGGTCGGATCCTGGCCTTGCGTCCACCAGTTGGCCTTGTAGCTCACGCCGCTGCGGATCGCCGTGTCGCCGCCGACATAGGCGGTCGCGGCGACCCAGCTCTGGCATTGCGGGTTGGCGGCCAGCGCCGCCTGCGGCGTCAGCGCGGTGCCGGCCGCCACGGCGGCGGTGAGCACCGCCAGGCGCTGAAGCGTGCTCGCGCGGGATTCGGGACGGGTCATGTCCTGCTCCTCGTTGGGAAGATGGGGGGTGAAGGGGCGACGGCCGGATCGCTGGAGGCGGGCCGGCCGTCGGTGGGATCGCGTCACGCGCGCAGGCGCGGCGCGATCGTGATCAGGCGACTCAGAGACCCAGCGCGCCGATGAACGCGTTGGTGAAGCCCCAGTTGCCCGCGCTGCCGTAGCTGTTGCAGGTGGCCGAGGCGTAGCCGGGCGCGCAGTCCTTGTCGCGGTCGAGCGACCAGAAATGGATGCCCGACGCGGTCGCGTCGTTGCCGCCGATCATCGGGGTGATCTCGATCTGCGAGTACGGCACGCCCCAGTAGTTGTGCAGGTTCACCGCCGACTGGATCGCCGACTTGCCCATGTCGCACTTGCCGCTGGCGTTGAGCGTGCAGTTCGAGGCGATCGCGCTGCCGTAGTCCATCGCCATCAGGTTGACGATGTAGCCGGTCAGGCCGTGCGACTTGATCGAGTTCATCACCGTCACGCCCATCGAGCCCAGGCTCTGCGGCGAATTGCCGCCGAGCGTGGCCAGCGTGAAGCTCCAGCGCAGGCCGGGGTGCTTGGACTGCGA
The DNA here is from genome assembly GCA_019510465.1 of Burkholderiales bacterium. Taxonomy (GTDB): domain Bacteria; phylum Pseudomonadota; class Gammaproteobacteria; order Burkholderiales; family Burkholderiaceae_C; genus Scleromatobacter. The sequence continues at coordinate 4,960 of JAEKKH010000311.1, forward strand.
GTTCTTGACGCGGGTCACCAGGTTGTCGATGTCGGCCGAGGACTGGCCGGCCTCGATGTCGAAGTCGATGCCCGCCAGGCTGGACGACGCGTAGCGGTTGACGAAGGTCTCGAAGCCGGCGTCGGACGCGCAGGTGAACGAGCCCGCGGCGCCGCCCGTGGAGATGATGTACTTCGTGCCCGCATTGACGAAGTTCTGGATGTTGGCCGAGGCCACCGAAGCCGGCGCGAGGCCGCCCCAGGTCTCGCTGCCGCAGGCGCCGGTGGCGAACGCCCAGGTGATCATCTTCAGCTTGGCCGGCTTGACGCTGAGCACCGGCGACAGCGTGCCCGTCACCGCCGTCGAGATGACGTTGGTGTTCCAGTTCATGCTGACGGTGATGTCCTTGTACGGGCCGTAGGTGACGCCGCCCGCGGGCGGCGGCGACGGCGGCGTGGGCGACGGGGGCGGCGGCGTCGGGGTGGGCGGCGGCGGGGGAGTCGGCGTGGGCGGCGGCGGCGGGGTGGTCGAGCAGCCGCTGGACAGCGTCCAGGGCTGGCCGCTTCCGGCGCCGCCGTTGTTGTTGATCGGTTCCTGGCCTTGCGTCCACCAGTTGGCGGTGTAGGTCTTGCCCTGGTCGACGACGACCGCGCCCTGCGTGTAGGCGATCGTCGAATTCCAGGCGGAACAGTTGGGCGGATTGGCGGCCATCGCGGCCGCGGGAACCGTCGCCGCAACGGCCGCCGAGAGGGCGGCCAGCAACTTCAGTCTCTTGTGCTGGGCTTCGTTCGTGGACATGCTTGTTCTCCGTGCTTTCCGGGCTGGGGAGCGTCTCGGGGAGGGGACGCCGGATTCGATCCGGGAGGCTGCCGCGTCGTTGTCGGGAAATTCGGGAGCGCTGGCGCCATGAATCATTCGGATCGTGGGCCAGCGTAATGCTTGGTCACAAAACGGACATGATGGATAACCACTACAAGACCAGTATGCCGGTCAAATAACAAATCAGTACGCACATACTTTCGCCGTGGAGGATGCGGAAGCCATCCTGCGAGGCACGACGTTTTGGACGAATCCTCCGAAACGGCCAGCCAGCCCTGGCATGAACGACGATTCCACGGGTGGATCGCCCCGAAACCGCAGGACTTTCCTGCCTGCGAACGGCTGCCAAGCTGGTGCTGTCCAGTGTTCTTACTGGTTATGTCAATGAATATTGACTTCGGCCTGGCATATATCGGTCAATACCGGGAATGGGGTATCGCCTCGACCGCTTCGGGTAGGGCGCGTGACAAAACGCCGGATTCGCAGCGCGAGTCCGGCTCCTGCGCGACTTCGCGCGCGATCGGTCAAGGCGCGACGGTCGAGATCGCGTAGATCTGGCGGCTGCCGTAGTCGGCCACCAGCAGCCGTCCGGCCGGATCGGCCA
>JAEKKH010000081.1 GCA_019510465.1 Burkholderiales bacterium
TGGACGTAGGGACCCTTGACGGTCATGTGCGTCGTCCTGATCGTGCCGGTGACCGGCGTGATCTTCGAGGCGTCGTCCAGGCCCGGGACGGCCAGCGCGATCTGCAGCACGCTGTGCGCCGGGATGCCGATCTCGCTGACCAGGCCGAGGCCGCTCTCCGACAGGTCGTGCAGGCCCAGCTGGACGACGCGCTTGTCCGGCAGCAGCACGCGCGCCTGCCAGCTGGCGCGCACGCGCGACTCCTTGCGGTGTTCCGCTCCCGCGCCGGCGTCCGTCCTCGCGGCGAACGGCGAGGGCGGCGGCGCGGCGCCGAACAAGGCGTCGGCTTCGTCCTGGTCAGTGGGCATCGTGCGGCTCCCCGCACGACCGGCGCGACCGGCGCGGGCGTGCATCGAGTGTCGACAGGCCGTGGGCAGGATGAACCGCGCCGGCCGAGGCGTCAAGGCGCTGGCGCGTCGCCTCCTGCCGCGACGAATGACGAAGGGGGCCGCGCCGGCCCCCTCTTGTCCGATGCAGATCCGAGTCAGACCCGGGTGGTCGACAGGCCCGACGTGCTGCGCAGGCGCTCGATCATGTGCCCCGCGATCCTGCCCAGCGGCAGCACCTCGTGGGCCGCACCGTGGGCGATGGCCTCGCGCGGCATGCCGAACACCACGCAGGTGGCCTCGTCCTGGCACACGTTGTAGCTGCCGGCGTCCTTCATCGCGCGCATGGCCCGGGCGCCGTCGGCGCCCATGCCGGTCAGCATGATGCCCAGCGCGTTCTGGCCGACGACGCGCGCGGCCGACTCGAACAGCACCTCGACGGACGGCTTGTGGCGGTTCACCGGTTCGCCGTCGCTGACGCGGGCGATGTAGTTGGCGCCCGAGCGCTCGACGCTCAGGTGGAAGCCGCCCGGCGCGATGTACGCGTGGCCGGGCAGGACGCGCTCGCCGTCCACCGCTTCCTTGACGCGGATCCTGCACAGCCCGTCGAGCCGGTTGGCGTAGGACTTCGTGAACCCCGGCGGCATGTGCTGCGTGATGACGACCGCCGGCGAATCGGGCGGCAGGTTCATCAGCACTTCCTTGGTGGCCTCGGTGCCGCCGGTGGACGCGCCGATGAAGATGATCTTCTCGGTCGACAGCCGCCCGATGGACGCCGGGGCGGCGGGCCTGGCCGGCAGCGCCGCGCCGGCCACGGTGCTGGTGACCGGCGGCGTGTGCGGCTTGGACACGCGCGCCTTGGACGCCGTGCGGATCTTGTCGGTGATCTCCTCGGCCAGCTGCTTGAGGCCGTCGGCCACGCCGATCTTGGGCTTGGCGACGAAGTCGACCGCGCCGAGTTCCAGCGCCTTGAGCGTGACCTCGGCGCCGCGCTCGGTCAATGTCGACACCATCACCACCGGCATCGGCCGCAGGCGCATCAGCTTGGACAGGAAGTCGATGCCGTCCATGCGCGGCATCTCGACGTCCAGCGTGATGACGTCGGGGTTGAGGTTGCGGATCATCTCGCGCGCCGCGTACGGGTCGCTGGCGGCGCCGATGCATTCCATGTCGGTCTGGCGGTTGATGATCTCGGTGAGCAGGCTGCGCACGAGCGCCGAGTCGTCCACCACCACCACGCGGGTCTTTGCCATGTTCGTGTCCCTTCCTGCGGATCAGAACAGGTCGATCGAGCCGCCGCCCGTCGACGCCGGGGCCGCCTTCTGCTGGGCGACGCGATCCTGCTGCACCAGCGCTTCGGTGTTCGTGGGCGCGAGCCGCTTGACCATGGCCTTGCCGCTGGCCGGCAGGAAGCAGACCTTGCGCGGATAGATCTCGAGCACGTCCTTGGACACCACCGGGATGCGTTCGGTGCTGAGGAAGTCCATCACGAACTTGGTGTTGCGCTCGCCGACGTTGATGCTGTTCATGCCGGCGATGACGGCGCCGCCGCCGAACACCTTGGCCTCCATCGTCATGCGCGAGGCGCCGCGCTTCATCATCTCGTTGATGAGCAGTTCCATCGCGTAGGTGCCGTAGCGGCCGGATTCGCCGGCGCCCTCGGGCAGCATGAAATGGTTCATGCCGCCGATCTTCGCCTGGCGGTCATACAGGCACGCCGCGATGCACGAGCCGAGCGTGGTCATGACCAGCAGCTCCTCGTTGTCGACGTAGTACTCGCCGGGCAGCACCTTCACGGCCTCGTTCTGGAAGTGCGCGTCGTAGAAGAAGAACGACGCTTCGCCGGGCTTGCGCGCGACCGACTTCAGGCGCTCGAGGCGCGAGCCGGGGCCGGAGGTCGTGCGCAGCGAGGGCGGCGCGGGACGCGCCGTGGCGCAAGGCGTGGGTTGGGGGAAAGCCATGGACTGCAGCCTGGTTTTTCTGGAGGATTTCCGGACGCGCTGGGCGGGCGGGAGGGACGCTCGCGTCAGACGCGCTTGTAGATGGTCTTGCCTTGCAGGACGAACAGGTCCCGCGAGTCGGTGAAATTCTCGGAGTGGCCGACGAACAGCAGGCCGCCCGGCTTCATCACGCCGTGGATGTGCTCCAGGACTCGCCGCTGCGTGTCGTGGTCGAAATAGATCATCACGTTGCGGCAGAAGACCATGTCGAACGGCTCGCCCAGCGACCACTGCGTGGCCATCAGGTTGAACGTGCGGAACTCGATCATCTTCTGCAGCTCGGGCTTGACGCGCATGAAGCCGGCATTGGCCCCGGTGCCGCGCATCATGTGCTTCTGCAGGCGCTGCTGCGACAGCCCGCGCGAGTCGGCCGGGTAGACGCCGCGCTGCGCGGTGGCGAGGACCTTGGTGTCGATGTCGGTGGCCAGCAGCTTCGAGGCGGCGCAGCCGTTCTCGATCAGCGTCATCGCGATCGAGTAGGGCTCCTCGCCGGTGGACGCCGCGTTGCACCACAGGCGCACCGGGCGCCCGCCGCAGGCCTTGAGGGCGTCGGCCAGCGCGTGGAAATGGTGTTCCTCGCGGAAGAACGACGTCAGGTTGGTGGTCAGGCAGTTGATGAACTCCTGCCACTCGGCCTCGCCGGCGGCGCCGCTGGCCCGCTCCAGGCCGTTCAGGTAGTCGGCGAAGCTGCGGTCGCCGGTCTCGCGCAGGCGGCGCGACAGGCGGCTGTAGACCATCGCGCGCTTGCCGTCGTGCAGGCTGATGCCGGCGCGCTGGTAGATGAGCTTCTGGACGCGTTGGAAGTCGCCGGCGCTGAACGTGAATTCATGGGTGGCGGCGTCTGCTGCGGCGAATGCGAGGTCGTTGCTCATCGTGTGCTGGAACTGCCCTGGAACCGGGGGATCGGTATGGGGTTATCGGTCGCTTGCGGCCAGTCTCAAGAGTCCTGCCCCGGCCCGTCGGCCGGAGTTGGGCCGGATTTGCGGCTCTTTTCGCGTTTCCGTGCCGCACCACGCCGGCGGTAGACTCGGCTGCAAGTGAAATGGCGCCTGCTCCAGGCGTCCTGAACAGCCGATCCACAGTGAACTCGAAGCCCCCTTTCCTGCATTCCGCCCCGCCGGACGCACTGCGCCTGGAGCAGGCGCTGTCGCTGCTGGCGCAGTCCGGGCAGGGGGCGCCCGCCGGCTCCCAGGGTTCGACGCCGTGGCTGCAGTCGCTGATCGATGCGCTGTGCGACCTGTCCAGCCGCGATGGCCTGACCGGCCTTGCCAACCGGCGCAACTTCGAGAACGCGATCGCCCGTGAGTCCGACCGCGTGGCGCGCTCCGGTGAGCCCGCGCTGCTGCTGATGCTGGACATCGACCACTTCAAGCGCATCAACGACCAGCACGGCCACGTCGCCGGCGACCTCGTCATCAAGGCCGTGGCCGAGGCGCTGAGCGCCACCGTGCGCCCGATGGACCTGGTGGCGCGCTTCGGCGGCGAGGAATTCGCCATCATCCTGCCGAACTGCCCGCCGGCGTTCGGTTCGACCGTGGCCGAACGCATCCGCGAGCGGGTCGAGAGCTGCGCCATCTCGCTGGTCAGCGGCCAGCAGCTGGGCTGCACGATCAGCATCGGCGGCGCCTACGCCCCCCAGTGGGTTCGCTCGACGCCGTCGGTGTGGATGGAGCGCGCCGACCTCCAGCTCTACCGAGCAAAATCAGAAGGCCGCAACCGCACCTGCCTCGAGCCGACGCCCGTCTCGGTCGTCTCGGCCGAGGAGAAGGGGCTGCTGTTCGCGTCGTCCATCTTTGGGGAAGACCTCTCATGAGACCGCCCGGCCGCCCGCAGGGCGAATACAGCGCAGTGCACAGCGCGGAGCGTTCCAAATGACGGTCGCCTCCGGACGACGCGCGCGCATCACGGCCATCACCAGCGGCAAGGGTGGCGTGGGCAAGACCTTCCTGTCGGCCAACCTCGCCACCGCGCTCGCGCGCCAGGGCGAGAAGGTGCTGGTGCTCGACGCCGACCTCGGGCTGGCCAACCTCGACGTCGTGCTGAACCTGTTCCCCAAGATCACGCTGCACGACGTGTTCACCGGCAAGAGCACGCTCGACCAGGCCATCCTCGAGACCAGCGGCGGCTTCTCGGTGCTGCTGGCCGGTTCCGGCATGGTGGAGTACTCGCGCCTCACCCCCGAGGTGCGCGAGCAGCTCACCGACGTCATCAGGCAGGTGGTGCCGCGCTTCGACCGCATCCTGCTCGATACCGGCGCGGGCATCTCCGACGTCGTCCTGTACACCGTGTCGCTGGCCGACGAGGTGCTGATCGTGGCCACGCCCGAGCCCACCTCGCTGACCGACGCCTACGCCACCATCAAGGTGCTGGCCACCACGCAGATGCGGCGCGACATCCGCGTGCTGGTCAACCAGGTCAGCAAGCCGGGCGAGGGGCGCGTCATCCGCGGCCAGCTGCAGCAGGTGGTCGACCGCTTCGTCAGCCCGGGCCTGGAAGTGCCGGTCAAGCTCGAGTTCGTCGGCGAGGTGCCGATCGATCCGTCGGTGCGCGACGCCGTCAAGAAGCGCCAGCTGCTGCTCGAATGCCTGCCCGGCTCCGCCGCGGCCCAGGCCGTCATCGCCGCCGCCACGCGCCTGCGTGCCTGAGCGTCCGGTCGGCTGATCGCCTGATCGCCTGATCGCGCCCGGCGTGCCCCCACGCGCACGCGTGTGCGCGGCGCGACCGACAATACGGCCATGACCGATTCCGTGACCGATCACGACGCCGCCGAGGCGCGGGCACAGCCGACGCCCTTCGAGCTGCTGGGTGGCCTCGAGGGCGTGCGAGCGCTCGTCGACCGCTTCTACGACCTGATGGACCTCGAGCCCGAGTTCGCCGAGCTGCGCGCGCTGCACCCGACCACGCTCGAAGGCTCCCGCGACAAGCTGGCCTGGTTCCTCACCGGCTGGCTTGGCGGCCCAGATCTCTACGTCGAGCGCTTCGGCCACCCGCGCCTGCGCATGCGCCACTTCCCCTACGCGATCGGCGTGCGCGAGCGCGACCAGTGGCTCACCTGCATGGGCCTGGCGATGGCCGAGATCGGCGAGGCCGGCGGCTTCACGGCATTCATGCAGGAGCGCCTGATGCAGTCGTTCGCGAACACGGCCGACCACATGCGCAACCACGCCAGCTGAAAGCGGCCCACCAACCGCCGCCCCGCGTGCACCTTCGGGGTCAGGTCTTGAATCATGCACTGCACGATTCAAGACCTGACCCCGCAACATTCAAGACCTGACCCCGCTGCGTTTCAAGACCTGACCCTGCTGTCCGACCCTGCTGTCCGATGCAGTCGTTCGCGACTACGGCCGACCCCATTCGCAGCCGCGCCGGATGAACCCGGCCCGCCGACGGGGTCGCATTCGATTTGTTCAGTTGCGCGCGAAGCGAATGCATGTCCCGTTTTCCGCGGACCCTGACGCCGGTCGTCCAGATCTCCTGACAGCGCCCGCCATCGTGATTTTGTAGGCGAGATGGCGCTGCGCCACATGGGCACGCCTGCGGCAGCTCGCCGATCATCCGAAGTCACGAAGATGCGGGCCCCGCGATGCACGGGCTGCCCGTCCGACAACGGATACGAGGGTGTCCCGCCATGCAGTTGTTGCCGCTCCAGGAAGTCGCGAGCCAGATCAAGCCCGGCCTGCCGCTGGCATGGGGGATCCGCGACGGCAACGGCAAGCTGCTGCTCGCGCGCGGCCACCGCGTGACCGACCTCGCGATGCTCAACACGCTGCTCGCGCGCGGCATGTTCGTCGACGCCGCCGAGATGCGCACCGCGATGTCCAGCCATCCGGCCAGCCGGCCGCGCGAGGGCTTCTTCGGGCGCTGGCGCCTGTCCAGCGCGCGCCTGAACACGTTGCTGACGACGGCGCCGTCGGAGCTGCACGCCGCGCTCGGCGAGATGGTGGACGTGCTGATCGCGTTGGCCGACCGCTATCCGGACAAGGTGCTGTTCCAGATCCTGCGCCACGACCAGACCAAGCTCAATTCGTACGGCGTGTCGCACTCGCTGCACAGCGCCGCGGTGTGCTGCCTGTCGGCCCGGCGCATGGGCTGGGACGACGCGCGGCGCCGCACGCTCGTGGCCGCGGCCATGTCGATGAACCTGTCGATGATCGAGCTGCAGGGCCGGCTGGCCGTGCAGGCCGCGCCGCCCAACCCCGACCAGCGCGCCGCGATCGACGACCATCCCTTGCGCAGCGCCGAGATGCTGCGCGCCGCCGGCGTCGACTGCCCGCAGTGGCTCGCCGCGGTGGAACAGCACCACGAGCTGGCCGATGGCTGCGGCTACCCGCGGCGGTTGACGGACGTGGGCGAGCTCGCGCAGGCCCTGCACTACGCGGACGTGTTCACCGCCAAGCTCAGCGCGCGCTCGTCGCGCGCGCCGCTGATGCCCAATGTCGCCGCGCGCCAGATGTTCACCGACAGCGCCGGCCACCCGCTGGTCGCGGCGCTGGTCAAGGAGTTCGGCATGTATCCGCCGGGCTGCTTCGTGCGGCTCGCGTCGGGCGAGATCGCGATCGTGATCCACCGCGGCGAGACCGTCGCCACGCCGGTGGTCGCCTGCCTGACCAACGTCGCCGGCCAGCCGATGATGCGGCCGCAGCGCCGCGAGACCACCGACAAGGCCAGCGCCATCGTGGCGCTGGTGGCCGACGCGGACGTGATGGTGCGCGTGCCGTGGGAGACGCTGTACCCGGACGATTGAGCCTCGCGCGCCGACAATGGCGCCGTGAACGCGCACGATCTCCCGCCCGTCGCCTGGGTCGAACCGCATGGGACGGCGCGCGCCGTGCTGCTGCTGCTGCATGGCCTGGACATGTCGCCCGCACGGCTCGCGCCGATCCTCGCTTCGCTGAAGCTGCCCGCGCTGGTGGCGCTGCCGCGCGGCCCCGTCGACCGGGGCGGCGGACGGCATGCGTGGTGGCCCGTGGACGATGCGGCACGCGCGGCCCGCATCGCCGCCGGCCCGGCCGACCTGCACGCCAGCGATCCGCCGGGCCGCGCGCCCGCGCGTGACGCGGCGCACGCGGCCGCGCGCGCCTTGCGCGAGCGCGCGCCCGGACTGCCCTTGGTGGTGGCCGGCTTCTCGCAGGGCGCCATGCTGGCGCTCGACTGCGTCTTCCAGTCGCCGCCGCTCGCGGTCGACGCGTTGGCGCTGTGGTCGGCGTCGCGTCTCGCGTTCGCGCAGTGGCGGCCGGCGCTGCACCGGCTGCGCGGCGTGCGGGTCGAGCTGCTGCACGGGCGCGGCGACGCCAACTTCGGCGTCGCCGCCGGCCGCTCGCTGCACGACGCACTGGCCGCCGAGGGGGCGGACGTGCGCTGGTCGACGTTCGACGGCGGCCACGAGATTCCGCTGCAGGCCTGGGTGGCGCTGCGCCGCCTCGTGCGCGAAGTGGCGGCGGCACCGCGGCCGCCCGGCGACGGCGTTCACGAGCCGTGATTTAACTCGCAGGCATTCGGGATTTCGCATCGTGGAGGGCGCGATGCGGCGGGCACGCGGTCGAGTTGCGGTCGGACGACCTCTAGAATCGATTGATACCTTTTGTAACTCTGCCGCCGTGCGCCGTTCCACCGTCCCGACCCACCTGCCGTCGCCGCCCCTGCCGGTGCAGCCGGGCCTCGCGCCACAGCCGGTGCTGGTCGAGGCCGCGGGCCACACCTGCGTCGCCTGGTGGCACCCGCCCGCCGCGGGCACCGCACAAGCGCTGGCCGTGGTGCTCGCGAGCTCATGGGGCGAGGAGGATCTGGCCGGCTACGACGCACAGCGCGCGCTCGCCAGCGCGCTTGCCGCGGCCGGCCTGGGCACGCTGCGCTTCGAATGGCCCGACACCGGCGACTCGTCGGCCGGCACGGGCGCAACGACCGTCGCCGACGCGCTGGCCGCGTTCGACGCCGCCGCGCGGCGCGCGCTGCTGCTGTCCGGATGCGAGCGGCTCGCCTTCGTCGGGCACCGGCTCGGCGCGCTGCTGGCCGCGCACGCCGCGCTCGCGCGCCAGGATGTCGACGCGCTGGTCGCGCTGGCGCCGGTGCCCAGCGGCGCCGCGTTCGTGCGCGAGCAGCCCAGCCGCGCCGCGGCAAGGCCGGTGCCGACGATCGTGCCGGGTGCGGTGGTCGATCCGGCCGAACTGCCGGTGGCCCTCGGCGGCTTCACGCTGCCTGCGCGGCAGCTGGAGGCGCTGGCCGTGCTGCGCTGGCCCGTGGCGGCCACCACCTCCGTGCTGGAGGCGCTGCTCGTGCTGCCGCCGCGCCCGAGCAGCTGCGCCCCCGCCGATGCGCTCGCGCGCATGGGGGTGCGTGTGCGTGTGCACCAGGCCGCGTCGGGCGATGCGACCGGCAGCGAGGTCGTCGATTGGCTGCGCGAGCGCGCCGCCGACGACTCGGTGCTGCAGGGGGTCCGTGCCATCGACGGCTTCGGCGTCGCCGACGCCGGCAATCCGGCCGTGCACGCGCGCCTGGCCACGGCGCGGCTGGAGGCGGCGACGACGGCCGTGCTGTCGCTCGCGATGGCCGATGCGCCGGACTGCATGCGGCTGCGCGAGCGCGGCGTCGCGCTGCGCGAGCGCGTCGTGCGCATCGACGATGCGCGCGGGCCGGGCCTGGTGGGCGTCGTCTCGGAGCGCGATCCGGCCGCCAACGGCGAGCTCGCGGCGTCCGCGCGCCATGCCATCGTGCTGCTGTCGCCCGACGGCCAGCGCCGCGTCGGGCCGCACCGGCTCTGGGTGCCGTGGGCGCGCCATCGCGCCGCGCGCGGCGACCTCGTGCTGCGGCTCGACGTGGCCGGCAACGGCGACAGCGCGCCGGCCGGAGCGTCGTCCGGACAGGGCGCCGGCGACGTCGCGCGCGCCGTCGCGTGGCTGCGGCGCGAGCTGGGCGTCGTCGCCTGCACCGTCGTCAGCCTGGGCTCGGGCGCACAGCACGCCTGGCGCGCGGTGGAGGATGGGGCCGACGTGCAACGGGTGGTCGCGATCGATCCGCCGTTGCCGGGCCGCCCGGCGCCGCGCTCGGGCTCGGGCTCGGGCTCGGGCGCGTCTCGCGCACTGCGCCTGTGGGCGCGCGCGGCCGCGCGGCTGCTGCAGCGCCCGTTCGAGGCCGAGCTGGCCAGGGCGGCGGAGCGCGACGTGGCGGTCGATCTCCTGCTGGTCGGCGACCTGCGCTCGACCGCCGGCCGCCGGGCACGCACGCTGCTGCGCGACGGCCGCATGATCGCCAGCCATCTTCCGAACGCCCGGCCCGGCTTCGCGGCGCCGTCCGACCGCGAGGCGCTGTATGCGCGCCTGGACGCGCTGCTGCGTTCGCACGGCACATTCGGCGCCGGCGCCGGCGCGGGTGCCGCGGCCACCGCCTGGCGGCCGGAATCGCGCGCCACGCCCGCAAGCGAGGCGCTGCGCCTCATCGCGCGAGCGAGCGGGGCGGTCACGTGAACGGTGGCGTGGAGCAGCCGATGTGGACACGGCGCGAGGCCGGCGGCGCACGGCCGCGTGGCGTGCAACGCCTTGTCGCGGTGCCATGGCGGCATCCGGCGCTGATCCTCGCCTGCACGCTCGCGGGGGCGGCCGCGGCGGCGGCGCTGGCACCACGCCAGGCGGCCGCGCCGGCCGGCGTGGCGGCCTCGGCGCACGGTCACGTGCAGCCGATCCTGCCGGCGTCGGGCGTGCTCGCCTCGGCCACCTTCCCGGCCGGCGCGGGCGGCCCGGGCCTGCGGCTGGACCTCGAGCTCGGGCCCGTGCTGACGGCCTCGCCGGGCGAGGTCGTGTCGCGCGGCGACGACGCCCGCGCGGCCGACGCCCGTGACGGTGACGACATCGATGCCCTGCTGGCGCAGTCGCCGCCCGCCGCGGGCTCGTTCGCGCCGCCCGCGTGGGAGGGCGTGGCGCCCGCGCCGGCCGGGCGTGGCGCGGGCCTCGTGCCGGGACTGCTCGCCGGCCTGCTGCTGGGGCTGCTGGCTGCGGCCGCGCGCGAGCTGCGCGGCGATCGGATGCGCTCGGTGCGCGAGGCCGAGTGGGCGTTGGGCGCGCCGGTGCTGGGCGCGATCCCGACGCTGTCGGCGCGAGCCCGCGGGGCGCTGCTCGCGACGGCCTGGCGGCGCGCCGCCGCCGAGGTCGCATGAGGCCAGGGCAGGGCGGCACGCTGTTCGATCGCATCGGACTGCGGGTGTTGGAACACCTCGAGCACCACGGCGGCGCCGCGGTGCAACCGTCGGCCGATGGCGACGCGGGCCTGGCGTCCGGCCGCGTCGTCCTCGTCACGAGCACGAACGCCGGCGAAGGCAAGAGCTTCGTCGCGCAGGGCCTGGCCCGGGCACTGGCCGAGCAGCAGGACGGCGACGTGATCTGGGTGGACGCCGCGTTCGGCCGGCCGCCGGCCGACGCCGACAACATCTCGCGCCGCGGCGCGGCGGGGCTGTCGGAGCTGATGACGCTCGGCTCGCTGCAGGGCCTGGCGCCGGCAGGCGTGGGCACCGACCGGCTGTGGCGCCTCGGCCGCGGCGTGCTCGCGCAGCCGGCGCTGCTGCAGCGGCCCGACGCCGTCGCCAAGGCCTTGATGGCGCTGCGCGCGGGCTTCGCGCTGACGGTGCTGGACGCGCCGGCGCTCGCCGGCTGCGGCGCGCTGCTGGCCCAGGCCGACGCCGGCGTGATGGTGGTCGATTCGCGCCGCACCGAGCGCGGCGAGGCGCGGCGCGCGCTGATGGAGTCGCGCCTCGGCCCTGATCGCCTGGCCGGCCTGGTGCTGAACCATCGCCCGCCGCCCGTGCCGCGCTGGCTGGGCGGCCCCTGAATCCTGCGCGCCGTCGCAGGGTCCACCACACCCCGGGCTGCGCGACCCGCGAATCGGCGAAGACCCATGAAAAAACCCGGCGCGCGGGAGCGGGCCGGGTTCGACGACGGCGCGGCGGGCGCCGGGAATTCAGCGGCGGACGCCGCCGTCGCCCGTCAGCATCGACAGCTCGACGAAGTGCGACGCGGTGTGGTCGCGCGTGAAGTTCAGGTTGAAGCCGTCGAAGTCGTAGTGCTGCAGCGACTCCAGCCCGCTGGCCAGGCCTTCGCGCGTGTTGGACCGACCGCGGCGCAGGCCTTCGACGAAGATGCGCGCGTCGATGTAGCCCTCGAGGCTGGAATAGTTGGCCGTGGCGTCGCCGCCGGCGGCCTTCACCGCGTCGAGATAGTCGCGCACGATGGGCACCGCGGGCGAGAACGGGTAGGGCATCACCTGGCTCACCACCACGCCCAGCGCCTCGTCCTTCAGTTCGTCCGACAGCGCCTTGGTGCCGACGAACGAGACGTTGAAGAACTGGCCGCCGTAGCCGCTCTTGCGCGCCTGGCGGATGAACGCGGCGCAGGCCTTGTACGAACCGATCTGGACCACGCCGTCGGGCGAGGCGGCGCAGATCGTCTTGACGGCTTCGCCGACGTTGACGGTGTTGCGCTCGACGCCGCCGATGGCCACGGGCGCCAGGTCGAGGACCTTCAGCGCCTTGTTGACGCCGTCGAGGCCGGCCTGGCCGTAGGCGTCGTTCTGCTTGAAGACGGCGATCTTCTTCAGGCCCAGGTTGTGCAGCTGGTTGACGATCAGCGCCGTCTCGTCATCGTACGAGGCGCGCACGTGGAACACGTTGCGCAGCGCCGGCTGGCGCAGCGCCATCGCGCCGGTGAACGGGCCGAAGAACGGGATGCCGGCCTCCTTGACCTGCGGCAGGCAGGCCACCGAGGTGGGCGTGCCGACGTAGCCGAACAGGGCGAAGACGTCATCGTTGATGAACTTCTCGGTGTTGGCCTTCGCGCGCGCCGGCTCGTAGCCGTCGTCCATCATGCGAAGTTCGATCTTCTGGCCGTTGACGCCGCCGGCGGCGTTGACCTTGTCGAAGTACAGGCGCGCGCCCCGGTTCAGCTGGATGCCCAGCTGGGCCGACGGACCCGTGTTCGGGGCCGACTGGCCGAGGACGAGGGCGCCCGACTCCTTGGCGAAAACGGGTGCTGCCGGCAGGGAGGCCAGCAGGCTCAGCATCGTGCGGCGTTTCATGTCATTGCTGCGCTGGAGGGGCGCATGGGATCTTGGGGGAGCCCAAATTGTCGTTCAGCTCCGCGTCAAACAATGCCGTGAAGTGTCGAGCAAAAGTAGTTGATTTCCCGAACGCGTGACGCGGTTCACGAACTTGCTGTTGAGTTGAGGCGGCTTTTGTGGCATTGACTTTCCCAATGACACATCGTTAACGAGTAGTTACCCTTAGCTGCTCATCCGTGGGGCTTCGCGACCGATGCGACTACGGGGCGAAGCCGGCCACGTTCCCCGGACACCGCTGTCGGTGCCATGCCGGGAAACGTCCCGTCACCGCGGCGCCTCGGCCGGCGGCAGGACTCCGCCAGTGGGGGCCGTGAGGCTGTTCAGGCCGGTGTCGTTGTTGACCACGGCGGTGCCCGGGTCGGTGCGCTGGCCGGCGATGCGTGCGTCGAGCTCGTCGCGATGGTCGTGCGGGCGCGCGGCCTCGCGCATCTCGGCGCGCAGGCGCGGCAGGGCGTCGGGGTCGTCGCGCTGCATCAGGGCGATCAACCCCTCGCGCAGCAGGCAGCACAGGTCCCAGCTCTGGCCGGCCGACGGCGAACTGACGATCAGCCGCAGCTTCATCGCGCGCTCGCTGGTGTCCACCACCTGGAGCAGGCAGACGCGGCCGTCGTGGTCCCTGGAGCCCTGCGCCAGGCGCGTGGCCTCGGCGCGCAGCGCGGCCAGGTCGGCGGAGTAGTCGACCCAGAAGAACACGCTGCCGATGATCTGCGAGGTGGTGCGGGTCCAGTTCTGGAACGGGTTGTCGATGAACCACTGCAGCGGGATCACCAGGCGGCGCTCGTCCCAGATCTTGAGCACGACGTAGGTGCTCGTGATCTCCTCGACGCGGCCCCATTCGCCCTGGACGATGAGCACGTCGTCGATGCGCAGCGGCTGCGACAGCGCGATCTGCAGGCCCGCCAGCAGGTTGCCGAACACCGACTTCGCTGCCAGGCCGATCACGAGCGCCGACAGCCCGGCCGACGCGAGCAGGCTGGTGCCGAACTGGCGCGCCCGCGGGAAGGTCATGAGGATGAACGCCACGCCCGCGAACAGCGCGATGCCCATCGCGATGCGCGCGAGCACGCGCGTCTGCGTGAGGATGCGGCGCGCCTGCAGGTTGTCCGCGACGTCCTGCGGGTGCAGCAGCGCGACGATGTCCGCCACGCCGCGCACGGCGGCGATCGCCGCGGCGGTGAACGCGGCGATCAGCAGCACCGTCACCAGCTGGCGCGCGCCACCCATGTGCGGCAGGTCGTCCGGCGCGCCCTCCAGCACCACCTGGATGGCGATCAGCGGCAGCAGCCAGCGCACCGGACGGTCGATCTGCTGCACGACGGCGTTGGCCACGGGCGCGTGGCGGACGACCCGCCGCACGATCGGGCGCACGATGACGTAGGCCAGCAGGCCCACGAGGGCGGCGCCGAGGGCCGAGGCGAGCGGGGCGAGCCAGGCGTCGTAGTCGTGCAGGTTCATGGCGCGCAACGCGGGAAGCGGAAGAATGGCGCGGTCGGCAATCCACGGTCCCGCACAGGGTCGCGACAGCAGGATCCGGCCGGGCAGCGACCGGGGGCATACAGTGGCGGGCATGTCCTCCCGACCGACCGCGATCCGCGCAGCGCCCTGCTCGAACGCCGAACGCCTGCTGCCCGGCCACCAGTTCGCCGACGCCTACAAGGTGCCGGCGCGGCACGGCGTCGACGCCATCGAGGCGACGCGGCTCGCGTTCGCGCGCGGCCCGCTGTGGATCCGCGCGCTGATGGGGCTGCGCAACGGGCTGGTGCGGCTGGTGGGACTGAAGCCGGCACGCTCGCGCGGGTTCCCGATCCTCAGCGAGACGCCCCGCGAAGTGGTGATGGGCTTCGACGACCGCCACCTCGACTTCCGCATCGTCGTGGCGGTGGCCGGCGGCTTCGCCACCGTCACCACGCTGGTGCGCTGGCACAACGCCTGGGGCCGCGCCTACCTGGCCGCCGTCCTGCCGTTCCACCGCGCCATCGCGGCGCGCATGATCGAGACCGTCGCCTGAACCAGCCGTCGCTCTTCGACGAACTCCCCGAGCCGCCGCCCAAGGGGCTGCCCGAGGGGCTGACGTATGTGCCGGAGTTCCTCTCGCGCGACGAGGAGCAGGCGCTGATCGCGCTGATCCGCACGCTCCCGCTGCAGGCCGCGCGGTACAAGGGGTACACCGCGCGCCGCCGCGTGACGAGCTTCGGCGGCAGCTATGACTTCGACGCCAACAAGCTGCTGCCGGCGCAGCCGTTGATCGAGGAACTGCATCCATTGCGCGACCGTGTCGCGCGCTGGGCGGGCATCGAGCCCGAGGCGCTGCGCCATGTCCTGGTGGCCGAGTACGCGCCGGGCACGCCGCTGGGCTGGCACCGCGACGTGCCCGACCACGAGGACGTCTTCGGCGTCTCGCTCGGCTCGACCGCCGTGCTGCGCTTGCGCCCCTACCCGCCGAAGGATCCGAAGCGGGCCGACATCGTCCGACTGCGCGCGGCGCCGCGTTCGGTCTACGCCCTGCGCGGCCCGGCGCGCTGGGCCTGGCAGCACAGCGTCGCACCGGTCGACGAACTGCGCTGGTCGATCAC
>JAEKKH010000505.1 GCA_019510465.1 Burkholderiales bacterium
GCCACCGATGACGACAACGAGCTGACACCCCTCGGCCGCGAGCTGTCCCGCCTGCCGCTGGACCCGCGCGTGGGCCGCATGATTCTTGAAGCCAAGAACCGCGAGGCGCTGACGGAGGTGCTGATCATCGCGTCGGCGCTGACGGGCCAGGACGTGCGCGACCGGCCGATGGAAGCCGCCCAGGCCGCCGACGAGAAGCACAAGAAGTTCGACGACGAGAAGAGTGAGTTCAGCGGCTACCTGAAGCTGTGGAAGTGGCTGGAAGAGTCCAAGGGCGGGGGCACCGAGCACAAGCTGAGCAACCGCCGCCACGAGCAGCTGCTGCGCGAGAACTTCGTCAGCATCCGCCGCGTGCGCGAGTGGCGCGATGTGCATTCGCAGCTGCACACCGTCGTGGCCGAACACGGCTGGCGCCTGAACCAGAGCCCGGCCACCTATGAGCAGATCCACCTGTCCATGCTGGCCGGCCTGCTGGGCAACATCGGCCAGAAGAGCGACGACGAGGACTGGTACCTGGGCGCGCGCGGCATCAAGTTCTACCGCCACCCCGGCGCGCACCTGAGCAAGAAGCCGGGCCGCTGGATCGTTGCCGCCGAGCTGGTGGACACCTCGCGCCTGTACGGCCGCGGCATCGCCAACATCGAGCCGCAGTGGCTGCCGCCCATCGCCGGCCACCTGATCAAGACGCAGCTGCTGGAGCCGCACTGGGAGAAGAAGGCCGCCGAGGTCGTGGCGCTGGAGCGGGCGACGCTGTACGGCATCGTGCTGTACAGCAACAGAAAAGTGAACTTCGGCCGCGTGGACCCGAAGGCGGCGCGCGAGATCTTCATCCGCGAGGGCATCGTCAACGACGACCTGCCGGACGACCTGGTGAGGCAGCTGCCCTTCCTCGCGCACAACCGCCGCCAGATCGCCAAGGTCGAGGCGCTGGAGCACAAGTCGCGGCGGCAGGACGTGCTGGTCGACGACGAGCTGATCTACGCCTTCTACGACGACAAGCTGCCGGCGCACGT
>JAEKKH010000506.1 GCA_019510465.1 Burkholderiales bacterium
CGACGCTGGTGTCGGTCAGCCCCATCTACGCCAGCTTCGACGCCGACGAGAAGATCGTCCGCGACGCGCTGGCCTCGCTGCCCGGCGGTGCCGCGGAGCGCCGCGGCATGGAACGCATCCCGGTCGAGATGCTGAGCGGCTCCGACAAGGCCACCACCGGCCGCCTGCAGCTGGTAGACAACCAGGTGGATGCCAAGAGCGGCACGCTGCGCGTGCGCGCGGTCTTCGATAACAAGGACGGTGGCCTGATCCCGGGGCAGTTCGCCAAGCTGCGCATGGGCCAGGCCAAGGATGCAGCCGCGCTGCTCGTCAACGAGCGCGCCGTCGGCACCGACCAGGACAAGCGTTACGTCATCGTCGTGGGCACCGGCAACCAGGCCGAGTGGCGGCCGGTGACGCTGGGCGCCAGCGTGAACGGCCTGCGCGTCGTGACCAGTGGGCTGAAGGCGGGCGAGCGTGTCGTCGTCGGCGGCGTTCAGCGCGTGCGGCCGGGTTCGGTGCTCGCGCCCAAGGACGTTGCGATGGACGCCAAGCCCGAGCTGGCTGCGCAGCAAAGCGCCGCGAAGACCTCCTGACCTAGCCCACCTCTCACCAGCGAGCCCTGTCAGCAGGCCGGTTCAGCCGGCCCGCGGGGGACCTGTTGTCTCTGCCCACCCGGCTCGCCGAAGGAAGCCCCATGAATCTCTCCAAATTCTTCATCGACCGCCCCATCTTCGCGGGCGTGCTGTCGCTGCTGATCTTCATCGGCGGCCTGCTGTCGATCCGCGCGCTGCCCATCTCGGAATACCCCGACGTCGTGCCGCCCTCGGTCGTCGTGCGTGCCCAGTACCCCGGCGCCAACCCCAAGGTCATCGCCGAGACGGTGGCCACGCCGCTGGAAGAAAGCATCAACGGCATTGAGGACATGCTCTACATGAGCAGCCAGGCCACCACGGACGGCCTGATGACGCTGACCGTCAGCTTCAAGCTCGGCACCGACCCCGACAAGGCCCAGCAGCTGGTGCAGAACC
>JAEKKH010000507.1 GCA_019510465.1 Burkholderiales bacterium
CGCCCAGCGCCGCATCGCGCTGCAGCACGGCATCTGCCCCTACTACCTCGGCCAGGAGCTGCTGCGTTGGGCCGACGTCGTCGTGGGCGACGTGCACCACGCCTTCGACCCCCACGGCCAGCTCTTCAATCTCGCGCAGTCGCAGGACTGGCGCCTCGCCTTGCTGGTGGACGAGGCGCACAACCTCGTCGAGCGCGCGCGGGCCATGTACAGCGCCACCCTCAGCCTGCAAAGCATTCGCGACACCGAGCCCGCCGCGCCCAAGGCCCTGCGCCCGCCGCTGCGCCGCCTGGCCCGCGAGCTGGCCGCGCTGGCCCGCGCTCAAGGCGCGGACTACCAGGCCCACGCCGAGGTGCCGGACGCGTTGGCCGACGCGCTGGCCCTCGTCAACGCCACGCTAGGCGAGTACATGCAGAACCACCCGCTCGAGAACGGGCCGCTGATGGCCTTCTACTTCGAGACCCTGTCCCTGCAGCGCGTGCTCGACAAGTTCGGTGCCCACTCGCTGTGCGACGTGCAGCGCAGCGCCCTCACGCCACGGCCAAGCCAGCTCGACGCCCCGCCGCAACAGCCGGCGCCGGTCAACCTTTCGCTGCTGGACGACATCGGCCACCCCGACCCGCTGGCGGCCATGCTGGCGGAGCTGGCGCAGGACGATGAGGACGACGCCCCCGCGGCGGACCTCGACGTGCTGCTGTCCATCCGCAACATCGTGCCCGGCGCCTTCCTGAAGCAGCGCTTCGAGGGCTGCCACAGCGTCACGCTGTTCTCCGCCACGCTGGGCCCGCCCGACTACCAGCGCGACCTGCTCGGCCTGCCCGAGGACACCGCCTGGATCGACGTGCCGGCGCCCTTCCCGCCCGAGCACCTCGTCGTGCGCGTGGCCGACCGCCTCTCCACGCGCTACGACCACCGCCCCGCCTCGCTGACCCCGCTTGTCGACCTGCTCGCCACGCAGTTCAGCGAGCACCCGGGCAACTACCTCGCCTTCTTCAGCAGCTTCGACTA
>JAEKKH010000508.1 GCA_019510465.1 Burkholderiales bacterium
GCGCCCTGGGCCATCTTGATCTGGATCTGGTCGGCCGAGACGAGGTACTCGGTCGTGACGCCGAAGCGGCCCGACGCGACCTGCTTGATCTTGCTGCGTAGGCTGTCGCCTTCGTTCAGCTCGAAGTCGGCCACCATGACGCCGTCGCCCAGGACCTCGGAGACCCTGGTGCCCTGCTTGATCGGGATGCCCTTGAGCTCGTTGCGGTAGCGCGCGGGATCCTCGCCGCCCTCGCCGGTGTTGCTCTTGCCGCCGATGCGGTTCATCGCGATGGCCAGCGTCGAGTGCGCCTCGGTGGAGATCGAGCCGAGCGACATCGCGCCCGTCGCGAAGCGGCGCACGATCTCGGTGGCCGGTTCCACTTCCTCCAGCGGGATCGCCTTCGTGGGGTCGAACTTGAACTCGAACAACCCGCGCAGCGTCATGTGGCGCTTGCTCTGGTCGTTGATGATCTGCGCGTATTCCTTGTAGGTGTCGAACTTGTTCGAACGCGTGCTGTGCTGCAGCTTCGCGATCGCGTCCGGCGTCCACATGTGCTCCTCGCCGCGGGTGCGCCAGGCGTACTCGCCGCCGGCGTCCAGCATCTCGGCCAGCAGCGGATCGTCGCCGAAGGCGGCGCGGTGCATGCGCAGCGCTTCCTCCGCGATCTCGAACACGCCCATGCCACCCACCTGCGACGCGGTGCCGCGGAAGTACTTGGCCACGACGCCCGTGTCCAGGCCGATCGCCTCGAACAGCTGCGCGCCGCAGTACGACATGTACGTGCTGACGCCCATCTTGGACATGATCTTGGACAGGCCCTTGCCCACCGCCTTGATGTAGTTGCCCGTCGCCTTCTCCGCCGAGAGCTGCCCCGGCAGTTCGGCATGCAGCGACGCGAGCGTCTCGAGCGCCAGGTACGGGTGCACGGCCTCGGCGCCGTAGCCCGCGAGCACGCCGAAGTGGTGCACCTCGCGCGCCGAGCCCGTCTCCACGACGAGGCCCGCGGTCGTGCGCAGGCCCTCGCG
>JAEKKH010000509.1 GCA_019510465.1 Burkholderiales bacterium
CGGCGCCGCTCTGGCCCTCGACCTCGATGTTGGCGAGTTCTTCCTGCGCCTTCTTCAGGTTGTCCTGCATCGCCTGGGCCTGCTTCATCAGACCGGCGAGTTGGCCTTTCATCATGGTGTTTCCTTAAGTGGTGATCAGAGGTTGGACCGAGCCGGGCAGGATGCGTGCCGAGGGGAACTGGGCGAGCAGGGTCCGCGTCATGGGGTGCTGTGCGGCCAGGTCTTCGGCCGCGCGCTGCTGCGCCTCGGCTCGGGCCGTGCTGCGCAGCGCGATGGAGTCTTCAGCCACGCCGGCCGTGATGTCGAGCCGGGCGTCCAGGGCCGCTTCGAGCTTGGCGACGAGGGCCGGCGCGCGCAGCGATTCACGCTCGACGCGCAGCGTCCAGACCTCGCGGCCATCGGCCGTCGTGCAACCCAGCGCCTGGGCCTGGCGGGCCAGCTCGCCGGTCATGCCGACGAGGTTCAGCGCGGCGATGCGTTCGGCCCACAGCGCGCCTTCGGGCGTCTCGCGCAGTTCGGCGCGGCGCGGGGTGGCTTCGGTCTCACGGGCCACGGGCGCCGCAGCGGGTGCGTCGTCCGCGTCCATCCACGGCGGCGGTGCATCGTCGGGCGGCGGGCCGTCGTCGAAGGCCATGTCTTCTTCCGCCGCGGCACGCTCAACGGGACGTGGGCGCAGGCGTTCGCTGAAGCTGGCCGCCTGCGAAGCCGGCGCAGCGCTGGGTGGAGCGGCCACCGGCTTGGTTTCGGCGGCCGGCGGAGCGACGGGAGGCGCCACGGGTTCGACCACCGGCGCTGCAACGACAGGCGCGGCGGCCACGGGCACCGGCGCAGGCGTGGGCTGCGCCACCTTGGGCAGCGGCACGGCCACCACGGCCTTGGCGACGGCCGGTGGGCGCACCAGCGCCGCCGCCTTCACGGGCTTGGGCTGCGTGCCTGTGGGGCGAAAGGCCAGCATGCGCAACAGCACCATCAGCAGGCCCGCGTACTCGTCGGGCGCCAGGTGCAGT
>JAEKKH010000328.1 GCA_019510465.1 Burkholderiales bacterium
AAGGCCGCGACGTGCTGTTCTTCGTGGACAACATCTATCGCTACACGCTGGCCGGCACGGAAGTGTCCGCGCTGCTGGGTCGCATGCCGTCCGCCGTGGGCTACCAGCCGACGCTGGCCGAGGAAATGGGCCGCCTGCAGGAGCGCATCACGTCGACCAAGGTCGGCTCGATCACCTCCATCCAGGCCGTCTACGTTCCCGCCGACGACTACACCGACCCGTCCCCGGCCACCACCTTCGGCCACCTGGACTCCACGGTGTCGCTGTCGCGCGAAATCGCCTCGCTGGGCATCTACCCCGCGGTCGACCCGCTCGACTCCACATCGCGCCAGATCGACCCGAACGTCATCGGCCAGGAACACTACGACACCACGCGTGCCGTGCAGTCGACGCTGCAGCGCTACAAGGAACTGCGCGACATCATCGCCATCCTCGGCATGGACGAACTGGCACCGGAAGACAAGCTCGTCGTCGCCCGCGCCCGCAAGATCCAGCGTTTCCTGTCGCAGCCGTTCCACGTCGCCGAAGTGTTCACGGGCACCCCGGGCAAGTACGTGCCGCTGAAGGAAACCATCCGCGGCTTCAAGATGATCGTCGACGGCGAGTGCGATCACCTGCCCGAGCAGGCCTTCTACATGGTCGGCACGATCGACGAAGCCATCGAAAAGGCCAAGGGCATGCAGTAAGGCGGCCCGGCCGCCGCGGGGTCGCGCGACCTCCGGCGGCTGACGCCCTGCATCCCCCTTCCTTCATCGAAACGGAACTCACATGGCCACCATTCATGTCGACGTCGTCTCCGCCGAAGAGCAGATCTTCTCGGGCGAGGCGAGCTTCGTCGCGCTGCCGGGCGAGAGCGGCGAGCTCGGCATCATGCCGCGCCACACCCCGCTGATCACGCGCATCAAGCCGGGCGCCGTGCGCATCAAGCGCGCCAGCGACGGCGCCGAGGAATTCGTGTTCGTCGCGGGCGGCATCCTGGAGGTGCAACCCGACCGCGTGACCGTGCTGGCCGACACCGCCATCCGCGGCAAGGACCTGGACGAAGCCAAGGCGACCGAAGCCAAGAAGGCCGCCGAGGCCGCGCTGTCCAACGCCAAGGGCGACTTCGACGTCGCCAAGGCCCAGAGCGAACTGGCCGTGCTGGCCGCCCAGCTGTCCGCCATCCGGCGCTTCCGCGGCCACGGCGGCGGGCACTGATCGCGCCGACCGCCGTTCCCCGAAAGCCCGCCCACGGCAACGTGCGCGGGCTTTTTCAATGGGGCGCGCCCGACCGTCGGGCACCCAGGAAAGGGGGATTGGCGCCGCCGGCGGCCCCGCGACACAATGGGTCGAACCGGCCTCACAGGCCCGGCGGAGGAATCGATGAACCAGATTTCCAGCGATCAATGGAAGCAGATGGGCCAAGACTCGTTCGACGCGCGCCTGATCGCCATCATTCGCCGCAACCACCCGGAGCAGGCGCAGAAGATGGACTTCGCCGCCGTCGTGGGCGCCTTCCACCGCCAGGTCGCCAAGGCGCAGCGCTACGGGCTGACCGATGAGCATTCGGCCGCCACCTACGTCTACACCGCGTGGTTGATGGGCGAGGAATTCGACACCCGCATCCCGGCCGTCGCCCAGATCCTCAACGACAAGCGCATGAAGGCCGCCGAGAAGGCGCGCGCGCTCGGCAACTTCGCCCGCCTGGTGTTCCGGACCCTGGCTGGCGCCGCCCCCAACGACGCCGCCAGGAGCGCCGCATGAGCGCCCGAACGGACGCCCGCACGGCCGCCCCGAAGGGCGCTCGCACCGCAGCCCGCAGGGCGGAGGTCTTCCTATGAGCATGCCCAGCCCCCCCGCACTCGGCGGACCGCTCGGAGACGCGCTGGCGGGCGCCGAACCGGCGGCCACCCAGCAACTGCAGCAACTCGCCGCGCCCGCCGCGGACGCGGCATCCAAGGCTGCCGACCTGCAGTCCCAGGCCGAGGCCGCCGCCGGCGCGCAGGCGCAGCAGGCGATCGCCACGGCGCAAGCCCAGGCCGCGCAGGCGCAACAGCAGGCCGCGGCGGCACAGCAGGCCGCGGCCGACGCCCAGGGCCAGGCGCAGGCCGCCGCCGCCCAGGCCGAACAGGCCGCGGCGCAGGCGCAGTCCGACGCCGGCAATGCGGCGCAGGGCGCCCAGGCGCAGGCCCAGCAGGCGGCCGCCCAGGCCCAGGCCGCGCAAGGCCAGGCCGATGCGGCCGCGCAGGCGGCCCAGGCCCAGGCGGCGCAGGCACAGCAGCAGCTCGCCGACGCGCAGTCGCAGGCCGCCTCGTCGGCCGACGGCGCCGCGGGCGCCGCCGAGACGGCCGCCGCGAACGCGACCAAGGATCTCGGCAACGAGTTCTCCAATGCGACGCCGGCCGGCCTGCCCGCCGTGCCGTGTGCGTGCGGCGATTGCATCAAGAAGGCAGTCGACCCGGCCGTTCCGGCGATTCCCGGCACGCCGGCCCTGCCCGCGATGCCGGCCATGCCCGACATGCCGGCCATGCCTGCCATGCCGGCGATGCCCGCCATGCCTGCCATGCCGGCGACGCCGGCGATGCCCGCCATGCCGGAGATGCCGGCCATGCCCGCGATGCCCGCCATGCCGGCGATGCCTGCCATGCCGGAGATGCCCGCGATGCCGGCCATGCCCGCGCAACCGGCGATGCCCGCGATGCCGGCCATGCCAGCGGCCAACGGCCTGCCGGACCTCCCGGCCATGCCGGCCCTGCCCGCGCTGCCCGACATGCCGGCCTTGCCCGCCATGCCCGCCCAGCCGGCATTGCCCGCCATGCCGGCGATGCCCGCGCTGCCGGCCATGCCCGCGATGCCGGCGACGCCCGCGCTCCCGGCCATGCCTGCCATGCCGTCGATGCCCGCCATGCCGGCGATGCCCGCGATGCCGGCTGCACCGGCCATGCCCGCGATGCCGGCCGTGCCGGCGCTGCCGTCGTTCTGAGTCCGGGCGCCGGCGGTGCCTGGCGGCTTCGATCGCTCGGCGCGAGCCGTGCTGGACCGGTGGGTTGCGCCCGAGTCGGCCCCGTCGCATCGCCCGCCCGTGCGTGACCCGCGCCCGCCGTGCGCAGGCGCGTGACGCGCCCGCGCGCCGCCCGCACCGCGCGGGGCCTGGGCGCCACGTCCGTGGCAGGCGACGCGACTCCCCCGATGCTTGCGCGGCAGCGCCCGTCCCCACGCCGCACGCCCCGTGCGACCCATGCCAGAATCAGTCGACACGCCCGGCGAAGGGCGATGCAGGGTGCCGATGAAGCAGATCTCTCGCGAACAGTGGAACAGGTTGGGGCAGGACTCGTTCGATGCCCGCATGGTCGCCGTCATACGCCGCCACCACCCGGAGCAGGCGGCTCGCATCGACTTTCCGGCGCTGGTCGGCGCGATCCAGCGCCAGACCGCGCGCGCCCGGGCCCACGGATTGAGCGACGAGCGCTCGGTCGCCACCTACGTCCACACCGCCTGGCTGATGGGCGAGGAGTTCGACCGCCGCATCCCGGCGGTCGCGCAGATCCTGGCGGACAAGGCCATGAGCGCCGCCGACAAGGCGCGGGCGCTGACCGACTTCTCCCGGCTCGTGTTCCGCGCGGTGGGCGGCAGCGCCACCGACGCCAGCCGGAGGGTCGTCCAGTGAGCGCCGCCCGGCCGCCCGAAGGCGCTCGCTCCGCAGCCGACAGGCGGAGGGTCGTCCAGTGAGCGTCATGGACATGCCCCTCGGCGGCCCGCTGGGCGACGCGCTCGCGACGGCCGAGCCCGCGTCCCTGCAGCAGCTGCAGCAACTGGCCGCGCCCGGCGTCGATGGCGCCTCCAAGGCCGCCGCGCTGAGGGCCGAGGTGGCGCAGGCCGCGTCGGACGGCGCATCCGACGCGAGCAGCGCCGCGACGGCTGCCAACGGCGCGGAGGCCGCCGCGATGAACGCCGCCAGCGACATCGGCGGCAGCTTCTCCGACACCACGCCCGTCGGCACGCCCGCCGTGCCCTGCGGCTGTGGCGACTGCATCGCGGCGGCCTCCCGCGCGGCGGCGTAGCGGCAGCGGATCGACCGGTTTCCACGACGGCTTCCGCCAGGGGCTCGCGGCCAGGGCGCGCCGACCAGGCGCTGACCGCGACGTGGACGGATCGCGCGGTCCGAGCGCCCCTTCGGCAGTCTCTGCCGTCCGTCCGGGGCATCATGGCGGCATGAGCAAGAAGAAGCCTGCCGGACATTCCTATGAGGACCAGCTGCGCCCGCTGCAGGTCGAGCTGACGGGCGTGATGCGCCTGCTCGCGGAGCGC
>JAEKKH010000510.1 GCA_019510465.1 Burkholderiales bacterium
CGACGTTGACACCGCCGACCATGTCGGCCGCGTTCTCACGGTTGGCCATCCAGCGCGCGGCGGCGCTGGTGGCGGCGCCGTCGCTCAGCACGAACACCGAGGCGCCCTTGGCCTGCGGCGTGAAGAAGGCATCGGCATGAATGGAGACGAACAGATCGGCCTGCACGCGCCGGGCCTTGCGCACGCGTTCCTGCAGGGGCACGAAGAAGTCGGCGTCGCGCGTCATCAGCACGCGGATGTTGGGATTGGTCTGGAGTCGCTCGCGCAACTTCATGCCGACCGCCAGCACGACGTCCTTCTCGCGCAGCCCCGAGGGGCCGACGGCGCCCGGGTCCTCGCCGCCGTGGCCGGGGTCGAGCGCGATGACGATGAGTCGGTCCATTGAGCCGGCCGGTGGCTTGGCCTCGGGCGCAGGCGCGGGCGCCGGCTTGGATGCCGCAGCGACCGGCGGCGTCGCCGGGATCGGCACGGCCGGTGGCGGTGAAGGCAGGGGCGCGGGTCGCTCGATCTTCTGGATCAGCTCTTCCAGTGCGTCATTGACCGCGCTGGCCGCGGCTTCGGCACGGCGCGCCGCGGCGGGGGCCTTGTCGTGCTCGCGGGCCAAGGCGAGCAGCGGATCGGCCTCGACCTTGGGATAGAGGTCGAAGACGAGGCGGTGCTTGTAGGCGGCCACCGGCGTCAGCGTGAAGATCTGCGGCGCCACGCGCTGCTTCAGGTCCAGCACGATGCGCACGACGGTCGGCGTGTTCTGGCCCACGCGCACGCCGGCGATGTAGGGGTCGTCGGCCTTCACCTTGCCGATCAGCTCGCGCAGGTCCGGGCTCAGCTCCAGGCCCTCGACGTCGATGACGAGGCGGTGCGGCGATTCGACGAGGAAGTGCTTGGCCGCCAGCGCCTGGTCAGACTCGATCGTCACGCGGGTGTAGTCCGCCGCAGGCCAGACGCGCACGGCGACGATGCTCGCCTGGCCAGGCGACGTCGGCGCGGCCAGCGTGTCCGGCG
>JAEKKH010000511.1 GCA_019510465.1 Burkholderiales bacterium
ATCGTGGTCGAACGCGAGGAGAAGATCCGCCGGCACGTGCCGCGCGACTACTGGGAGGTCAAGGCCACGTTCGATGCCCAGGCCGGCCAGTACGACGCCAAGTGGGTCGACCCGGCCTTCAGGAAGGACGACGACCCCGACCGCCGCGCCGACCGCGTCTGGGACAAGGCGCGGGCCGAGGCGATCGCCGCCGCGGTGCTGGGCCAGCCGGGCAAGGTGACCGAGGAATCCAAGCCCAGCAGCTCGGCCAGCCCGCTGCTGTACGACCTCACCAGCCTGCAGCGCGAGGCCAACGGCCGCTTCGGCTTCTCTGCGAAGACCACGCTGTCGCTGGCGCAGGCGCTGTACGAGAAGCACAAGGTGCTCACGTACCCGCGGACGGACTCGCGCGCGCTGCCCGAGGACTACCTGCCGGTGGTCAAGGACACGCTCAAGATGCTGTCGACCGAGGACCTGCCGGGCCCGCTGCGCGAGCTGTCGCCGCACGCGGCCAAGGCGCTCAAGGAAGGCTACGTCAAGCCGACCAAGCGCGTGTTCGACAACGCCAAGGTCTCGGACCACTTCGCCATCATCCCGACGCTGCAGGCGCCCAAGTCGCTGTCCGACATCGAGGCCAAGTTGTACGACCTGGTCGTCAAGCGCTTCATCGCCGTGTTCTTCCCGAGCGCCGAGTACCAGGTCACGACCCGCCTGACGCAGGTCGCCGAGCACCGCTTCCAGACCAACGGCAAGGTGCTGGTCAACCCGGGCTGGCTGGCCGTGTACGGCAAGGAGGCGCAGGACGATGACGCCACGCTGGTGCCGGTGCAGCCGAACGAGACGGTGCGCAACGAATCGGTGGAGGCCGTCGGCTCGAAGACACGCCCGCCGGCGCGCTACAACGAGGCGACGCTGCTGTCGGCGATGGAAGGCGCGGGCAAGCTGATCGACGACGAGGAACTGCGCGAGGCGATGTCCGAGAAGGGCCTGGGCACGCCGGCCACGCGGGCGCAGGTGATCG
>JAEKKH010000329.1 GCA_019510465.1 Burkholderiales bacterium
TCGACGCGCTGGCGGGCGAGTACTCCGAGCGCTTCATGCTCCACTACAACATGCCCCCGTTCGCCACCGGCGAGACGGGCCGCGTCGGCAGCCCCAAGCGCCGCGAGATCGGCCACGGCCGCCTGGCCAAGCGCGCGCTCGTCGCGGTGCTGCCGGCCAAGGAAGAGTTCCCGTACTCGGTGCGCGTCGTCTCGGAGATCACCGAGTCGAACGGCTCCTCGTCGATGGCCTCGGTGTGCGGCGGCTGCCTGTCGCTGATGGACGCCGGCGTGCCGCTGAAGGCCCACGTGGCCGGCATCGCCATGGGCCTGATCAAGGAAGGCTCGCGCTTCGCGGTGCTGACCGACATCCTGGGTGACGAGGACCACCTCGGCGACATGGACTTCAAGGTGGCCGGCACCACGCAGGGCATCACCGCGCTGCAGATGGACATCAAGATCCAGGGCATCACCAAGGAGATCATGCAGGTCGCCCTGGCGCAGGCCAAGGAAGCGCGCCTGCACATCCTGGGCAAGATGGTCGAGGTCGTCTCGGGCGCCAACGCCGAGGTGTCGGAGTTCGCTCCGCGCCTGTACGTGATGAAGATCAACCCCGAGAAGATCCGCGACGTGATCGGCAAGGGCGGCGCCACCATCCGCGCGCTGACCGAAGAGACCGGCACGCAGATCAACATCGAGGAAGACGGCACGATCACCATCGCGTCCACCGACGCCGACCGCGCCGAGCATGCCAAGAAGCGCATCGAGGAGATCACGGCGGAAGTGGAAGTGGGCAAGGTCTACGAAGGCCCGATCACCAAGATCCTGGACTTCGGCGCGCTGGTCAACCTGCTCCCGGGCAAGGACGGCCTGCTGCACATCAGCCAGATCGCCCATGAGCGCGTCGAGAAGGTCACCGACTACCTGAAGGAAGGCCAGATCGTGAAGGTCAAGGTGCTCGAGACCGACGAGAAGGGCCGCGTCAAGCTGTCGATGAAGGCGCTGCTCGAGCGCGAGCCGCTGGGCGACCGCCAGCCGCAGTAAGCGGTCGGCAGGCTCTTCGACGCTGCACGTGAGCAACGACGCCAACGCGCCGACGATGCGCGCCATCGAGATCGCCGGATACGGCGGTCCCGAGGTGCTGCGCGCCGTCGCGCGCGCGCGCCCGGTCGCGGGCGCGGGCGAGGCGCTGGTGCGCGTGACGGCATCGGGCGTCAACCGGCCCGACGTGCTGCAGCGCAAGGGGCACTATCCGGTGCCGCCGGGCGCGTCCGACATCCCCGGTCTCGAGATCGCGGGCGTGATCGAAGGCGGCGACGCCGCGGCGCTGGCCGCGGCGGGTTTCGCCATCGGCGACCGCGTCTGCGCGCTGGTGGCCGGCGGCGGCTACGCCGAGGTCTGCGCGGCCCCGGTCGGCCAGATGTTGCCGGTGCCCGCGGGCTTCAGCGACATCGAGGCCGCTGCGCTGCCGGAGAACTTCTTCACGGTGTGGTCGAACGTGTTCGACCGCGGCCGCCTCGCCGCCGGCGAGTGGCTGCTGGTGCAGGGCGGCTCCAGCGGCATCGGCGTCACCGCGATCCAGCTGGCCAAGGCGTTCGGCGCCCGGGTCATCGCGACCGCGGGCTCGGCCGACAAGTGCGACCGCTGCACCGAGCTCGGCGCCGACCACGCCGTCAACTACCGCAGCGAGGATTTCGCGGCGCGCGCGCTCGAGATCACGGGCGGCAAGGGTGTCGACGTCGTGCTGGACATGGTCGCCGGCGACTACGTCGCGCGCGAAGTGTCGTGCCTGGCCGAGGACGGCCGCATCGTGCTGATCGCGGTGCAGGGCGGCACGACGTCGCAGGTCGACGCGGGCCTGGTGCTGCGCAAGCGGCTGACGCTGACCGGCTCGACGCTGCGTCCGCGCCCGGTCGCGTTCAAGGCGGCCATCGCGGCCGCGCTGCGCGAGAGGGTGTGGCCGCTGCTCGAGAAGCGCCAGGTGCGGCCGGTCATCCAGGAGGTCTTCCCCGCGGAGCAGGCGTCGCGCGCCCACGCCGCGATGGAAGAGGGCGGCCACGTCGGCAAGCTGATGCTGGCGTGGTCATGATGCGCGCCGCACGCGTCGTCCGCCGCCCGGAGCCTTCGATCAACAACTACGACTGATGAACAACATGCGCAAGAAGCTCGTTGCAGGCAACTGGAAGATGCACGGCTCGCACACGGCGAACGCCGAGCTGCTGCAAGGCATCCTGGCCGCGCGACCGTTCATGTGCGACGTGGCCGTCTGCGTGCCTTTTCCCTACCTGAGCGAAGTCGCCGTGGCGCTGGCGGGCAGCGACGTCCGCTGGGGCGCGCAGGACTGCTCGCCGCATGACAAGGGCGCGTACACGGGCGAGGTCTCCGCGGCCATGCTCGCCGAGTTCGGCTGCCGCTACGCGATTGTCGGCCACTCCGAGCGCCGCGCCATGCACGGCGAGTCGGACCTGGTCGTGGCCGAGAAGGCCAAGGCCGTGCTCGCGCGCGGCTTGACACCCATCGTGTGCGTCGGCGAGACGCTGGGCCAGCGCGAGCAGGGCACGGCGCAGGACACCGTCAAGCGCCAGCTGTCGGCCGTCATCCATGCGCTGGGCCACTGCGTCGGCGAGATGGTGGTGGCCTACGAGCCCGTCTGGGCGATCGGCACCGGCATCACCGCCACGCCCGAGCAGGCACAGGAGATGCACGCGCTGATCCGCGCCCAGCTGCGCGCGGCCACCCCGCATGCCGACGCCATGAAGCTGCTGTACGGCGGCAGCATGAAGCCCGAGAACGCGGCCGCGCTGCTGGCGCAGCCCGACATCGACGGCGGCCTGATCGGCGGCGCCGCGCTCAAGGCGCCCGATTTCATCGCCATCTGCCGCGCCGCCGGCTGAAAACAACCCATTCGAACGATTTCCCCTGGAGCTCCAAAGCAAATGTCTGTCTGGCACAACTTCCTCTTCATCCTGCAAGTGCTGTCCGCCATGGCCATGATCGGCCTCGTGCTGATCCAGCACGGCAAGGGCGCCGACATGGGTGCCTCGTTCGGCAGCGGGGCGTCGGGCAGCCTGTTCGGCGCCACCGGCAGCGCGAACTTCCTGTCGCGCTCCACCGCGATCTGCGCGACGGTCTTCTTCGCGACGACGCTGGGCATGTCGGTGTTGTCGACCGGCCGCGGCACCGCCGCCGGCGCCGAGATCAACAGCCGCCTCGACATCGTGTCGCCGCCGGCCGTGGTCGCGAGCGCGCCGGTGCGCGCTGCGTCGGGTGCCGCATCGTCGGCCGCTTCGGCCGCCATCGTGGTGCCCGCCTCGGCCCCGTCGGGCGTCCAGGGCGTGCCGACGCGCTGATACGACGTGCACTTGAATTTTCTGTAGCGGATATCGCTGATCGATGTTTTTTTCGCTATAGAATGTGAGGCTGTTCGGTGAGCTACAACCCTCATGCAAACCGGGCAGACAGGATGGCCTCAGGGCCATTCGCGCCGACGTGGTGAAATTGGTAGACACGCTATCTTGAGGGGGTAGTGGCGAAAGCTGTGCGAGTTCGAGTCTCGCCGTCGGCACCAGAATTCTTGACTATCGGATGGTCGCGACTCCCCTCCAGTGAGCGCCGCGGCCGACGCGCCCTGCGTCAATCACCTGACTGGACGGCGAAACGTGCGGGCGCACTCGGGATCAGCAAGCTGTGATCTGTCGAGGCGCTCTTTTTTCTGTCCTCGGACAAATCGACGCAGCCGGACAACGACACGAAGCTAGCCATGGACCTGACCGCCTACCTCCCCGTCATCCTGTTCATCCTGGTCGGGGTGGGCATCGGCATCGCGCCGCAGGTGCTCGGCTTCCTCCTCGGCCCCAAGCGGCCCGACGCGCAGAAGAACTCTCCGTACGAGTGCGGATTCGAGGCCTTCGAGGACGCGCGCATGAAGTTCGACGTTCGCTACTACCTCGTGGCGATCCTGTTCATCCTCTTCGATCTCGAGATCGCATTCCTGTTCCCGTGGGCGGTCGCGCTGAAGGACATCGGCCACGCGGGCTTCTGGGCAATGATGATCTTCCTGGCGATCCTGGTCGTCGGTTTCATCTACGAATGGAAAAAGGGCGCGCTGGACTGGGAGTGATTCCCGCGTTCCGGAGCTGAAACACCATGGCTGCACCCAAAGGCAATGAAGGCCTCCTGAAAGAGGGTTTCGTCACCACCTCGGTCGACGTCCTCGTCAACTGGTCCAAGACCGGCTCGCTGTGGCCGATGACGTTCGGCCTCGCGTGCTGCGCGGTC
>JAEKKH010000100.1 GCA_019510465.1 Burkholderiales bacterium
GACCCGCGCTGCGGCGCGCTCGACTACATCACGGGCGACGGCCGCGTCATCGAGACCGACGTCGTCATGAGCAACAATTTCGCGTTCGGCGGGATCAACACGTCGTTGATCTTCCGGCGCTGGGGCTGAACGCCCGGGTTCCACGAACCGACTACAACCGGAGGAGATTTCCATGAAGCAGTTCCCTGTTCTCGCCGCGGCGCTCGCGCTGTCATTCGTTGCCACGAGTGCCGATGCCGCGCGCTCGGCTGCCACCACGCAGGTGTCCCTGCTGACCCCCGTGACCTTCGCGCCGACCACTGATCCGCGCGCCGAGGTGCGGGACGAGTGCAAGCTGGGCGACATGCTCGCGACGCACGTTGGCGACGCCCTTCGCCGAGTCAACAGGGGCCCGGGCACCACCAACGATGCGGCGCAGGGGGACGTGCTCAGAGTCACCGTCACCACGATCTGGGGTGCCCGGGGCAACAACTGGACGGGCCCCAAGGGCCTGGGCCTGGACGCCGAGATCCTGCACGACGGCGTGGTGCAGCGCAAGACCAGCCTGCACCGGACGACGATGGGTGGCTTCTGGGGCGCCTTCAAGGGCATTTGCGGGTTCATGGAGCGCGATTCGGTCAGCATCGGCAAGGACCTGGCGCGCTGGTCGCGCGACCCGAAGTTCGAGCCGCCGTCGGAGGACGTGAAGGCCGCCGACGCGGCAGGCGAGCCGGCCTCCCAGGCCGCCAACTGATCGACGAGGAGCCACGCGATGACCACCGCTCCTGCGCTGCGCGCCGTCTCGTTGGCGCTGTGCCTGGCCGCCATCACGGCGCCCGCGCTTGCCGCGCGATCCGCCGTTCCGATGATCGAACTCGGCCGGCAGGAGATCGTGACGTTCGACGGCCAGCCGTTGTCGCTGGACGCCATGCGCAAGGCCATCCTGTACGGCGGACTGACTCGGCGCTGGACGGCGGTGGCCGAGCGGCCGGGCATGCTCTCGCTGCAGGCATCCAATGGCGGACACCTCGTCGTCGTCGAGGTAACCTACGACGCGCAGAGCTATGACATCCGCTACAAGAGCAGCGTCGACATGAGCTACGAGGCCGCCGGCGGCAAGTCCGTCATCCACCCGAAGTACAACCAGTGGGTCAACGACCTCAGCACCGCCATCCGCGCTGCCGTGCGCACGCGCAACGGCGAACGCTACTGAGGTCCGTTCACCTCCTGCACGAGGAACTTGGAGTACCCCTTGAAAAAGACCATCGCGCTGGCCCTGCTGGCCCTCATCGCCGCCACGCCCGCCATCGCCAGGAACAGCGCCGTCACGGTCTCGCTGCAGAGCGTGCTCGACATGCCCGAGGCCAAGGACAAGCTCGGCGACATGCGCTTCTATCTGGCCGGGGGAAAGGCGCCCAAGGTCGTCAAGAAGTTCGGCGGCGACACGTCCAATGCCAGCACGAACGCGTTCAACAAGACGCCCGAGGAAGCCTGCCGCTGGAACGCGCTGTCGGCGCTGATCAAGCTGCGCGAGAGGGCGATGCGCTACGAGGCGAACGCGGTGATCGACATCGTCAGCGTCCGCGACCACGTCGAGTTCAAGAACCCGACCGACATCGAATGCTCCGATGGCGCTTTCCGCGGCGCGATCACTTTGCGTGGCACCTACGCCAAGGTCGGCGGCAAGTAGGACGGCGATGCTGCGGGTCGCGGTCGGCCGCGTCGTGGAGCCGGCCGCCGGCGAACAGGCCATGCCCGCGTGGCTGGGCGAGTCCGAGCGGCGGCGCTGGCCGCGGCTCGGGCCCGGAGTGCGCCCGGCGTTCGTCGCAAGCCGCGCGCTGCTGCGCGAGCTGCTGCAGTCGGCCACCGGCCTCCCCGCCGCGGCGTGGGACGTGTCGGCGGAGGCAGGCCGCGCGCCGCTCGCCTCGTCGTCGGCCGCGGTGTGCGCGGTCCACGTCAGCCTGTCGCATCGTCTCGGCTGGGTCGCGGCGGCGGTGGCCGACGTTCCGGTGGGCGTCGACATCGAATGCGATCGTCCCGCGCGCAGCGATCCCGGCGAGCGCGCCGCGCTGATGCTGTCGCCCGGGGAGTTGATCGCCTGGCGGTCGGTGGCCGCGGACGAGCGCGAGACCGCGCTGCTGGCGCGTTGGACCGCCAAGGAAGCCTGGTCCAAGTCCTGCCCGCCGCAGGCCGCGCCCTGGGATTTCCGTCGCGTGCACGCGAGCGCCCGGGCGCCCGCCGACGCGCGCGCGAACGTGCGCACGTGGCGCGCGGCGCCGGTGCACGTGGCGCTGTGCTGTGGCGACGCGGTGGCCCTGGC
Organism: Burkholderiales bacterium; assembly: GCA_019510465.1. Lineage (GTDB taxonomy): Bacteria > Pseudomonadota > Gammaproteobacteria > Burkholderiales > Burkholderiaceae_C > Scleromatobacter. The sequence goes on from JAEKKH010000100.1 coordinate 2,300, forward strand.
CGCGGCGCGCTGCGAGGGCCTGCCGACTATCGCCGCCGAGGCCTCCTGGCATGTCGCCGCCGTGGCGCTGCCGCATTGAACAGTTCGACGAGACAAGACCGATGACCGTTGCCAAGCCGCTGCCCGACTACATCCCCGAGACCGCCTTCGGCGACTGGTTCCTCCAGACGCGCACCTGGGACGTGCACGTGCTTGACGTCGCGCTGCGCGACCTCGCGCGCCTCGACCCGTCGCCGCGCGCCAACCATCCCGTCGTGGTCGATGTCGGCTGCGGCTGGGGCGGCTCGCTGCGCAAGCTCGCCGAGCGCTTCAGGCCCGAGCGGCTGGTCGGCTTCGACATCGCGCCCAAGATGGTGGAGGCGGCGACGCGCGAAGCCGCCCAGGTGCGGTTGGCCAATGGCCGCGTGGCCGAAGTGATCCAGGGCGACAGCTCGAGGCTGCCGCTGGCCGACGCCAGCGTCGACCTGCTGTTCTGCCACCAGACCTTCCACCACCTCGTCGACCAGGATCGCGCGATCGCGGAATTCTTCCGCGTGCTCAAGCCGGGCGGCAAGCTGCTGTTCGCGGAATCCACGCGGCGCTACATCCAGTCCTGGATCATCCGGCTGCTGTTCCGCCATCCGATGGAGATGCAGAAGACCGCGCCGCAATACCTCGCGCTGGTGCGCGCCGCGGGATTCGTGGTGCCCGATGCCCAGGTGTCGTATCCCTTCCTGTGGTGGAGCCGCGAGGACCTGGGCCTGGTGGAGCGCGTGCTGCGCATCGAGCCGCCGGCGGCGCGGGAGGAGACCCTCATCAACCTCGTCGCGACCCGGCCCTGACCGGCGCCACGGGCCACCGAAATCGACGAGGGCGCCGCGATAGCCCCTAGATCGCGGCGCGGGGTGTCCGCCATCCGGGGGATGGAGGCGAGGGCGGCGCGGGCCACAGTCCCGTCACGCCATCAACACGAGACACCCCCATGTCGAAGAACCCCGTCCCGTCCATCGCCGCCCGCGACGTCACGGCGCGCGATGCGCTGGACACGCACAACACCGTCGCCTGGCACGGCGCCGGTCTGGCCGACCACCAGGCGCTGGTCGACAAGTGGGCCGCGCTCGGCTTTCGCACGTCGTCGCTGTCGATCTACGACGAGCCGGCGCATCCGCTGTTCGCGGCCGTGATGGTCAAGCGCGCCGCGGTCCACGCCGAGCACCAGGTGTTCCCGCGCTCGCTGGCGCAGCTGCAGGCCGACGTTCAGGCCAACGAGAAGATCGGCCGCGGCCTGTACCTGGTGGCCGCGACCGGCACCGAGGGGCATGCCGCCTACGCCGCCAGCTTCCGGCCGATGGACCCGCTGCCGGTGGTGCGCCTGGACCTCGGCAAGGCCGACTTCCAGTCATTCAACGCAGCGCAGCAGCAGGCCGGGCGCATCCTGCAATGGCTGGACGTGTTCGGCGACGACGCCCACCCGCGCTTCGCCGCGGTCTGGGGCTCCAACCCGGGCAGGGTGGCTTGGTCCGTGGAGGCTTTCGACCCCGCCACCGGCAAGCAGGTGCCGACGGTCGACGCGGCGCGTCTGCAACAGCGCTTCGACGCCATCACCTCGACCCGGGGCCGCCCCCTGCACATCGCGCTGGCCGCGTCGGACCGCACCGCGGAATGCTTCGTCGATTCGACGATCGGCCCGTGGGTGGCGCGTGGCGCGATGACGCCGGCGCAGTACCAGGCCGAGTTCGACAAGCAGGCCAGGGCCGGGCTGATGCCGCTGCAGGTGTCGGCGCGCGGCTCCGGACCGGACGCTCGCATCGCCGCGCTGTTCGCCGCGCGCGAGGAGACCGACCCGCGCACGCTGCGCGACCAGGGCCCGGTCACGGTCGCCACGATCGACGCCGTCATGCACCAGTACCTGCAAGCCGAGAACCTGCGCGGCGCCGCGCTCGCCATCGCGCGCGGCGGCCGCCTCGTGTACGCCAAGGGCTACACATACGCCGAGGCGGGCTACCCCGACCTGGCGCCGCGGACGCCGTTCCGCCAGGCGAGCTGCTCCAAGACCTTCGCGGCCGTCGCGATGATGCGGCTGCTCCAGGACCTGCCGTCGCTCACGCTCGACACCCCCGTGCAGAGCGTCCTGCATCTGAAGCAGCCGGACGGCAGCGCGCCGCTCGATCCGCGCTGGGCCGACATCACCATCCGGCACCTGCTGCGCAGCGATTCCGGCATCGACCAGGGCCTGATGTACGCCAGCGCCGCCGCGGCCCAGGCCTTCGGCGCGCCGCTGCCGGCCACGCACGCGCAGCTCCTGAGCCATGCCACGACGAAGCTGCTCACCGGCAAGCCGGGCGACCCGCACAACTCGGTGTACGGCAACTTCGACTACATGCTGCTGGGCGAGGTCATCGCGAAGCTGCACGGCTCCGGCAGCTTCGTCGAGGCGCTGCAGGCGCTCGTGCTGGCGCCGCTGCACCAGACGCACACGCACGCGTCGCGCAGCCGCGTCGCCGACCAGCCCGCGGGCGACGCGCGCCACCACATGACGGTGTACGACCCGGCCAACGGCTGGGCGCTGTACCCGTTCGAGGTGCTGCCCACCGTGCGCGAGCCGGGCGGCAAGCTGGTGCCCACGCACTACGGCGCGCTCGACTACGAGATGTTCTCCAGCGCCGGCGGCCTGTCGGCCTCGGTGGTGGACATGGCGCGCCTGGGCGCGATGTTCAGCGTCGGCGCGAACAACCCGGTGCTCGGGCCGACGGCGATCTCCCGGCAGCTGCAGGCGGCGGTCGACGCCACCGGCGAGCTGAGGTCCGCGTCCGGCGATCCGTCGCACGGCTTTTTCGGCTTCGACTGGGCGCTGAAGGATGCCTTCGGCTCGTTCACTGCATCCAAGGGCGGCTGGCTGCCGGGGCAGGGCACGGTGCTGCAGGTCACGACCGGCGGCTTCACCTACGCGCTGGCGATCAACGGCAACGCGGACGTGAAGTTCGACTGGATGACCCCGATCTCCGCCGCGGCGCAAGGCCACGCATGGGCCGACGACGACCTGTTCCCGATGTACGGCATGCCCTCGCTGGCGCCCGCCGCCAGGCACGCAGCCACGCTGGACGTCGCGGCGCCGCGGCCCGCGCACACGCTGGCGAGCGTGCGCGCGAGCATGGCGCGGGGCCGCACCGGGACGCGAGGCTGAGGTCGCGGAGGAGGAAGGCTGGGCACGGCCTTTGCCTCGCGTCACAAAGCACGTGCCCAAAGCCAGTACGATCGCATCATGACCACCATTCCGTTCGAAGATCGTCCGCAGACGCTTGGCGAAGAGATCGCCAACGCCATCAGCCACGGCCTGGGCTTCCTGCTGGCCATCGCGTCGCTGCCCATCCTGGTCGTCATGGCCGCGCGCCACGGCACCGCCACCAACATCGTGGCCGTCAGCATCTTCTCCGTCACGATGATGCTGCTGTACCTCACGTCCACGCTGTACCACGCGATCCCGGACGGCAAGGTCAAGGCCGTGCTCAATCGCATCGACCACGCGGCGATCTACCTGTTCATCGCGGGCAGCTACACCCCGTTCGCGCTCGGCGTGCTGAACGGCGCCTGGGGCTGGACGCTGTTCGGCGCCATCTGGGCGATGGCCGCGGCCGGCATCGCGGTCAAGCTGATGAACCTGCTCAAGCATCCCCTGTGGTCGACCGGCCTGTACGTGGCGATGGGCTGGACGGCCATCGTCGCCGCGGGCCCGCTGATCCACGCGATGCCGACGGCCGGGCTGCTGTGGCTGCTCGCCGGCGGCGTCGCCTACACCCTCGGCGCGGTCGTCTTCATCTTCGACTCGCGCTTCAAGTACGCGCACTTCGCCTGGCACCTGTTCGTGCTGGCGGGCACCACCTGCCACTTCTTCGCGGCGCTCTGGTACGCGACGCCGGCGAAGCTGGCGGCCTGAGGCGGCGCTGGGCGCGGAGAGTCCGGCGGCACGCCGGCTGCATCGCCGGCGCGGGACGTCTCAGAGCGCCGCGTGCGCGCGCAGGCGCCCCGGCAGCGCCCGCACGTCCGGCGCGAGCGCGTCGGGCGACAGCGGCGGCAGTTCGCCGGCGACGGCGCCGCGCAGCAGGCGGTCGATCGTCTGGGCGTGCGGCAGGATGGGCCCGAAGAACAGGACGGCGTCGCCGCGCGCGAGCAGCAGCGTGGGGAAGTCCTCGATGTCGAGGTCGCCGATCAGGTCGGATTCGTCCTCGATGTCGACCCACAGGAAACGCGTGGCGAGCTCGGGATGCAGCTGCAGCGACTCGCGCGCCCCCAGCAGGGTGTCGCGGTAGGCGTCGCAGGTGCGGCACCACTGGGCGCACAGGCAGGCGACCAGCAGCGGTTCGCCGGCCGGGTTCGGGGAGTCGCTCATCGGGGGGAGTTTGCCAGCAGAAAAGGAAAAGGGAGCGAGACGCCTGTCCCGCCCCCTTCACCCGCCAGGGCCCGTCAACCCTGGCGTCCCGTCACGCCCCCTTGCGTTGGCGCGAGGCCAGTGTGCGGGCGCGCGGGGCCGCGGGCAACGAAGCAAACGGCATGTACTCAGAACGCCGCGGCGGCATGGCGCCTGCCGCGGCGACGCGCCGGGCGTGGCCGGCGCGCCGGAATGCGGCTGCAATGCACGACGGTGCGCCCGCCGGCGGCGCCCGGGCGGCTAAAATGCCGGTTTCCCGAAAAATCCGATCCGCCGGGTGCAAAGCCCGCGGCAGCGCAGACTCCAGGAGCGTTTTCTTATGGCCGGGCACTCGAAATGGGCCAACATCCAGCATCGCAAGGGCCGACAGGACGAGAAGCGCGGCAAGGAATGGACGCGGGTCATCCGTGAAATCATGGTGGCGGCACGCACGGGCGGCGGCGATCCGGGCATGAACCCGCGCCTGCGCCTGGCCATCGAGAAGGCCAAGGCCGTCAACCTGCCGGCCGACACCGTCAAGCGCAACATCGACAAGGCCACGGGCAACCTCGAAGGCGTCAGCTACGAGGAGATCCGCTACGAGGGCCGGGGCATCGGCGGCGCCGCCGTCATCATCGACACGATGACGGACAACAAGGTGCGCACCGTCGCCGAGGTACGCCACGCGTTCTCGAAGTACGGCGGCGTCATGGGCACCGAAGGGTCGGTGTCGTTCCAGTTCAAGCACGTCGGCCAGTTCGTCTTCGCGCCCGGGGCATCGGAGGACCGGATCATGGAAGTGGCGCTGGAGGCCGGCGCCGACGACGTGATCACCCATGACGACGGGTCGATCGAGGTGCTCAGCGCGCCGGCCGAGTTCGAGGCCGTCAGGAACGCGCTGGAGGCCGCCGGCCTCGAGCCCGACGGCGCCGAGGTGACGATGCGTCCCGAGAGCAGCGTCGAGCTGGCCGGCGAGGACAGCGCACGCATGCAGAAGCTGCTCGATGTCATCGAGGAGCTCGACGACGTCCAGGACGTTTATCACAACGCGGTACTTTCCGAATGAAGATCCTCGTCATCGGCGGCGGCGGGCGCGAGCACGCGCTGGCCTGGAAGCTGGCCCAGAGCGAGCGCGTGCAACGCGTCTACGTGGCCCCGGGCAATGGCGGCACCGCGGCGGACAAGCGGCTCGTCAACGTCAGCATCACCGAGCCCGAGGCGCTGGCGCAGTTCGCATTGGCCGAGAAGATCGCGCTGACGGTCGTCGGCCCCGAGGGCCCGCTGTCGCAGGGCGTCGTCGACGTGTTCCGCTCGCACGGCCTGCGCATCTTCGGCCCGACGCGGGCCGCCGCGCAGCTCGAGAGCTCGAAGGCGTTCTCCAAGAACTTCATGAAGCGCCACGGCATCCCCACCGCGGCCTACGAGACCTTCACCGACATCGCCGCCGCGCACGCCTACGTCGACAAGCTGGGCGCGCCCATCGTCGTCAAGGCCGACGGGCTGGCCGCCGGCAAGGGGGTGGTCGTGGCCACGACGCTCGACGAGGCGCACGCCGCCGTCGACTGGATGCTCAGGCCCGAGGGCGGCCTGGCGGTGCAGCACAACGATGCGCCGCGCGTCGTCATCGAGGAATTCCTCGCCGGCGAGGAAGCCAGCTTCATCGTGATGGTGGACGGCAGGAACGTGCTGGCGCTGGCCTCCAGCCAGGACCACAAGCGCCTGTCCGACGGCGACACCGGCCCCAACACCGGCGGCATGGGCGCCTACTCGCCGGCGCCGGTGGTCACCCCCAACGTGCACCAGCGCGTGATGCACGAGATCATCCTGCCCACCGTCGAGGGCATGGCCAAGGACGGCATCGTGTTCACGGGCTTCCTGTACGCGGGCCTGATGATCGATGCCGGCGGCCACCCGAAGACGCTCGAGTTCAACACGCGCATGGGCGATCCGGAGACGCAGCCGATCATGATGCGCCTCAAGACCGACCTCGCCGAGGTGCTGATGCACGCCACCGACGGCACGCTCGACCAGGTCGAGCTGCAGTGGGACCGCCGCGTCGCGCTCGGCGTCGTGATGGCGGCCGCGGGCTATCCGGAGGCCCCTCGCAAGGGCGACCGCATCAGCGGCCTGCCGGCCGAGGCCGAGGACGCCGTCGTGTTCCACGCCGGCACCGCGCTGCAGGGCGACGTCACCAGCGTCACCGGCGGCCGCGTGCTGTGCGTCACCGCGCTCGGCGATTCCACGCGTGCGGCGCAGCAGCGCGCGTACGAGGCGCTGCGCGGCATCCATTTCGATGGCGCGCAGCATCGCACCGACATCGGCCACCGTGCCATCCACAAGCGCTGAGTGCTGGGACGCCGGCGCCCGCGATCTCGCGGCGTCGATGCCGGCGCCGCCGGCCGAGGCGCGGGCCGCCGGCCCGAGCCGCCTGCCGGTGCGCCCGCTCGAGTTCGAGGGCAGCCGCCTCGCCCGCGCGATGCTGCGGCTGTGCGGCTGGCGCGTCGTCTGCGACGGCCTGCCGGCGCGCCAGGGCGTGGTCGTCGTCTATCCGCACACGTCCAACTGGGACTTCGCCTGGGCGGTGCTGGCCAAGTGGGCGCTGGGCGTGCCGGTCGCGTTCTGGGGCAAGGCCACGCTGTTCCGCATCCCGTTGATGGGCCGCTGGCTGCGCTGGCTCGGCGGCATCCCGGTGGTGCGCGACGCGCCCAACGGCGTCGTCGGGCAGATGGCGCAACGGCTGCGCGACGCGCGCGAGCGCGACGAGTTCATGTGGCTGGCCCTGTCGCCCGAGGGCACGCGCCGGCTCACGCCGGGCTGGCGCAGCGGTTTCCATCAGGTGGCCCTGCAGGCCGGGGTGCCGGTGGTGCTGGCCTACCTCGACTACCCGCGGCGCGAGGTCGGGCTCGAGTCGGCCTGGCGCCTGAGCGGCGACGCCGGCGCGGACCTGGCATGCTTCGCGCAGCGCCTGCGGGGCCGCACCGGCCGGCGCCTCGCGCTGGCCGCGCCCGTGCGGCTGCTCTGAACCTTCCGACGCCATGAATCCGACACCTTCGTCCTCCTCGATGAGCGGACCGCCCGACGTCGCGGCCGTCCGGGCCTGGCTGCTGGGCCTGCAGGCGCGCATCGTCGCAGCCGTGGAAGCGGCCGATGGCGGCGCCTTCGTCAGCGACGGCTGGACGCGCCCGGCGGGCGGCGCGCTCGAGGGCGACGGCCTGACGCGGCTGATCGAGGGCGGGGCGCTGATCGAGCGCGGCGGCTGCAACTTCAGCCACGTCCAGGGCCGCACGCTGCCGCCATCGGCCACCGCGGCGCGGCCCGAGCTCGCCGGCGCCGGCTTCGAGGCGCTGGGAGTCTCGCTCGTCTTCCATCCGCGCAACCCGTACGTGCCCACCGTGCACATGAACGTGCGCATGTTCTGCGCGTTCCCGCAGGACGCAGACCCCGTGTTCTGGTTCGGCGGCGGCATGGACCTGACGCCGTACTACGGCTTCGAGGACGACGCCCGCCACTTCCACGCCACCTGCAAGGACGCGCTCGCGCCGTTCGGCGACACGCTGTACCCGCGCTTCAAGAAGTGGTGCGACGAGTACTTCTTCCTGAAGCATCGCGGCGAGCCGCGCGGCATCGGCGGCATCTTCTTCGACGACGTCGACGAGCTCGGCTTCGAGCAAGGCTTCGCGATGCTGCGCTCGGTGGGCGACGCGTTCCTCGCCGCCTACCTGCCCATCGTCGAGCGCCGCCGGGCGCTGGCCTACGGCGAGCGCGAGCGCGACTTCCAGGCCTACCGTCGCGGCCGCTACGTCGAGTTCAACCTCGTGTGGGACCGCGGCACCCTGTTCGGCCTGCAATCGGGCGGGCGCACCGAGGCCATCCTGATGTCGATGCCGCCGCTGGCGCAGTGGCGCTACCAATGGGCACCGCAGGACGGCACGCCCGAGGCGGCGCTGTACGCGGACTTCCTGCGTCCGCGCGACTGGATCGCTTGAGCGCGGCCATGAGCACCGGCTCGCGCGGCGAGCGCCCGGCCGCCCCCGGCCGGCTCGCACCTGCCGCGGGCGAAGCACCGGCGTGTCCGGCGCGCAAGGGGCGTCAATGAACGCGGGCCTCCTGGGCGGCAGCTTCGATCCGCCCCATCTCGCGCATCTCGCGCTCGCGCACTGCGCGCTGGAGCAGCTGGCGCTGGACGCGCTCGTGTGGCTGCCTGCCCGGCAGTCGCCGCACAAGGCCGACCGGCCGCCGGCGTCGGCCGCGGACCGCGTCGCGATGCTGCAGCGCCTGACGGCCGGCGAGCCGCGCTTTTCCATCGACGACCGCGAGCTCCATCGCGCCGGGCCCAGCTACACGGTGGACACGCTGCGCGCGCTGCACGCCGAGCAGCCCGGCACACGCTGGTGGCTGGTCATCGGCCAGGACCAGTACGCGCGCTTCGACACCTGGCACGACTGGCGCGAGATCGTCGCGCTGGCCGGCCTGGCGGTGGCCGCGCGCGACGGCGAGCCGGTGCGCGCGGCGTCCGGCATGGCCGGCGTCGAGCACGCGCTGCGCGTCGTCCGGATGCCGCCCCATCCCCATTCGGCCACCGTGGTGCGCGAGCGCGCCGCGGCCGGGCTGGACGTCACGGCGCTGGTCGGCGCGCCGGTGGCGCGCTATATTGCCGACCACCACCTCTATACCCATCCAAAGTGACGGCGTCAGGTCTCGCATCCTGCGCGTTCGGCGCGCAGGCTTCGCGAGGCCTCCCAGCGCGCAAGATTCAAGACCAGACCCCGTAGGAATAGAACGAAAACATGGACATCCGCAAACTGCAACGCGCCATCGTCGATGGCCTGGAAGACGTCAAGGCCCAGAACATCCAGGTCTTCAACACCGAGCACCTGTCTCCGCTGTTCGAGCGCGTGATCGTCGCCGCCGGCGCCAGCAACCGCCAGACCAAGGCGCTCGCGGCGAGCGTGCGCGACGCGGTGAGGTCCGCCGGCATGCCCGTGCTGCGCACCGAGGGCGAAGAGAACGGCGAGTGGATCATCGTCGACTGCGGCGCGGCCGTCGCGCACATCATGCAGCCGTCGATCCGCGACTACTACCGCCTGGAAGAGATCTGGGGCGGCAAGCCGGTGGCGATCAAGCTCGGCGGCGGCCGCACCGGCGGCCTGGTCAAGGCCTCGGAAGGCGCCGACGACGATGCCGAGGACGCGCCCAAGCCGAAGAAGCGCGCGAAGGCCGCCAAGGCCCTCGGCGCGGACGACGAGACACCCGCGAAGAAGGTCGCGCTGAAGAAGCCGGCCGCGAAGAAGACGGCTGCCGGCAAGGCGGCGCCGCTGCCGCGCGCCAAGACACCGGCCGAGCGTTCCACGTCCACGCGCGGTCCGGCCCGCAAGACCAGCGCGCGCGAAGCCGCGGCCACCAAGCCGGCCGGCTCGCAGGCGGGCCGGGCCAAGCCGGCACCGAAGTCGGTGGCCGGCAAGGTCGCCGCCGCCAAGAAGACGCGTGCCGGCTCGACGGCCGTTCGCACGGGCGCCGCGCCGGCGAAGGCGGCGCCGGTCAAGAAGATCGTGGTGCCGGCCAACAGCTCGCGCAACGCGTCCACCGCGGCCAAGAAGACCGCGAAGAAGACGGCAGCCACCCAGGTTGTGGGCGCCAAGAAGGCCGCGGCGCGCCGCGGCTGATCGGATCGACCGATCCACAACCAACGGCGACTTCGGTCGCCGTTCTCACGTCAGGGACCATGCGTCTGATCATCGCCTCCGTCGGCCAGAAGCCGCCCGCCTGGGCCGAGGCGGCGTACGAGGAATTCGAGCGCCGCTTCCCGCCCGAGATGCGGCTCGAGCTCAAGGCGGTCAAGGCCGAGTCCCGCACCGGCGGCCGGATCGCGGCGCAGATGATGCAGGCGGAGGCCAGGCGGCTCGAGTCCGTGCTGCCGGCCGGCGTGCGGCGCGTGGTGCTCGATGAGCACGGGACGCGCTGGACCACGCGCGCGCTCGCCGACCGGCTCGAGTTCTGGCGCGGCGACGGGCGCGACGTCGCCTTCCTGATCGGCGGTCCCGACGGCCTCGATCCCGGCCTGAAGGCCACCGCCGACGAGACCGCGCGGCTGTCCGACCTCACGCTGCCGCACGCGTTCGTGCGGCCGCTGCTGGCCGAGGCGCTGTATCGGGCGTGGAGCTTGTCGACCCATCATCCCTATCATCGCGAATGAACAGCCGTGGCGCGGTGCCGCTGGCGGCGCCCGGCCCTGGCCTGGAATCGCGGTCTGCGCAGCGACGGGCTGCAACCCGACGTCGTGATTCGAGCAGGGGCCGGCCCCCTTCGACGACAGCCCCCCACGCGAACGGCCGACGTGCCAACCCCCCATGAAGAAGCACTCGTTCATCTACCTCGCTTCCCAGAGTCCGCGCCGCCGCCAGCTGCTCGACCAGCTGGGGGTGCGCCACGAACTGCTGCTTGCCGCGCCCGACGAGGACGCCGAGGCGCTGGAGGCGCACATGGCCGGCGAGACGCCCGCGGCCTACTGCGAGCGCGTCACGCAGCTGAAGCTGGACGCCGCCGTCGCCCGGCTGCGCCGGCGCTGCCTGCCGCCGGCGCCGGTGCTGTGCGCCGATACCACCGTGGCGCTCGGCCGCCGCATCTTCGGCAAGCCCGCCGACGCGCAGGACGCCGTCGCCACGCTGGAGCGCCTGTCGGGGCGCACCCATCGCGTGATGACGGCGGTGGCGCTGGCGAGTGCGACGGGCCGCGCGCGAACCAGCGCGTTGAGCGTCTCCACGGTGCGCTTCGCGCCCATGCCCGCGCACGCGATCGCGGCCTACGTCGCCAGCGGCGAGCCGTTCGGCAAGGCCGGCGCCTACGCGATCCAGAGCCGCGTGGCCGCCTGGATCGAGCGCATCACGGGCAGCTACTCCGGTATCATGGGTTTGCCCCTGCACGAGACTGCGCGACTGCTGCTGGACGCTGGCGTCGAGTTCCAGGAATAAGAACCGCGAGACAACAACGGCATCGACATGCACGACATCCTGGTCAACTGGTCGCCCCAAGAGACGCGGGTCGCGATCATCGAGAACGGCGCGATCCAGGAACTGCATCTCGAGCGTTCGTTGGAGCGCGGCCTGGTCGGCAACGTCTACCTCGGCAAGGTGGCGCGCGTGCTGCCCGGCATGCAGTCGGCCTTCATCGACATCGGCCTGGAACGCGCGGCCTTCCTGCACGTGGCCGACCTGCACGGCCACCCGGCCGCCAAGCCCGACAACGTGCCGACCGCCATCGAGAAGCTGGTGTTCGAGGGCCAGTCGCTCACGGTGCAGGTGGTCAAGGATCCGATCGGCACCAAGGGGGCGCGGCTGACCACGCAGGTGAGCATCGCCGGCCGGTTGCTGGTCTACCTGCCGCATGACAACCACATCGGCATCTCGCAGCGCATCGGCTCGCACGAGCTGCGCGAGCAGCTGCGTGCCCGCATGATCGCGCTGGCGGGCAACCCGCTCGAAGGCGGCGGCGGCTTCATCCTGCGCACCAACGCGGAGGAGGCGAGCGACCAGGAGCTGGCAGAGGACATCGCCTACCTGCGCACCACCTGGAACCGCATCCGCGAGCGCGCGCTGTCCAAGCCCGCCGGCTCGCTGCTGCACCAGGATCTCAGCCTGGCCGAGCGCGTGCTGCGCGACATCGCCAACGAGCACACGCAGTCGATCCGCATCGATTCCCGGCTGCAGTACGAGTCGTTGCGCGCCTTCGGCGAGATGTATGCGTCGAGCTCGGTGGGCCGGCTCGAGCACTACAAGGGCGAGCGCCCGATCTTCGACCTGTACAACATCGAGGAGGAGATCGCCCGCGCGCTCGCGCGCCGCGTCGACCTCAAGAGCGGCGGCTACCTCATCATCGACCAGACCGAGGCGCTGACGACCATCGACGTCAACACCGGCGG
>JAEKKH010000330.1 GCA_019510465.1 Burkholderiales bacterium
TGACGCGCCGCTACACCAGCGAGATCGGCCTGATCATCGGCCCGCAGAAGGACATCCCGGCGCCGGACGTGAACACCAACGGCCAGATCATGGCCTGGATGATGGACACGTACTCGATGAACACCGGCTCCACGTCCACGGGCGTGGTCACCGGCAAGCCGCTGCACCTGGGCGGGTCCGCCGGCCGCATCAAGGCCACCGGCCGCGGCGTGTTCGTCACCGGCCGCGAAGCGGCGCGCCGCATCGGCCTCGACCTCAACGGCGCGCGCGTCGCCGTGCAGGGCTTCGGCAACGTGGGCGGCTCGGCCGCCGAACTGTTCGGCCAGGCCGGCGCGAAGATCGTCGCGGCGCAGGACCACACCGGCACCATCTACAACGCCAACGGCTTCGACCTGTCGGAACTGATCCCGCACGTCAACCGCACCGGCGGCGTGGCGGGCTTCCAGGGCGCCGACACGATGAAGTCGGAAGAGTTCTGGGACGTCGACTGCGAGATCATGATCCCGGCCGCCCTCGAAGGCCAGATCACCGAGGCGCGCGCCAAGCGCATCAAGGCCAGGATGGTCCTCGAAGGCGCCAACGGCCCGACGACGCCTTCCGCCGACGACATCCTGGCCGAGCGCAAGATCCTCGTCGTGCCCGACGTCATCTGCAACGCCGGCGGCGTGACGGTGTCGTACTTCGAGTGGGTGCAGGACTTCTCCAGCTTCTTCTGGAGCGAGGACGAGATCAACGTCCGCCTGGACAAGATCATGGTCGACGCGCTCAGGAAGATCTGGGAGACGGCCGACCGCTACAAGATCACGCTGCGCACCGCCACCTTCGCGGTCGCCTGCGAGCGGATCCTGATCGCGCGCGAGGAGCGCGGCCTGTATCCCTGAGCGACGCCTCGCGTCACGAACGAAAGGGCCCCGCGCGGGGCCCTTTTCCGTTCGGGCGACGCCTCACGCGGCCGGTTGCGGGGCGCCGCTGTCCGGCGTCGGCGGATCCGGGGGCGTGGCTGCCGGCGCCGGGTCGGCGCTGAGCACGACGCGCTGCACCGGGTCCGAGCCGCCGTCCTGCGAGGGCTCCTCGGGGCTCTTCTCGTGCGGCTTCACGGTGGAGCGGATCACCATGATGCGGTTGAGCACGTCGAACCAGAACGGCGCGCCCAGCATCACGGCCAGCGCGGTCACCAGCCAGCCGAAGACCATGCGCACGACGGCGTAGACCGGGTTGCGGCCGAACGTGCACGCCTCGGACAGCGTGCCCTGGCCGTCGGTGCTCGTGCTGCAGAACTGCGTCGGCCACAGCTGCGTCTGGTCGCCCTGCGTGGTGGGCGATTCCCAGCCGATGGGCATGGCGACGGCGTCGAGCTCTCCGCGCGCCAGCGCGATCGACGCGAGCTCGTCGCCGGCGCTGGCCGAGGCCGGCGCCTTGGCCGCGGCGGCTCGGCTGACGACGACGTCGCGATACGTCTTGTCGTGCGTCAGCCGGTGCAGGATGTGCAGCGCGTCGACGTTGAGCAGCACGGCCGTCAGGAGCCCGACCATGAACAGCAGCGCCTGCGTGCGCCGCTTGTACCAGCCCGAGGCACGGTCCATCGCGCCGTCGAACCACTGCTCCACCGCCTTGCGCACCCTGGCGATGTCGCCGTTGGCGTAGTCGATGCCCGCGATCACCGTGCGCGAGAGGTGCTCGGGCAGCTGCGCGGCCTGCCTGCGCAGCAGGTCGATCGTGAGCGGTCCGGGCGCCGCGTTGGACGTCGCGGCGCCGGGCGTGGCCGGGCCGCGCGCGACATAGTCGATGAACGCGGTGGCGAAGTGCGCGGTCGGGATGTAGGACGGCAGGTTGCGGCGCGCGCCGAGCCGCATGTGCTTGTCGGCACCCGTGCCCATCACGAGCCAGCTGCTGCGCAACTGCGCGGCGTCGTAGCTGCCCTGGAACAGCGAATAGATGATCGGGTGCGTGTAGAGCGCCTGCGTGGTGCTGCCGTCGTCGTCGGCCAGCAGCGTGCGCATCGCGCGTTCGAGATCCATCGCGCGCCATTTCAGCAGCGCCTCGATCCATTCCTTGATCGCCGTGCAGATCAGCGACATCAGCAGGAACAGGAACACCATTCCGATGGCGACCTCCAGCGTTTCCGAATTCAGCATGGCTCTCCTCCGCCCGGGCAAGGCGGCAAGCCTACGACCGCCGGGGCGGCTTGGCGTCCGTCGAATTGGGGGGCGCGGGCGGGCCTTCGGGTCGCGGCAAAGTCCCGGCGCGCGCCACGACCGCGCGCTTGCGCCAAGATCGCGCGATGCACGCCATCACGCTCGCCACCCTCGCCGCCTTCCCCGACCAGCTCGAGGCCCACTTCGCCGCCTTCCCGCCGGGGTTCCGGCAGTGGGCGCCGCCGTCCTGGGACGGCGTGCCCAGCGAGCCGCTCACCGCGCTGGAACAGCTGTGCCACCTGCGCGACATCGAGGTCGACGGCTACCAGGGGCGCATCCGCCGCACGCTGGCCGAGGACGGCCCGCTGCTCGCGTCGATCGACACGGACGCCCTCGTGCGCGAGCGCGCCTACGCGCGTGACGAGCCGGCGCGTGTGCTCACGAGCTTCCGTGCGGCGCGCGCCGCGACGATGGAGATGATCCGCGGCCTGTCCGACGCGCAGCTCGCGCGCAGCGCGGTCTTCGAGGGCTACGGCCCGCTCACCCTGCGCAGCCTGATCCACTACCTGTGCAGCCACGACCAGCAACACCTGGCCGGCCTGCAGTGGCTGCTGGGCAAGGTGCACGCCTCGGGCCCGGGCTGAGAGCGCACCGCGATCGCCGCCGGCGATCCGGCGCGTGCACTGCAGCATTTCGAGCGCGCGCCGAACGATCGCCCGCTGCGGGCCAGCGTCACGCGCTGGCGCCGAGGAATCCGCGCCGCGAAATCGTTTGCAAGACGTTGTATCCGACCGGCCGTACCCAGTTTCAGCGATGCGTCGTGAAAGCGCTTTCGTTAGCATCGGCGCGCGCGCGGCGGAACCGGTTCCATCGATGCGCGCCCGAAGTTCGCACAACCATACGCATGAGGCAAGCATGATGAAACTCCGTACTCTTCTCGTGACGGCCGCCGCAGCGCTGCTCGGCCACGCGGCCCAGGCGCAATCCTGGCAACTCGTCTGGTCGGACGAGTTCAACGGCTCCATCAGCCCCGACTGGGTCTTCGAGACCGGCGGCGGCGGCTGGGGCAACAACGAACTGGAGTACTACCGGCGCGAGAACGCCACGGTGGAGAACGGCAACCTCGTCATCACGGCCAAGCGCGAGGACTACGGCGGCTATCACTACACCTCGGCCCGCATGAAGACGCAGGGCAAGAAGTCGTGGACGTATGGCCGCATGGAGGCGCGCATCAAGCTGCCGGTCAAGCAGGGCACGTGGCCGGGCTGGTGGATGCTGGGCAGCAACATCGCCAGCGTGGGCTGGCCGGCGTCGGGCGAGCTCGACATCATGGAGCAGGTCAACACCGGCAACACCGTCTATGGCACGGCGCACTGGCAGGCCGCCAACGGCACGCAGGCCGACTACGGCAACAGCATGGTCACCACGCCGGCCGACTATCACGTGTACGCGATCGAGTGGGATGCCGACTACCTCCGCTGGTTCGTCGACGGCACGCAATACCACGTGATGCAGATCACCAACGGCACCGGCAACACGCAGGCCTTCCAGAAGGACTTCTTCCTGCTGCTCAACATGGCGGTCGGCGGCACCTGGCCCGGCTTCACGATCGACGACGGCTCGCTGCCGGCCAAGATGTACGTCGACTACGTGCGCGTCTACCAGAAGGGCGCGCCGGTCAACATCCAGATCGAGGCCGAGAACTACGCCGTCATGAGCGGCATCCAGACCGAGGCCTGCTCCGAAGGCGGCCAGGACGTGGGCTGGATCGACGCCAACGACTGGATCGTGTGGAACGTCAACGTCCCGACGGCCGGCACGTACACGGTGTCGTACCGCGTGGCCAGCCTCAACGGCGGCGGCGTCATCCAGCTCGAGAAGGCCGGGGGCAGCCCCGTCTACGGCAGCGTGTCGGTGCCCAAGACCGGCGGCTGGCAGAACTGGACGACGGTGTCGCACCAGGTGACGCTGCAGGCGGGCCAGCAGCAGATCGCCGTCAAGGCGCTGGCCGGTGGGTTCAACATCAACTGGTTGAAGCTGATGAAATGACGGCCCCACGG
>JAEKKH010000101.1 GCA_019510465.1 Burkholderiales bacterium
CAAGCCCGCATCCGGCGCCGGCCAGGCACAGGGGCCGGGCTGAGCGGGGCCGCTCAGGCCTGCGGCTGCAAGGTCTTGACGACGCGCTGCTCGCCGTGTTCTCCGGCGCCGTTGCTGGACGAGCGGTTCTCCGCCCGCAGGGCCACCAGGCGGTCCCCCAGCACGGCGTAGGTCGTGCTCCAGTCGTCGACGGCGTCGAAGCTGACGACGATGAAGGCGCGGCCCTTGACCGTGACGTGCGTCTCGCTGGCCAGGGGCGTGCCGTCGGCGGCGATCCACACCGACAGCATGCCGTCGAACTCCTTGACGTACTTGCGCTGTTCCGGCGGCAGCTTGTCGATCGGGATCGAGAAGCTCAGCAGGCGCGCGGCCTTGCCGTTCCAGGTGTCGGGCTTCTCCCCCTTGAACTGCGCCTCCTCGACGCGACGCGAGAGGGCCGAGGCGGCCGACGTCATCGGCACGATCTCGCTCGAGTCGAGCTTGCCGATGGCCCAGACGGTGGGCGTCCTGGCCTTCAGGTCGCGCACGAGCTGGCGCTGCTCGCTGTCCATGCGGGCGAGCGTGTCGCGGCCGTACAGCACCTGCAGGCCGCGCGCCCCGTCCTCCACGCCGATGCTGGCCTGGCCCTCCTTGTCGACCGCGTCGCCGCCATCGCCGTGTCGGTCGAAGGTCTTCACGTCCAGCGTCGCCCTCAACGGCGTCAGCGCCTGCAGCCGCGCGAGCGCCCCCTTGAGGTCGGCCAGTCCGTCGGCATGGGCCAGGGGCGCGGCGAGCAGCGCCCAGGCGGTGGCGGTGGCGAATCGCGTGAAGGCGGTGAAAGGCTTCATCGGAGCGGAAGGGAAGTTGACGACGCAGGTCGTCATCGTAGCGGGCGCTTGTTGCACGTCCGTTGCTCCAGGCGAGGCTGAACGGGATCGCGGACCGCGCCCGGCGCCGCCACGGGCAAGCCGTCGTCGGTACCCTCGAACGGCGGCGCGCCTGCGATCCAAGCCCCTGCCCGCCCTGCCGGTCGACGCCTCCGCTTTTGGAAGAGTCGCGTGCCTCGGCCCATCGAGGGCCTCGGCAGCCCCGGCACCGCCTGAACGCTTCGAACGAGGCGCCGGCGCGCTGACGGCCGCTTGTGCGGGGCGGGTCGTCCGAACCGCCAGCGCGCGCCATGACGAGCGGATGGAAGAGCGAGTGACGCCAGCTCGCATGAACCGGGAATCGCGATGAACCAAGAAAAAGCCCCGAACAACTTGCGTCGTTCGGGGCTGACTTTGAATGAAGCGAACCTGCTTGCAGGCTGCACTATCGTGCGTTCGCCAAATTCTTACCTGGCCTCTTGTACCGGTACACCCTCTTGCGTGGTTTCCCGTGGGGCCTTGCCATCATTTGCCATCAGGCGAATGCGACATGGATTTGGTAGGCGCGATTGGACTCGAACCAACGACCCCCACCATGTCAAGGTGGTGCTCTAACCAGCTGAGCTACGCGCCTGCAAGACAGCTAGTCTAGCATGCTTTTTCGTGCTCATACAAGTCCCCTCGCGTCAGTGGCACCGGTTGCGGATACGGACGCGCATCGGGGCGGCGCGACGCCAGGATCTGGTGGATGCCCGTGCCGCCCGATTCGAACTCCAGCGCGCTGGCCGCCATGTACAGGCGCCACACGCGGTACGTGGCCTCGCTCACGTGGTGCACGGCCTCGTCGTGGTTGGCCTCCAGGCGGGCGACCCACTGGCGCAGCGTCCGGGCGTAGTGCTGGCGCAGGTTCTCGACGTCCTGGATCTCGAAGCCCGCGCGCTCCATGCCGGCCTGGATGTTGCTGACGCGATCGAGCTCGCCGTCGGGGAACACGTAGCGGTTGATGAACTCGGTGTCGACGCTCGGCGTCCAGCCCTCCTCCTCGTGCGTGATGCCATGATTGAGGAACAGCCCGTTCGGCTTGAGCACGCGGTGCACCGTCGCGTGGTAGGTGGGCAGGTTGGCCAGGCCGACGTGCTCGAACATGCCGACGCTCGAGACCGTGTCGTAGACGCCCTGGCCTTCGAGCGCGCGGTAGTCGCGCAGTTCGACCGTGACGCGATCCTGCAGGCCCTCGGCGGCGATGCGCGACTGCGCCTCCGCCAGCTGCTCCTTGCTGAGCGTGATGCCGTGGGCATGCACGCCGTAGTGCTTGGCGGCCCAGATCACCAGCGCGCCCCAGCCGCAGCCGATGTCCAGGTGCCGGCCGCCCGGCTTGAGGCGGAGCTTGCGGCAGATGTGGTCGAGCTTGTTCGCCTGCGCCTGCTCGAGGCTGTCGTCGGCCGCGTGGAAATACGCGCAGGAATACACCATGCGCTCGTCCAGGAACAGCCGGTAGAAGGCGTTGGAGACGTCGTAGTGGTGCGAGATGGCCGCACGGTCGCTGTCCATCGAGTGGTCGTGCGTGAACTGCGTCGTGGCCGGCGGTTCGCCGGCGGGCGAGGCCGAGCTGACCGGCGCGAACTTCAGGCGCAGCGCGTCCAGCAGCAGCGCGAAGCGCTCGCGGCCGCTGAGCGTCAGGTTCTGGAAGTGGTGCTTCAGGCCGAGCGCCTCGTACAGGTCGCCCTCGACATCGAGCCGCCCGCGGAAATACGCATCGGCCAGCGGGATGGGGCCGCGCTTGAGGACGAGGTCGCGCAGCACGCCGGGGTCGCGCAGGATCAGCGTGAAGCGGGACGTGCCATGGCCGAAGCTGTGCGTCACGCCGTCCCACAGGCGCAGCGCGGCGGCCGTGGACACGGAGCTGAGCAGGCGGCGGACGATTCGGTCGGCGGCTTGCGTGATGCCGGGGTCGATGCCGGACGCGGGCAGCGTCGAGGACGGTGAGCGAGCCATGGGTTCTCCGGACGACAGGGTTTGAAGGCGGAACTGCAGGGCAAGACCGGCGCCCACGCGCCACGTCGGGGCGGGGGCCGTCGCTGAAAATCCTATCGTCGCCGAAAAAGGCCAGTCCGGCATGAGGATTTCCTCATGGTCGGTGCCGGCCGCCGGCCGCCACGGCCTCAGCCGCCCGGGTCGGCCGGCATGAACAGCCCCACCATCGCCAGCGCCAGCACGCTGCCGCCGACGACGATCCAGCCGATGTTGGCCGGGCCGAAGCGCGCGTTCCGGTCATGGCCCGGCGCGAGCCGCGCGTTGATCCGGTTGGCGTAGGCCTGGATGGGCAGCGTGAACAGCGGCGCGCCCATCGAGATCACCCAGGCCGGATCCGGCAGCCGCCAGCACAGCGTGACGATGATCCACGCGACCGCCAGGAAGCCGGCGGGCGGCGCGTCGGGCACCTTCGCCGCGTTGCCCATCTTCTCGATGCGCCTGAACAGCGCCCAGCAGAAGATGACGCCGAAGAAGGCGCGCGCGGCCGGCAGGATGTCCGAGCGCTCCTCGCGGCGGATCGCGACCCAGTGCCTGTAGGCCCAGTAGACCTCGTACAGCCCGAACGTGACGATGGACAGCACGACCAGCTTGGGCAGCGAGACGGCGAACAGCGGCGGCAGCTCGGCGCCGGCGCCCCCGGCGGGCGAATCGACGACGAGGCTGCGCGGCGGCGCGTAGGGGTTCTGGTCCATGGACGCCATTGTCGAGCAGCGGCCCGGCTTGCGCGCCCGTGATTTCCCGCCGGCGGGCGTCAGCGGCGGCGCGCGGATTCGACGCCGCCCACCTTCGCGACCAGGCCCAGCACCTGGCCCAGGCGGTCGACGCTGTCGATCTCCACCGTGAACGTCATGAACGCGCGGCGGTCGCCGATGCCCTTGGTGGACTGCGAAGCCACGCCGATCACGTTGACGCGCTGCTTGGCCAGCACGTCGGAGATGTCGCGCAGCAGGCCCTGGCGGTCCTGCGCCTCGACGACGATGTCCACGGCGTAGACGTCCTTGCCGGGACGGCCCTCCCCGGCCGCCAGTCCCCATTCGACCGGAATGACACGCTCGGGATTGGTCTCGGACATGTGGCGGAAGTTGACGCAGTCGAGCCGATGGACCGCGACGCCCTTGCCGCGCGTGACGTAGCCGCCGATCGCGTCGGGCGGCGCCGGCCGGCAGCAGCTCGCCAGCGTCGTCAGCAGCGAGTCGATGCCCACCACCAGCACGCCGCCGGCCGCGCCGCCGGTGCGCGGGCGCTTGAGCTGGATCGGCTCGTCGGGCGCGGGCGGCTCCGCGGGGCGCAGCAGGTTCTCGATGTTGCGCAGCGAGTATTCGTCCTTGCCGACCACCTCGAACAGCGCCTGCGCGTCGTCGAAGCCCAGCTTGCCGGCGAGCTCCACGAGGCTCGTGGCGGTGCGGCCCTCGCGCTGCAGCAGCTTCTCGACCAGCTCGCGTCCCTTGGCCACCGTCTGCGCGTGCTGCAGCGCGTTGAACCAGGCACGCACCTTGGCCCGGGCGCGCGGGCTCTGCAGGAAATGCAGCTCGGGATTGAGCCAGTCCATCGACGGGCCGCCCTCGCGCACGGTGACGATCTCGACCGTCTGCCCGTTCTGCAGCGGCGTCTGCAGCGGCACCATCACGCCATCCACGCGCGCGCCGCGGCAGCGGTGGCCGACGTCGGTGTGCAGCGCGTAGGCGAAGTCGACCGGCGTGCCGCCCGCGGGCAGCTCGATCACGCTGGCCTGCGGCGTGAAGACGTAGATGCGGTCCTCGAAGCCGGGCGCGTCGGCCGGCGCGTCCTCGCCGCCGACGGCCGGCAGGGCGTCGGCGCCGGGCTCGGCGACGAAGTCGCGCTCCCAGGCCAGCAGCTGGCGCAGCACCGCCTTGCGCGCCTGCGCGACCTGGTCCTCGAACGCCCCCGCGGCGCTGACGCCGGCGTAGCCCTTGCTGCCCGCCTCCTTGTAGGCCCAGTGCGCGGCGACGCCGTGCTCGGCGTGCTCGTGCATCTCGCGGGTGCGGATCTGCACCTCGAACGCCCGGCCCTTGTCGTCCTTCACGACGGTGTGCAGCGACTGGTAGCCGTTGGCCTTGGGCTTGGCGATGTAGTCGTCGAACTCGCCGTCGACCGCCACGTAGCGCTCGTTGACGCGCCCGAGCGCGGCGTAGCAGTCGGCCACGCTGTCGACGATCACGCGCACCGCGCGGATGTCGAACACGTGGTCGAAGTCGAGCTCCTTGCCGCGCATCTTCTTCCAGATGCTGTAGATGTGCTTGGGCCGCCCCTGGATGTCGGCGTGGATGCCGGACTCGGCCAGCATGCGCTCGAGCTGCGTGCGGAAGGCGACGATGCCCGCCTCGCGCTCGACGCGGCGCTCGTCCAGCAGCTTGGCGACGCGCTTGTATTCGCCGGGCTCGAGGAAGCGGAACGACAGGTCCTCCAGCTCCCACTTGATCTGCCAGATGCCCAGCCGGTTGGCCAGCGGCGCGAACACCTGCTGCGACTCGCGCGCGAGCTCGGGCGGGCACGGCGTGCGGCTGGACGCGTGCCAGCGCAGCGTCTGCAGCCGCGAGGCCAGCCGCAGCAGCACCACGCGCAGGTCGCGCGAGAACGCCAGCAGCATCTTGCGCACGCGCTCGGTCTGCAGGGCGCGCTTTTGCGCGTCGACATCCTTGCCGACCTGCGCCTCGCGCGCGTTGCGCTGGATCTTGACCAGCTTGCGCGTGAGGTCCACCAGGCTCGCGTACGACGGCCCGAAGGCCTTGGTCACCACCTCGATCGGCCGCTGCAGGCCGTCGCCCGCATAGACGAGCCAGGCCGCGGCCTGCATCGCCGGCGTGGCGCCGAGGTCGGCCAGGATCTGCGCGACGCCCTGGGCATGGGCCATCGCGGGCTCGCCGCTGTCCAGCAGCCGTCCGACCAGCAGCGGCTGCGCGAAGGCCCGCGCGCGCGCCAGCGCGAGGTCGCCGCGCGCGTCCGGCTCGCCCGGCTCGCTGTCGCTGCCCGCGTGCGGCTCGGCGGCCGCGGCCGCCATGTCGACGTCGGCGATGCGCACGATGGCCGGCGCGTCGTCGACCGCGACGTTGCTCGCCTGGGTCTTCATGGCGATGCGGACAGCAGGAAATCGCGCACCACGGCCACCTGGTCGGCATGCACCAGCGTGGGCGCATGGCCCGTCGCGGCGACCTCGTGCACGCGGGCGCGCGGGCCGCGCTGCGCCATGGCGAGCGCGGTCGCGCGCGACAGCAGGTCCGACTCGGCGCCGCGCAGCACCAGCGTCGGGCAGCGGATCGCGTCGTACGAGTGCCACAGCATGGCCTCGCCGGCGGCCGCCAGCTCGGGCGTCACCGCCTTGAACGCCGTGGCGATGGCCGGGTCGTAGTGCGGCTTGTAGCCGTCGCCGTCGGACACCAGCTGCGGGCGCGTCAGCGCCAGCCACTCCTCGCGCGTGTGCGGGCCGAAGCCGAGCGAGATCGCGCGCAGCGCGTCGGCGGCCTCGTCCAGCGTGTTCCAGTGCACCGGCACGCCGACATAGGTGCCGATGCGCACGAGCGCCGCATACTCGATGGCGGGGCCGACGTCGTTCAGGACGAGCCGGCGGATCGGCGACTCGGGCAGCGCCGCGAGCCCCATGCCGATCAGCCCGCCCATGGACGTGCCCACCCAATGCACCTCGCGCGCGTCCAGGCGCGCGAGCAGCGTGACCATGTCGGCCACGTAGGCGGGGATCGCGTACGACGCCGGATTCTTCATCCAGTCGGATTCGCCGCGGCCGACCACGTCCGGGCAGACGACGCGGTATTCGGCCGACAGCGCACGGGCGAGCGTGTCGAAATCGCGGCCCTGGCGCGTCAGGCCGTGCACGCACACCAGCACCCGGGGATTGGCGGCGTCGCCCCATTCCCAATAGGCCATGTGGTGCAGTCCCTCGGGGGCGAGGCATTGCACGTGGCGCAGGCGGGGTTCGAGCGGCGTGTCGGCGGTCATGGCGGGATCGTAGCAAGCGCGGCCCCGCCCGGCCGGGCTCGCGTGCGAAAACCGCGACGCGCCCGCCTACTTGGTCAGCTGGACGCTGCCGTTGACGTTGGCCGTGACGGTGCCGGAGCCGGCCTCGACCGGGAGCGCTTCGCTCTGGCTGAGCGCCATGGCCTTGGCGCGCACCGCGTACGGCCGCGGCGGCGGCTGGTTGTTGTCGACGTTGACGTTGACTTCGCGGATCGTGAACGCGCCGTAGCCGAACGACTTCGCGTAGTCGGCCGCCTTGGCCCGGAAGCGGGCGATCGCCTGGGCGGCGAGTTCGCCCTCCACCTTCTCGCGCGCCTCGCGCGAGACGCCGTAGTCGAGGCTGCCCACCGTCATCGATTGCACCTTGCCCGCCAGCTCGGCGATCGTGCCCATGTCGCGGCCCTGCACCACCAGCGAGGTGCTGCCCGTCCAGCCGTTGACGACGCCCTTGGCGTTGAATCGCGGCTGCAGCGAGAAGCCGCCGCCCTGCACTTCCACGTGGCCGTCGGGCCTGGCGACGGCGCGCGCCTGCGCCAGCGCGGCGCCCAGCGCCTCCTTCAGCGCGGCCTGCACGGCGTTGGCGTCGATGCCTTCCTTGCTGGTGCTGAACTGCACGGTGATCCAGTCGTTGGGAACCTGGACGGTGGCGCTGCTGGCGAGCGTGACCACCCCTTCGGGATCCTTCTGGACCGCCAGCACCGGCACCCCGGGCGCGGCCTGCGCGATGGAGGCCAGGGGCGATGCGAGCAGCGCGGCGAGCAACGTGGCGGGAACGATGGCGAGCGGGGTCTTGTTCATGGTCGCGTTCATGCGTGGATGATGCCCATTGAACGGCCGGGGTCCGCAAAAGGGGTGACGGGAGCACGGCTATCGAGGTCCCGGCAAATTTGTAACAGAACTAAAAGGTCGGGCTGAAAAACGTGTCAACCGCGTTTTTGCCCCGCAGAATCGAGCCTGTTACATATTTGTTGGAGCCATCCATGTCGGCAGTCCCAGGCACCCGCCAAGATCGCATCGTCGTCCTCGACGATGACGCCCGCATCCGCGACCTGCTGCGCCGCTATCTCAGCCAGGAAGGCTTCGATGTCCTGCTGGCCGAGGACGGCAAGGCCCTCAACCGCCTGATGACGCGGGAGAACATCGACCTGATCGTGCTCGACCTGATGCTGCCGGGCGAGGACGGCCTGTCGATCTGCCGCCGCCTGCGCGCCGCCGGCGACCGCACGCCCATCATCATGCTCACCGCCAAGGTCGAGGACGTGGACCGCATCGTCGGCCTCGAGGTGGGCGCCGACGACTACCTGCCCAAGCCGTTCAACCCGCGCGAGCTCCTCGCCCGCGTGCATGCGGTGCTGCGCCGCCGCCCGCCGCAGGAGGCGCCCGGCGCCCCCGCCAAGGATGCGCAGGTCGTGCAGTTCGGCGACTTCGAGTTCGACCTGTCGCTGCGCCGCCTGACCAAGGACGGCGAGCCGATCGCGCTGACCACCGGCGAGTTCTCGATGCTCAAGGCGCTGGTGCGCCATCCGCGCCAGCCGTTGTCGCGCGACAAGCTCGCCCAGCTCGCGCGCGGCCGCGACTTCGAGCCCTTCGACCGCAGCCTGGACGTGCAGATCTCGCGCCTGCGCAAGATGATCGAGCCGGATCCGTCGAACCCGCGCTACATCCAGACCGTGTGGGGCGTGGGCTACGTGTTCGTCCCCAGCGAAACGGCCTGACCACCTTCAGCAGAAGCCGGGGATGGAACGCAAGCACCTGTCGCTGAGTCTGTTCTGGCGCACGTTCTTCCTGCTGTCGCTGCTGCTGACCGGCGGCGTGATCGCCTGGGTGCAGACGCTGCGCCAGCTCGAATTCGAGCCGCGCGCGGTGGTGGCCGCCCAGCAGATCGCCAGCCTCGTGAACCTGTCGCGCGGCGCGATGAAGAACGTCGACGGCATCACGCGCATCGCGCTGATGAAGTCGATGACCGACCAGGAGGCCGTGCGCGTGCTCCCGCGCGAGCCGACGGACCGCTGGGATCCCTACGAGGTCGACGCCTTCACGCGCCGCATCGCGGCCGAACTGCGCGTGCGCCTCGGCGAGGGCACCGTCGTCGCGCGCTCGGTCAACGGCCAGGACGCCCTGTGGGTGGGATTCACGATCGACGACGACCGTTACTGGCTGCAGGCCGAGTCGGCGCGCGTCACGCCGCTCACCTCCAGCACCTGGTTCGTGTGGGTGGGCATCGCCATCCTGGCCACCATCATCGGCTCGGCCACCATCGCGGGCCTGATCAACCGGCCGTTGAAGGACCTGTCCACGGCCACCGCCCGCATCCGTGAAGGCGAGTACGACATCCGCCTGGACGAACGCGTCGGCACGCCCGAGGTGCGCGCCGTCAACATCGGCTTCAACCGCATGGCGCGCGACCTCGCGAAGGTCGAGCAGGACCGCACCGTGATGCTGGCCGGTATCTCGCACGACCTGCGCACGCCCCTGGCGCGCATCCGCCTCGAGGCCGAGATCAGCGTGCCCGACGAGGAGGCTCGCAGCCACATCGCCGAGGACATCGACCAGCTCGACGCGATCATCGACAAGTTCATGGACTACGCGCGCCCGGGCGTCACGCGCCTGGAGCCCGTGCCGCTGGCCGCGGTGGTCGAGCGCGAGGCGCTGGCCTTCCGCGATGCCAGCCAGATCCGCATCGCGATCCAGCTGTCGCCGGTCTCGCGCGTGCTGGGCGACCCGATCGAGCTCGGGCGCGTGTTCGCCAACCTGTTCGAGAACGCGCGCCGCTACGGCCGCCCCTCGGACACCGTCCCCGCCGAGGTGCAGGTGGGCCAGCTGCAGGCCGGGCCGTGGATCATCGTGACCGTGCGCGATCGCGGCCCCGGCGTGCCGGTGGACAAGCTCGCGCAGCTGACCACGCCGTTCTTCCGCGGCGACACGGCACGCACGTCGGCCACCGGCGCGGGCTTGGGCCTGGCGGTGGTGAAGAAGTCGATCCAGCGCATGGGCGGCAGCCTCGAGATGACCAACGCGCCCGAGGGCGGGCTGGTCGCGCACGTGCGCTTGCGCCGCGTCGAGGCGACCTGACTTCCGGCCGCTGCGCGGCACCGCTGTCGGGCACGAAACAGGCCCCTGGATTGCCC
This sequence comes from Burkholderiales bacterium, assembly GCA_019510465.1. Classification (GTDB taxonomy): domain Bacteria; phylum Pseudomonadota; class Gammaproteobacteria; order Burkholderiales; family Burkholderiaceae_C; genus Scleromatobacter. Next base: position 9,998 of record JAEKKH010000101.1, read on the forward strand.
GTTCCGTTGCATCACGACAACGGAGAGTGTCCGATGACAACCAGACTCTTCAAGATCTCGCTGGCCGCGGCCGCCCTCGCCTTTGGCGGCGCCGCCCTGGCCGACGTCACGTTCTACGAGTACGACAACTACGGCGGCCGCGCCTTCACCGTGCACGATCCAATCGACAACTTCCAGCGCATCGGCTTCAACGATCGCGCCTCGTCCGTCGTCGTCAGCGGGCGACCCTGGGAGGTCTGTGACGACGCGGGGTTCCGCGGCCACTGCTACATCCTGCGACCCGGCAACTATCCGTCGCTCAGCTCGATGGGCCTGAACGAGCGCATCTCGTCGGCGCGCTGGGTCGACCGCAACGGCCAGTTCGCGAGCGATCGCTGGGCGCCGCAGCCGCTGCCCGGCCAGGTCACGCTCTATGCGCGCGACAACTTCCGCGGCCGCGCGCTCAGCACCTCGGGCAACGTCGACAACCTCGCCGACGCCGGCTTCGACGACCGCGCCTCGTCGATGGTGGTGGTCGGCGATCGCTGGGAAGCCTGCGAGGACGCCTGGTACGGCGGCCACTGCGTGTTCCTGCGTCCGGGCAACTACCCGAACCTCGAGGCGATGGGGTTGAACAACAGCATCAGCTCGGTGCGCATGGTGCCTTCGGGCATGCCCGTGGCCGACACCGGCTGGGCGCCGCCGGCGCCCCCCGCGTACGACGCGCGCCGCCGTCCGCAGGAGCAGCTGTTCCAGGCGCAGGTGATCGCGACGCGCGCGGTCTACGGCACGCCGACGCAGCGCTGCTGGGTCGAGCAGGCCGAGGTGCGCGACAACCGCAACCAGGTCGGCGGCACGGTGATCGGCGGCATCCTCGGCGGCATCCTGGGCCACCAGGTGGCGCGCGGCCACGGCGCGGTCGCGGCCGGCGCCATCGGCGGCGCGCTGGTGGGCAACGCGATCGGCAGCGCCAACAGCGGCACCCGCATCGAGGACGTCCAGCGCTGCAGCACGGAGCCGGCTTCGGGCCCGCCGCAGTTCTGGGACACCGTCTACACGTTCAACGGCATGGAGCACCACGTGCAGACGACGGCGCCGCCCGGGCCGACGATCCTGGTCAACCAATACGGCGAGCCGAGGACTTGAGGCCCCGCCTCGACAGGCCCGAGGGCGTCGCGATCGCACGCCCTCGTCGCCTCGCAGGCCGCGTCGGCCCCGCCGTGATGCGATGCACCGGTACGAGGATTGCCGCGACCGGCCAGGTCATCACAGGGGGCAGCCGTGACGTGGATTGGAACGTGGAGCAACCAGTACGGATCGACGCTGACGATCACGGATGACGCCGACGGCCGCCTGCACGGCGTCTTTCGCACTGCCCTGCGCGACAGCGGCTTCTTTGGCCAGGACTTCGCCGTGACAGGCGTCCATCACGGCGATTGCCTGAGTTTCGCGTTCGCCGGTGCGACGCCCAAGGGCGACATGGTCTGCTCGTTCACGGGCCTTCTGCGCGCGGGCAAGATGCAGACGATGTGGCATGTCGTCGCCGACGCTGCCGTCGAAGGGGCTGGAAAGCGGGCGTGGCCCCATGCGGTCATGGCGAACGCCGACACCTTCGAGCGGGTCCCGGCGTAGGGCGCCGCGGCCTTGATGCGGTCCGACGTTCGAGCCCGGCGGACCGCCGCCGGCCCGGCAGCCCGGGCTCGAGTCGGATGCGCCTGCCCGGCGCATCGCGGTCCGGGCGCCCTACCGTGCCGGAATCGTCGAGAATGGGGGGATTTTCCGCAGCTCGCCCCGACCTCGACATGACCACCATCCTCCAGAACCTGCCCGTCCAGCAAAAGGTCGGCATCGCCTTCTCCGGCGGCCTCGACACCAGCGCCGCGCTGCACTGGATGCGCCTGAAGGGCGCGATCCCCTACGCCTACACCGCGAACCTGGGCCAGCCCGACGAGCCGGACTACGAGGAGATCCCGCGCAAGGCCATGCAGTACGGCGCCGAGAAGGCGCGCCTGATCGACTGCCGAGCGCAGCTGGTGGCCGAGGGCATCGCCGCGCTGCAGAGCGGCGCCTTCCACATCGCCACCGCCGGCGTCACCTACTTCAACACCACGCCGCTGGGCCGCGCGGTGACCGGCACGATGCTGGTGGCCGCGATGAAGGAGGACGACGTCAACATCTGGGGCGACGGCAGCACGTTCAAGGGCAACGACATCGAGCGCTTCTACCGCTACGGCCTGCTCGCCAACCCGTCGCTCAAGATCTACAAGCCCTGGCTGGACCAGGTGTTCATCGACGAGCTCGGCGGCCGCACCGAGATGTCGGAATTCCTGAACAAGGCCGGCTTCGGCTACAAGATGTCGGTGGAGAAGGCGTATTCGACCGACTCCAACATGCTGGGCGCCACGCACGAGGCCAAGGATCTCGAGCACCTGAACTCCGGGATCAAGATCGTGCAGCCCATCATGGGCGTGGCGTTCTGGCGCGACGACGTCGTCGTCAAGGCCGAGGAGGTGCGCGTGCGCTTCCACGAGGGCATGCCCGTCGCGCTGAACGGCCAGGACTACGCCGACCCGGTCGAGCTCATGATGGAGGCCAACCGCATCGGCGGCCGCCACGGCCTGGGCATGAGCGACCAGATCGAGAACCGCATCATCGAGGCCAAGAGCCGCGGCATCTACGAGGCCCCGGGCCTGGCGCTGCTGTTCGCCGCGTACGAGCGCCTGATCACCGGCATCCACAACGAGGACACGATCGCGCAGTATCGCGACAACGGCCGCGCGCTGGGCCGCCTGCTGTACCAGGGCCGCTGGTTCGACTCGCAGGCGCTCATGCTGCGCGAGACGGCGCAGCGCTGGGTGGCGCGTGCCATCACCGGCGAGGTGACGCTGGAACTGCGGCGCGGCAACGACTACTCGATCCTGAACACCGAGTCGCCCAACCTCACCTACAAGCCCGAGCGCCTGACGATGGAAAAGGCCGAGCTGAGCTTCACGCCGGCCGACCGCATTGGCCAGCTGACCATGCGCAACTTCGACATCCAGGACACGCGCGAGAAGCTGATGACCTACGCCAGGGCGGGCCTGCTGGGCTCGGGCACCGGCGCGGAGATGCTCAAGCTGGGCGGCCAGGGCGAGTGATCGCGTTGCTTCCTTCTTGCACATGAAGACGCGGCCTCCGGGGCCGCGTTTTCGTTGAGGCACCCGGTGCTGCGCTTGGGCGAGCGATCCGCCTCCGCCGAAGGCGTGACGGGCCGGGCCGGGCCCAGGCCGGGCGATACTGCATGCCGTATCCACCTCCGGGCGTGCCGCCGATGACCTTCCCGTTGCCCTTCGTGTTGCTGGCGCTGGCGATCGCGCTCGTGTGGGCGCCGTCGTTGCGCGTCGGCACGCGGCGCCTGTCGCCCTGGACGTTCGCCTTCGGGGCGGCCTGCATCGCCGGCGCCCTCGTCGCGCCGCCGGTGCTGTCGCCGCCCGCCCTCGCGGCGCTGGCCTTGCTGGCCGCGCTCGCGTGGGGCGGTGTCGCCGCGCCACGCTGGCGCTGCGCGATCACCGTGCTCGCCGCGCTGCTCGCGCTGGCGCTGTCGCTGCACCTGCTGCCCGGCTTCCATCCGGCCTGGCTCTTTCGCGACGTGCACCTCACCGCCGACGCCGCGCCCTTCGGGCTGGCGCTCGGCTTCGACAAGGCCGCGGCCGGCCTGCTTCTCCTGGCGGCATTCAGCGTCCGCGTGACGACGTGGCGCCAGCTGGCGGCACAACTGCCCACGATCGCGGCGGCGGCGCTCGCCACGGCAGCCGTCTCGATCGGCATCGCGCTGGCGGCCGGCTACGTGCGCTTCGCGCCGAAGTGGTCCGAGGCTGCGCCGGCCTTCCTGCTCGCCAACCTGTTCTTCACCTGCGTCGCCGAGGAGGCGTTCTTCCGCGGGCTGATCCAGGAACGGCTGATGCGCCTGGCCGAGGCCCGCCGGCAACCGGCGTGGAACTGGATCGCGCTCGCCGTGTCGACCGTCCTGTTCGGCCTCGCGCACGCGGGTGGTGGCGCCACCTGGCTGCTGGTGGCCACCGTCGCCGGCCTGGGCTATTCCCTCGTCTATGCCCGGACACGCACCATCGAGGGCGTGATCCTCGTGCACTTCCTCGTCAACGCCGCGCATTTCCTGCTCTTCACGTACCCGCGCCTGGCGGCCTGAGCGCGCTCGCTTCGCCGCACCGGGACGCGTCGGGCGGTCCGGCGCGCCCGGCGTGCGGGTACGGAACTTGATGGCGCCACGCCATGCGGGCGGCCCCGGCCCGCGAGGAGCCCGCATGCCGCCCCGCTCGTCCGTCCTGCTCGCCGCCGCGTTGCTGGCCGCATCGCCCGTGCATGCCGATCCGGCACGGATCGACGACGTCGTCGCGCAGTCGTCCTGCGCGCGCCACAGGTGGCCCGGACGCGGCGTCGCCCCGCGCGGCTACGTGCGGGGCATGGCCCGCGCCTACGCGAAGGCCTGGTGCGACCTGCGGCGTCCGGCCTCGGTGGCCACCCGCCTGGCCGGCACGGATTTCGACGCCGCCACGGACGCCCTCGCCCACTACGG
>JAEKKH010000102.1 GCA_019510465.1 Burkholderiales bacterium
GCGGTGCGGAAGTCATCGGGCGGGCGGGTCGGGGCCAGGAGCGGGGGCGCGTCAGTATAGGAGCCGTGCTCGACATGAGGTCCCTCGCGCCGCGCATGAGCGCACGCCCGGCCGCTCCGAAGGGCGCTCGCACCGCAGCTCGCAGGGCGGGGGTTGCCTCGATCGCGCCCGCGGCGGCGAGGCGCCGACAATGGCCCGATGACGATGTCCGTGGTCTGCGTGAACGTTCCCCGCCCGGCCAGCAGTCCGGGCCCGCTGCGGCTGGAGCCGGCCGACGGCCAGGTCGGCGTCGGCCTGGCCGGCTTCGCGCGCCGTGCCGAGGGCCACCCGGTCGGCGAGGATCCGGCGCTGGCCGCGGAGCTGGCGCTGTCGCACGCGCTGTACGCCTATCCGACGCTGCATTTGCCCGTCTGGCGCACGATGCGCGCGCAGGCCGGCGTGGCCGCGCCCGACGCGGCGATCCCGCCCGGCGCGTTCGACGAGCACCTGCTGCTGGACGGCGTCGACGAAGCGCGGCTGTGGGAGGGCGACCTGCTGCGCTTTCCCGATTGCACGCTGGTGGTGAGCGTGCCGCGCCTGCCCGACGCGCGCTTCAACGAGACGCTGGGCTTCCCGCAGGCCGCGAAGATGGTCGCGCAGTCGCGCTGGTGCGGCTTCTGGCTGTCGGTGCGCGTGCCCGGAACGATCGCCGCGGGCGAGGCGTTCGAGCTGATCCCGGGGCCGCGCGCGACGGGCGTCGTGGAATTGTTCCGGGCGCGTACGGGGAAGATGCGCTGGTGAGGACGCGCTGCTGCAGCGTCACTCGTGCCGCTCGGCTTCGACGTCGCTCCTGGCGAAGTGCTCTGCCTCGGCAATCTGCACATGCAGCTGCGCATGGGAAAGACCCGGATCTTCCACACCACCGTCCCGACCGGAGCGGCCGCGGTGGTGCTGGACCGGTCGGCGCGCGACATCCCCATGGCGGAGGCGGCCAATCCCGCCATCGCAGGGCTCGCACGCGTGGCGCTCCTTCCGCTCGGGCGCTGGGGCCGGGGCGCCGCGGCGACGCCGCCGCAATGAGCCCCGTTCCCGGCTGGCTTCAACCCGCCAGCGCCGGATAGTCGGTGTAGCCTTCGGCGCCGCCGCCGTAGAACGTGGCCTGGTTCCACTCGGCCAGCGGCTTGTCCTCGCGCAGGCGACGCGCGAGGTCGGGGTTGGAGATGAACGGCTTGCCGAAAGACACCGCATCGGCCTTGCCCGACGCGACGGCCTGCAGCGCCATCTCGTGCGTGTAGCCGTTGTTGACGATCCAGGCGCCGCGCCAGAGCTTGCGCAGCGCGTCGAAGTCGAACGGGGCGAAGTCGCGCGCGCCGCCGGTGGCGCCTTCCACCATCTCGATGAACGCGAAGCCCAGCTTGTCGAGCTCCCGGACGACGTGGCCGAACAGCGCGAACGGGTTCGAATCCTGGCCGATGTCGTTGGCCGGCGTGACGGGCGACAGCCGCAGGCCGACGCGGCCGGGGCCGATCTCCTCGCAGACGGCCGTCATCACCTCGACGAGGAAGCGCGCGCGGTTCTCGATGGAGCCGCCGTAGCGGTCGCTGCGGTCGTTGCACGAATCGCGCAGGAACTGCTCGACGAGGTAGCCGTTGGCGCCATGCACCTCGACGCCGTCGAAGCCGGCGTCGATCGCGTTGCGCGCGGCCTGGCGAAACTGGCCGACCACCTGGCCCACCTCGGCCGTTGTCAGCGCGCGCGGCGCGGACACCTGCTCGAAGCCGGCCGGCGTGAACGTCTTGCTGTTGGCCGGCTTCGCGGTGGACGACACCGGCTGCTCGCCGGCAGGCAGCAGCGAGGCGTGCGAGATGCGTCCGACATGCCAGATCTGCGCGACGATCCGCCCGCCGCGGCGGTGCACCGCATCGGTGACCAGTTTCCAGCCGGCGAGCTGTTCGGGGCTGTAGATGCCGGGGGTGTCGAGGTAGCCCTGGCCCAGCGCGCTCACCTGCGTGCCCTCCGAGATGATCAGGCCGGCGCCAGTGGCGGGATCGGCACGCTGCTCGTAGTAGGTGGCGTTGAGCGCGTGCGGCACGCGGCCGGGGCCGGCGCGATCGCGCGTCAGCGGCGCCATGACGAGACGGTTGGCGATGGCGATGTCGCCGAGCTTCAGGGGATCGAACAAGGTGGTCATGCGAACGAGGTTAGCGCTAGCCGGCGCTGCCCGCCCGCGCAGGGATTTCGCGAATCGTGCTAGCGGGCACGATCGAATCGAACAATGTGAATGCACCCGCGTCCGGCATTTCGCAAACCGAAGCCGCGCCGGTGTGAATTTGGCCGCTTAAGCGCGGCTATTTCGCCCTTGTCGGGCGGGTGCGATCCGCACAATCTGCCGAAGAACGGTTCAGTTCCGCGATCGACGGAACCGCCGGACGTGCCCGACCCGGCTCCAACCCCTCCACTCCACGAGGCGCCCATGTTCTCGATGCGCAACCTCTCCGTCCGTTCCCGGTTCTACCTGGTGATGTCGCTCGTCTCGATCTCGCTGCTGGTGCAGGCGGGATGGGGCTGGCTGTCGGCCCAGTCCGGCATCTCCACGGTCACCGTGCTGTTCGACCAGGCCGATGCGACGGCGCAGCAGGTCGGCGTCCTGCGCGAGTCCATGGCCAGCGTCCGTCGCTACCAGGCCGAGATGATCGCCACCGCGGTGTCCAACCCGACCGGCGTGGGCCCGCTGCACGACGCCTGGAAGAAGACGATCGGCGCGTTGAACAACGGCGGCGACACGCTGGTCAAGGCGCATCCGGCCGACGCCGCGCTGTCCGAGCTCGTGGACAAGCAGAAGAAGCTCCTGGCCGACGTCGTGGAGGTCATCGACCCCATCGCGCAGCAGCTCACCGACGCCAAGATGGACGCCGCCGCCGCGCTCGCCTATGCGGGCCAGGCCAACGACAAGCTCGACGCGGCGCAGGCCAACCTCACCGCCATCCTCAAGTCCCAGCAGACCGGCATGGCCGGCATCCGTGCCGAGATCGCACGCGGCTCGCTCATCGCCTCCATCGCGCGCATCGCGCTGGTGGGCATCACGCTGGCCATCTTCCTGCCGCTGATGTGGATCACGCTGCGCTCGATCTGCGGCCCGCTGGACCAGGCCGTGGCCGTGGCCACGCGCATCGCCAGCGGCGACCTCGGCAGCCGCATCGTGGCCGAGGGCCAGGACGAGCCGGCGCGCCTGATCCGCGCGCTCGCCGACATGCAGGCCGCCCTGCGGCGCCTGGTCGGCCAGGTACGCGAATCGTCGGAGAGCATCGAGGTGGCCAGCTCGGAAGTCGCCAGCGGCAACACCGACCTGTCGCAGCGCACCGAGCTCGCGGCCAGCCACCTGCAGCGCACGGCCAGCTCGATGGACGCGCTGACCGTCACGGTGCGCCAGTCCACCGACTCCGCGCACACCGCCAACCAGCTCGCCACCTCGGCCGCGGCCGTCGCCGCGCGCGGCGGCCAGGTGGTCGCGCAGGTCGTCTCGACGATGGACGACATCAACCACAGCTCCAAGAAGATCGCCGACATCATCGGCGTGATCGACGGCATCGCCTTCCAGACCAACATCCTCGCGTTGAACGCGGCCGTCGAGGCGGCGCGCGCGGGCGAGCAGGGCCGCGGCTTCGCGGTCGTCGCCGGCGAGGTGCGCTCGCTGGCGCAGCGTTCGGCCGAGGCCGCCAAGGAAATCAAGGCGCTGATCGGCGCGTCGGTCGACCGCGTGGAATCGGGCTCGCGCCTGGTCAACGACGCGGGCACCACCATGACCGAGATCGTCGCCAGCGTGCAGCGCGTGACCGACATCATCGGCGAGATCAGCGCCGCGTCCACCGAGCAGAGCCAGGGCATCGTCGAGGTCAAGGGCGCGATCGGCGAGGTCGACCAGATGACGCAGCAGAACGCCGCGCTGGTGGAAGAGAGCGCCGCCGCGGCCGAATCGCTGAAGGAGCAGGCCACCAAGCTCGCGGCGCTCGTATCCACCTTCCGCCTCGGCGAGGACGACGTGCACCGGCGCGCGGCCGACGCGTTCGCCGCACCGGCGCACGGCTCGGCCGCCGATGCCGCGATCGCCCGCGCCAAGGCCCAGGCCCTCCCCGTGGCGGCCAGGCCGGCGGCGACCAAGCCTGCCGCCGTCGCCGCCAGGTCCGCCAAGCCGGCCAAGCCCGCCGCGCCCCAGCCCGCGGCCCCTGCGACGCCGGTGGTCGCAGCCGCCGCGGCGCCGCAGGCCTCGGGCGATCACGGCGACTGGGAAAGCTTCTGATCGCCGCGCCGTCGCGCGCGACACGACGAGAAACGGGCGCCGCGGCGCCCGTTGTCGTTGCGGCGGCGGATTTCCGGACGCAGGCTCAGAACGTGTAGCCCGCCTGCACGCCCGCGCCCGTCAGCGGCTCCAGCAGGTTGAGCAGCGAGCGCAGCGGGCCGTAGCGATTGGCCACCTTGGTCGCGTAGCTGAAGAAGCGCGGCAGGTCCTCGCTGTAGTGCGGCTTGCCGTCGCGGTGCTTCAGGCGGCAGAAGATGCCCAGGATCTTCAGGTGGCGCTGCAGGCCCATCCATTCGGTCTGGCGCCAGAACTCGCCGAAGTCCTCGTCCACCGGCAGGCCGGCGTGGCGCGCCTGCTGCCAGTAGCGCACGGCCCAATCGAGCTCATGTTCCTCGTCCCACGAGATGAACGCGTCGCGCAGCATCGAGGCCAGGTCGTAGGTGATGGGGCCGCGCACGGCGTCCTGGAAGTCGAGCACGCCGGGATTGCGGTCGCACACCATGAGGTTGCGCGGCATCCAGTCGCGGTGCACGGCCACCTGGGGCTGGCCGAGCGCGCTGTCGATCAGCCGCTGGCTGACGGTCTGCCAGATCTCGTTTTCCTTCGGGGTCCAGGTGACGCCGAACTCGCGCGCGACGCACCAGTCGGGGAACAGCTGGATCTCGCGGCGCAGCAGCGCGTCGTCGTACGGCGGCAGCGTGCTGCAGTCGCCGTGCAGCTGCCACCGGACCAGCGCATCGATGGCGTCGCGCATCAGCAGGTCGGCGCCCGCCTGGTCGAGCTCGCGCAGCGCGGCCAGGTACTGCGTGCTGCCGAGGTCGTCCAGCAGCAGGAAGCCCTGGTGCACGTCCTGCTCGAGGACGCGCGGCGCATGCAGGCCGGCGCCCAGGATGAGCCCGCCCACGTGCACGAAGGCGGCGACGCTGTCTTCGGCGGCGGGCGAGTCCATCACGATGAAGGTGGCGCCGTCGGCCCCGGTGACGCGGAAGTAGCGGCGCGAGCTGGCGTCGGCCGAGGCGAGGTGCAGGGTGCCGCGGTCCAGGCGGTGGCGCGGGGCCAGCTCGTCGAACCAGCGGCCGAAGGCGTGTTCGCGATCGGCATCGGCCCAGGAGATGGGCGCGGCGGCGGAGCCGGAATGGGAATCGATCATCGGGTCGGAGTGGGCAGCGCGGAAAGGAAGCGTCGCCGCGGGCACGCACGTGACTCCCGGGCAACGCGGCACGAGGCACCGACACAAGGCGGCAGCACTGTCGTGGATAATCGACATTCTAATAATCCCCCTGCGTCGCACGCGGCTCGGGTTCCCGCAGGGCGGTGTCGACGCGTCGATTCGCTGTCCGCCGCGCGGGCTACCCTCCGCCGGCGCAAGGTGCCCCGCCCACCTCGTCTTCAGCCCGATCGCGTGTTGCGTTCTTTCTCGTCGCGTCGCCATCGCCGTCCCCCTTCCGCCCTGGCGCCGCTGGCCGTCGCGGCCGCGCTGTGCGCGTTCGTGGCCGGCGCGCAGGCCCAGGCGCTCCCGCGCGTGCGCGCGACGCCGCCGCCCGAGCCGCCCAGGGAGGCGCCCGGCAACGACGTCGCGCCGCCCGTGGTGACGCTCACCGCCGACGATGTCGTCAGCCACATCGGCGGCGTGACGCAGGCCAGCGGCAAGGTCGAGGTCAAGCGCCTGGACACCGACCTGTTCGCCGACCTGCTCACCTACGACCGCCTCAGCGACACCGCGCACGGCCAGGGCCACGTGCGCATCGCCCGCGGCCTCGACTGGTTCAGCGCCGACCGCGTCGACCTCGAGCTGACGCGCAACGCCGGCACGTTGATCGGCACCGAGTACGAGCTCGGCGCGCGCCAGGCCGGCGGTCACGCCGACCGCATCGAGCTGCACGACCGCAATCGCTCCACGGCCTACAACGCCAACTACACGAGCTGCACGCGCGACGGCCCCGACGAGCCCGACTGGATCATCTCGGGCAGCCAGATCGACATCGACACCACCTCCAACGAAGGCAAGGCCACCCATGCGGTGCTGCACTTCCTGGGCGTGCCGATCCTGTACGCGCCGTCGCTGACCTTCCCGGTGACGGCCGAACGCAAGTCCGGCTGGCTGCCGCCCACCGGCGACCTGAGCAACCGCAGCGGCCTGACGCTGTCGGTGCCCTACTACTGGAACATCGCGCCCAACATCGACGCCACCCTGTCGCCCGGCTACGCGACCAAGCGCGGCGTCGAGCTCACGGGCGAAGTGCGCTACCTGGAGCCCGGCGACCTGGGCCAGTTCACGGGCTACGCGTTGCCGAAGGACGCGGCCACCGGCGACGCGCGCGGCGCCGTCGAGTGGGCGCACGAGGGCTCGCGCGCCGACTGGCTGAGCTACAGCGCGCGCGTGCAGCGCGTCTCCGACCAGACGTACTGGAAGGACTTCCCCAACCAGATGCCGGCGCTCACGCAGCGGCTGCTGCCCACCGACCTGTCCGGCACGCGGCGCTTCCTGCCCTTCGGCCAAGCCGGCGAGATCGACGCCTATGCCCGCGTGCAGCGCTTCCAGACCCTGCAGGATCTCGGCGAAGCCGACGACGCCTCGCGAATCAGCACGCCGTACCAGCGCAGCCCGCAGCTGGGCCTGCGCGGCACCGTCACGCTCCGGGATCAGCTGCGACTCGATTTCGAAGCCGAAGGAAACCGCTTCGACCTGTCGGGGCTGAAGCAGGAAAACGGCTACATCGACTCGGTCAACTGCGCCGACTACCGCAGCGCCGCCGGCGTGCCGTCGTCCACTGCAGTCGACCCGACGGTCTGCCGCGACTACCTCGTGGCGAACCGCCTGCCGCACCTGGATCACGACACCCGCGTGGGCGGCAACCGGGCGCACGTGGTCGGTTCGGTCTCGCGCAATTTCGCGTCCGACTGGGGACGGTTCGAGCCGCGCATGACGCTGCACGGCGTCACCTACGACACCGACGTGCAGGCCGACGGCAGCCGCCTGCACGCCACCCGCGTGATTCCCACCTTCAGCGCCGACAGCTCGTTCAGCTTCGAGCGCCAGGCCGAGCTGTTCGGGCGCGACCTCGTGCAGACGCTGGAGCCGCGCTTCCTGTACGTGGTGACGCCGTACCACGACCAGAGCAAGCTGCCGCTGTACGACACGGCGCCCAAGGATTTCAACGAGGTCCTGGTCTACAGCGAGAACCAGTTCACCGGTCAGGATCGCGTCAACGATGCGAACCAGCTGACCGCCGGGGCGACGACGCGCTTCAACGACTCCAGCAATGGCCGCGAGCTGCTGCGCCTGGGCATCGCGCAGAAGCTGCTGCTCAAGGACCAGCGCGTCACCCCGGACGGCACCGTCGACGCGAACAAGCTGTCGCATCTGCTGCTGTACGGGTCGTCGTCGGCCATGGAGCACTGGAGCTTCGACGGAATCGTCGAAGGGGATTCCTCCTCGGCGGATGGCTGGCTGCAGCGCGCGGTCGTGAGCGCTCGCTTCCACCCGGGGCCCTTCAAGTCCTTGAGCGTGACGTACCGCTATGCGCGCGAGTCCAGCAAGCAGTGGGAGGTGGGCGGACAGTGGCCGGTCTACCGCCGCGAGCCGCGCCCGAGCGGCTGCAGCGGCACGCTGTATGCGGTCGGGCGCACGGACTACAGCGTCGACGACCACCGCGCCACCTACGCCATCGGCGGCTTCGAGTACGACGCGGGCTGCTGGATCGGCCGCGTCATGGTCGAACGCACGTCCACCGGCCGCAACGAAGGCACGACCCATCTGGTGCTGCAGCTGGAACTCAACGGCCTGTCGACGCTCGGAACAGGGTCCTTGAAGATCCTGAAGGACAATGTGCCCGGCTACCAGCCGCTGCGCAACGATCCGGGCGCACCGGGCGGGACCCTGAATTCACCATGAGAGATCGCTTGAAGCTCAATTTCCTGACCCTGGTCGCCGCGACGGCCGCGCTGCTGTCCGCCACCGCCGGCTTCGCCCAGAAGGCGCCGGACGCCGGCCACGCCGCCACGCCGGCCACCGCGGCCCCGGAGGCCGACGTCAACAAGCCGGCGCTGGTCTCGCCGGTGGCCGCTTCGGGTGTGCGCCAGTTCGGATCCCTGCCGCGCATCAAGCCGCTGGCCAAGTCGGCCGACTACATCGTGGCCGTGGTCAACAGCGAGTCGGTCACCGACAACGAGGTGAAGTTCCGCGTCGCCAAGCTGCAGCAGGAAAGCATCGAGCGCGGCGGCGCCCAGCCCACCACGGCCGAGCTGCGCAAGCAGGCGCTCGACGCGCTGGTCGAGGAGCGCGTGCTCGTCACCTACGCCCGCGACAACGGCGTCAAGGTGGACGATGCCGAGGTCGACCGCGCGATCGCCAACATCGCGTCGTCCAACAAGATGACCCCCGAGCAGCTGCGCGACCGGCTGCGCCAGCAGGGCGTCGACTACAACACCTTCAAGTCCGGCATCCGCGACCAGATCACCATCGAGCGCATCCGCGAGCGCGAGGTGGTCAACCACATCCGCGTGACCGATGCCGAGATCACCGACTACATCGCCAAGATGCGTGGCGGCCACACCGCGCAGCCGCAGGTCAACATCGCGCAGATCCTCATCGCCGTGCCGGACAAGGCCCCGGCCGCCGTCGAGGCGGAACGCAAGGCGCGCGCCGAGGCGGCGCTCGCGCGCGTGCGCAATGGCGAGCCCTTCGAGCAGGTGGTGCGCGAGATGTCCGAGGACAGCAACAAGGCCAAGGGCGGCGAGATGGGCTCGCGCTCGGTCGACAAGTACCCCGACCTGTTCGCCAGCGCCATCAAGGACGTCAAGGTGGGCGGCACGACGGGCCTGGTGCGCAGCGGCGCCGGCTGGCACATTCTCAAGGTCGTGTCGCGCGGCGAGGAATCGGGCCTGACCGTCACGCAGACGCGCGTGCGCCACATCGTGCTGCGCCCGTCCGCGCAGCTGGGCATCGACGCCGTCGAGCGCCGCATCCTCGACTTCCGCCAGCAGATCGCCACCGGCGCGAAGACCTTCGAGGAGATCGCGCGCCAGTACTCGGAAGATGGCAGCGCGCAGGCCGGCGGCGATCTCGGCTGGGCCTCGCCGGGCTCGTTCGTGCCCGAGTTCGAGGAAGCGATGGACAAGCTGCCGGTCGGTGGCCTGTCGGGCCCCGTGCGCTCGCGCTTCGGCGTCCACCTGATCCAGGTGCTCGACCGCCGCGACACCACCGTCGACCCCAAGGCGCTGCGCGAGCAGGCCACGAACGCGCTCAAGGAGCAGAAGTTCGATCCGGCCTACGCCGAGTGGGTGGCCGACCTGCGCGCCAAGGCCTTCATCGAATACCGCGACGCGCCGCTCTAGAAATAATGACGAGCCCCACGCTCCCTCCGGCCGCTGCTCCCCGAGGGGGCGTCCGGTTCCGCTCGGATGTGATCCTCGCTTCCCTTGTCTCGGGTGGGCCTGCGGCCGGCCGGGACGTCATGTCGAACTGATCCGAAGGCATCCATGGGCGCGCACATCGCCAGAAAGCGCTTCGGCCAGCACTTCCTGACGGCCACCGACGTCATCGACCGCATCATCCGCGCGATCGACCCGAAGCCGGGCGAGCGCCTGGTCGAGATCGGCCCGGGCCTCGGCGCGATGACGATCCCGCTGCGCCAGCGTTGCGACGCGCTGACCGTGGTCGAGCTCGACCGCGACCTCGCGGCGCGGCTGCGCCAGCGCGGCGACCTCGACGTCGTCGAGTCCGACGTGCTGCGTGTGGACTTCGCGGCGCTGGCCGACCGGCTGGGCGGCCCGATCCGGGTCGTGGGCAACCTGCCGTACAACATCTCGTCGCCGATCCTGTTCCACCTGATGGGCGCCGCGCCGCGCGTGGTCGACCAGGTCTTCATGCTGCAGAAGGAGGTGGTCGACCGCATGGCCGCCGCGCCGGGCAGCAAGGCATTCGGCCGGCTCAGCGTGATGCTGCAGTGGCGCTACGACATCGAGCACCTGTTCGACGTCGCGCCCGACGCCTTCGATCCGCCGCCGCGCGTCGATTCGGCCATCGTGCGCATGCGCCCGCGGGCGAACCCGGCGCCGGTTTCCGAGGCCGTGCTGGGCCGGATCGTCGGCATCGCGTTCTCGCAGCGCCGCAAGATGCTGCGCGCCACCCTCGGCAAGTGGCTGGCGGAGCATGGCTGGACCGGCGAGTTCGACGGCACCCGGCGCGCGGAGCAGGTGCCGGTGGAGGAATACCTCGCCCTGGCGATGTCGCTCCCGCCGCTGCCGGCCGAGGCGCTCGACGGCCCCGGCATCGGCGACGACGACTGAGCCCGAAGGCCCGCCGCGGCGTGGGGCCGCTCAGGCCATCGGCTCGTGCCGGCGCGTTTCCTCGATGATCCTCGTCAGGCCGTCGTCGTTGGCCTCGTAGAGCTCGATCCAGCGCTCGAGTTCGGCGGCCGTCAGCGGCCCGGTCAGCGGCGGGAGTTCGGCCGGGAGCGTGGCGAATGCCGCCGCCAGCAGCGGCCGGTCGACGCGCGCGAAGCTGTCGTCGATGCGGGGCGCCAGCGTCTCGCGTGCCGCAAGCGCGCGCTCGAGGTAGCGGGCGATGTCGGGCATCTCGCCCTCGACCTCGTCCGGCGCCGCCATGTCGACGCACTGGTCGAACAACGGCAGATTCGACGCAAGGGCCTCCTCGCGCTGCTGCTCCAGCGCCCGGATCTCCTTGTCGATGTCGTCGTGGATCGACCAGTCGAAGGACTCCGGATGGGCCATGTCGTGCTCGATGCCGGCGGCGAACTCCAGCATCTCCGGCGCGGGCTCCGTGGGCACGGGCATCGCCGCGAGGCGGACCATGGCGCGCAGCATGCCGAGCGTGGCCATGCTGTTGGCGTGCAGGTAGAGGTGTTCGAAAGCCGCGCGATCCATGTCGTCTCCTTGCGCCGCTCAGGCGATGACGTGGCCCGTGATCGCCGTGGCGCCCGCGATGAGCAGCGGCATCGGGCTGCCGGCGCCGACCATTGCCAGCGCCTCGTTCATCAGCGGCTTGATGACCTGCATCATGCGCACCATGATCGCCTTGATCACCGCCGCCGTGAACTTCATGCCCACGACGGCCACCCTGGCCCACACCGCGGCGATCTGCAGGCCCGCCAGCAACTGCGGGTTGCCCGCGGCATAGCGGTCGATGCCGCGCGACAGCGCCGCCGCGAACAGGTCGATCGCCGTCATGCCCGAGATGATCGCGGTGGTGACGCACTGCACCTGCAGGAAGTGCGCGAAGGCCTTGAGGATCACGCTCAGGCCCTCGACGAGCTTGTTGGTGATGGGGCCCGGGTTGTCGATGCTGCGCAGCAGCCAACGGGCGAGCACGGCGTTGTCGTGCACCACTTCCGCGCTGAAGCCGCGCACGTCCTGCCAGCTGAGGTCGCGCGCCGCGTCGGACACGCTCTCGACATAGCGCCGCATGTCGTGGTTGGCCACGCCGATGAGCTTGGCCGTGGGCGAGCGCAGCATCATGTTGTTGGCATCGGAGGCGAGGCCGTTGACGTGCGAATACGGGTACGGGCCGACCATCGCGACGGGGTCGAGGTCGTGCGAGACGCGGAAGATGTTCTCCTTGCCGATCAGCGTCTCGAAGGCCTGCGGCGTCGCGTACGCGCCCACGCGCGGGCTGCCGAACGTGTACAGGCGGACGCCCGCGCGGCGCGAGCCGGCGTAGTGCGCCGCGACCAGGGTGGCGATCGCGCCGCCGAGGCTGTGGCCGACGCAGTGCACGACGTCGGCGTCGCGGATCAGGCTCTCCTGGCGCGCGAGGTTGGGGACGATGCTGGCGAACGCGTTCGAGAAGCCGGCATGCACCTGGCCGTAGCCGCCGAACGTGGTGATGGCCGCGTGCAGGTCGGCCAGGCCGTCGGCCATCGAGTGCTCGACGCGGGTGCCGCGGCTCGCGACGACCACGTGGTCGAGCCCGTTGCGGCGAAAGGACAGCACGTAGCCGAAGCCCGTGGACAGCCCCGCGGTCTCGCCGCGGAACACCGTCTGCAGGTCGGCCCCCTTCATGCCGGTGGCGCGCAGCGAGGTGTTGAAGCCGTCGCCGCCACCGCCTTGTGCGATGCCGTTGCCGATCACCATGCGCTTGACGGTGGACGTCTTCTCCATGCCGGCCGTCGGCGTGCCGGTGACCCAGTCCTTGAGCGTGAAATAGGAGTTGTGGGCGATGTAGGCGGCTTCGCGCGGCGAGAGCGTGTTCAGGTCGTTCATGCGGGTCGTGACGAGGTGGTGGGACGTCTCAGAGGACGTGGCTCAGGTCGAGCGACCAGTTGAAGGTCCTCGGGCTGTCCCCGCGGGGATCGGCGGTCTGCAGCCACAGTTTCCCGTTGGCGAAGCGCCAGTCGCGGACGTTGCCATCGTCGATGCCGATGCGGGCGACCTCGAGGCCGGTCGGGTGGCGCGGCGAGAACAGCACGAGGTGGTCGAAGCGGTTGACGTAGCGCTCGGGGCCCAGCCGGACGCTGTCGGTGCGGTAGACCGCCAGCACGGCCTCCGGGGTCAGTTGCAGGTTGTCGAGGAAGCGCGAGGGCAGGCCGGCTGGCCAGTCGGGCTGGGCCAGGCCGAAGCGCCTGGCAACGCCCGAGTCGTCCAGCAGGAACAGCGCGTCGACCGGGTTGGGCACGCGGTAGCGCAGCAGCACCAGCAGCTTGCCGCCCGGCAGCGCCAGCACTTCCTGCGCCGAACTGGCCGACCACTTCTCCTGGTTGGCATCGAAGCGAAGCGGGACCTGCCTGGCCAGCTGGTGCCCGTCGCCCTTGTCGACGAGCCAGAGCTCGCAACGGCGCTTCGGCTCGAAGACGTTCACCAGCGCCAGGGCGGCCGGCTTCGCATCGGAGATCCACGCTTCGGCCGGGGACTGGCCGTCGACGTTCGGCGAGAGCTTGCCGGCGGGCGGCGGCGCGTCCAGCGCCATGCGGCGTGGCTGCGGATAGGCGGCGCCGACCGGCGTGGCGGGCGCCGCCGGAAATGCCGCTTCGCGGACGAGCGCCGCGCCGACGGCCGGATCGACGGTGGAGGCAGACTTGCTCTTGAACAGTCCGAACATGGTGTCGTTGCTGCTGGAGGAGGATTGGGCAGGGTCGCAGCCGATGGCCAGCGTGGCGGTCAGGGCGCAACCCAGCAGGCGCATGGCGCGCGCGAGCCGGCGGCGACGGGGCGCGACGAGACACGAGCGAGGCGACGCGACGGCGGTCGCGTGCGGGCACGGGCGGATCATGGGGGCGTTCGGCGCCTGCGTGGGGCGGTCGGCTCGAAGCTTCGAGCAGCACTCGACGGCGCGCCCGCGGACTCTGCGGACTCTGTGCGGGATCATGCCCTCGCACGAACGGCGTCTTGGCCGGTGTGCCCATCGCCTGGCGACGGGCGGCGTTGCGGACATTGTGACGGAACGCGGGCGCCGCGCAACCCGCTCCGACGAGGGTGGAACGTGACGAGATGTAGCGGACACGCGCCCGCCGGCGGCGCATCGGATCACGCCAGGGCACCTGCGGGAGATCCGGCGACCACATGCGCACGCGCGGCACCGGGCGCAAGCGTCCGTCGACTGCCCGCAGCCCACGGCTCGACGTGGGCCTGCGGGTCGCGCCGGTTCACCAGCGCGATGGCCGGCAGCGCCTTCTGCGACGCTCCAATGGAAACGGCGCCCCGCGGGGCGCCGTCCTTGCGATGCGAGGTGTCGGCGGCTTCAAGCCGCGTTGAGCCACATCGCGGTGTCGAAAGCGCTGCTCATCAACGGCATGTTGGTGCCGAAGGTGGCGTTCGCGTTGGCCTTGCTGCCCGTCTTGGGCGCCGGCTTTTCGATGATCGGGGCCGCTTCTGCCGCCCGCTCCCATGACCCGTTTTCTTGGGAGCGGGCTACTGAAAAGAATAGAAACACCGGAAGGGAATTTTTCGTTCCCCCCAGAAGTCGGCGGCGTCCCGGAAGACGTCGAGCAGCTGCTCGCGCGATTCGCGATCGAAGCGCGCGTTGTCGGGCAACTGCTCCAGCACCACGACGAAACCCGGCTGCGAGCCCGCCTTGTGCACGAGGTCGGTCATGCAGTCGTACAGGGCGTCCAGGTTCTTGCCGAAGTGGGCTGGAAACAGGAACGACTCGGCAATGCCTTCGAGCACGTCCTGCTTGGACTGCGCGTTGGTCAGGTTCGCGTAGAGAAAATGCTGTCCGGCACCTTGCGCTGCCTCGAGCAATTCGTCGACCCGATACGCCCGTATCGATTGAACGATGTTGGGACGGACGGTCTGCAAGGTTCGCGCGGCAGGCGCTTCTCGTAGTTGCCGAATACCACGCCGTCCTTCGCATACGGGAACGGGCCGCCGGAATGAATCAGTTGGTCGGTGCGCCGGGCTTGCGGCGGCAGGCTGGCGAGCGTGACGTCGGCCTGCAGGCCGGCGGCACCCTTCGCGTGCGCGGGGGACGGCGCGAACGAAGCGACCGACATCGCGGCGGCCAGGACCAGCGCCCACATGGCGCCGGAATTCCTCTGGCGGCGCAAGGATGGCATGGCCGTGGCTCCAGCGCGCGTGCCCTTCGAGGGGGCCGCGTCGACGTTCTTCACGACGTCCTCTTCGTTGATCACCACTGCTCGACCCGTTCGTTCCGGCGGATAGACCGGCCCTTGGCCCCGGCGCGATGCTCGCGATAACGGCACCGGATTCCGAGGCAACCCTGAAATTCCAATCCCGAATGGTACCGGAACCCCCTCGAAACCTCAAGTCTGGGGGTGGGTGAAGCGCTCCAATCGAGGATATTGGGGTGAGTGACCGCTTCCGATTTGATCGGCGTCAAATGGCGCTTTGGCGGTCTTGCCTTGGGTCAGGAGCGGCTGCTTCCGGGCTTGCCGGATGCTGTCCTTGGGGGGGGCGAAGCGCCCGACGAAGGGCTTGCGGCCGCCTGTCGAGCAATGGATCGGGCAGGGAATGCAGCAGCCCGACATGGGTTTTCATGTCGTCGCGATGCGAGCATAGCGGCTCGCGCGGGCGCCCCGCGGCTGTCCTACAAGCGCGGGGCCGGCGGGCTCGTCAGCGCGCCGCGTTGGCGTCGGCCACCGTCAGCGCCGTCATGTTGATGATGCGGCGCACCGTCGTCGACGGGGTCAGCACATGCACCGGGCGCGCGGCGCCCAGCAGGATCGGCCCGATGGCGATGCCGCCGCCGGAGGCCGTCTTCAGCAGGTTGTACGAAATGTTGGCGGCGTCGATGTTGGGCATCACCAGCAGGTTGGCCTCGCCGCTGAGCGTCGAGTTGGGCATCAGCTTGTGGCGGTACGCAGGGTCGAGCGCGGCGTCGCCGTGCATCTCGCCGTCCACCTCGAGCCAGGGGGCCTGCTCGCGCAGCAGGCCCAGCGTGTCGCGCATCTTCTGCGCCGAGGGCTGGCTGCTGGAGCCGAAGCTGGAGTGCGACAGCAGGGCGGCCTTGGGCGCGATGCCCAGGCGCTTCATCTCCTCGGCGGCCATGATGGTGATCTCGGCCAGCTGGGCGGCGGTTGGGTCGGCGTTGACGTGGGTGTCGACCAGGAACACCTGGCGGCCCGGCAGGATCAGCCCGTTCATCAAGGCGTAGACGTTGACGCCGGGGCGCTTGCCGATCACCTGGTCGATGTAGAGCAGGTGGTTGGCGGTGGAGCCCCAGGTGCCGCAGATCATGCCGTTGACCTCGCCCTTGTGCAGCATCATCGCGCCGATCAGCGTGAGGCGGCGCCGCATCTCGATCTTGGCCAGTTGCGCGGTGACGCCCTTGCGCTCGGTCATGCCGTGGTAGGTGCGCCAGTAGTCGCGGAAACGCTCGTCGTAGTCGGTGTTGACGACGTCGTAGTCGCGCCCTTCCTGCAGCCGCAGGCCGAACTTCTCGCAGCGCTGCGCGATGATGGCGGGACGGCCGATGAGCACCGGCCGCGCGATGTTCTCGTCGACCACCACCTGCACCGCGCGCAGGATGCGCTCTTCCTCGCCCTCGGCGTACGCGATGCGCCGGTGCACGGCCACCTTGGCCAGCGCGAAGATCGGCTTCATCGCGGTGCCGGACGCATACACGAAGGTCTGCAGCTTTTCCTTGTACGCGGCCATGTCGGCGATGGGCCGCGAGGCGACGCCGGAGTCGGCCGCCGCCTTGGCCACCGCCGGCGCGATCTTCATCATCAGGCGCGGGTCGAAAGGCTTGGGGATCAGGTACTCGCGGCCGAAGCTCAGGTTCGCGCCGGCGTAGGCGGCGGCCACGACCTCGCTCTGCTCGGCCTGCGCGAGCTCGGCGATCGCGCGCACGGCGGCCACCTCCATCGCGTCGTTGATCGTCGTGGCGCCGCAGTCGAGCGCGCCGCGGAAGATGTACGGGAAGCACAGGACGTTGTTGACCTGGTTCGGGTAATCCGAGCGGCCGGT
This sequence comes from Burkholderiales bacterium, assembly GCA_019510465.1. Classification (GTDB taxonomy): domain Bacteria; phylum Pseudomonadota; class Gammaproteobacteria; order Burkholderiales; family Burkholderiaceae_C; genus Scleromatobacter. Next base: position 16,664 of record JAEKKH010000102.1, read on the forward strand.
GGCCATGATCGCGTCGCTGCGCACGGCGTGCACATCCTCCGGCGCGATCTCGGGCGTCGGGTTGGCCAGCGCGAAGATGACCGGGTTGGCGTTCATCGTCGCCACCATCGCCGGCTTGAGCACGCCGCCGGCCGACAGGCCCAGGAACACGTCCGCGCCGTGCATCACCTCGGCCAGCGTGCGCAGCGGGGTGTCCTGCGCGAATTCCGCCTTGTCCGGATCCATCAGCTCGACGCGGCCCGTGTAGACGACGCCGGCGAGATCGGTCACCCAGATGTTCCTGCGCGGCAAGCCCAGCTTGAGCAGCAGGTTCAGGCATGCGAGCGCGGCGGCGCCCGCGCCGGAGACGACGAGCTTGACGTCCTCGATGCGCTTGCCGCAGACCTTCAGGCCGTTCAGCAGCGCGGAGCCGACGACGATGGCCGTGCCGTGCTGGTCGTCGTGGAAGACGGGGATCTTCATGCGCTTGCGCAGCTCGCGCTCGACGTAGAAGCAGTCCGGGGCCTTGATGTCCTCGAGGTTGATGCCGCCGAAGGTGGGTTCCAGCGCCGCGATGCAGTCGACCAGCTTGTCGAGGTCGTTCTGCGCGATCTCGAGGTCGAACACGTCGATGCCGGCGAACTTCTTGAACAGGACGCCCTTGCCTTCCATCACCGGCTTGGACGCCAGCGGGCCGATGTTGCCCAGGCCCAGCACCGCGGTGCCGTTGGACACCACCGCCACGAGGTTGCCGCGCGCGGTGTAGCGGAACGCGTTGGCGGGATCGGCGACGATCTCCTCGCAGGCCGCCGCGACGCCGGGCGAATACGCCAGCGCCAGGTCACGCTGGTTGACGAGCTGCTTGGTGGGCGTGACCGCGATCTTGCCGGGCGTCGGAAACTCGTGGTAATTCAGCGCGTCCTGGCGCAGCTCGGCGCGCTTGTCTTCTTGAGTGGTCATCGGCAATCCTGTAGTGGGGCTGTCGCGATCCCGGAAGTCTCTCCACGCCGCATGCGCGGGCGTGGCCGGGGAAACGGAAGCGGGCGGCGATTTTAGGTTTGGGAAGGCATCCGAGCCCTGCCGTGGGGCTCTGGCGCCGCGAACGGCATGGGCTCATGCCGCAATCAAATACTTTGGCCCTGCGTCAACGTGGCGTCAACCGTGGGTGTCCACATGCGTGGGTGACAATCGCCGCCATGCCCGTCGGTGAATTCGATCTGATCGCGAAATACTTCGCCCGCCCCGTCCAGCGCGCCGTGCTGGGTGGCGGCGACGACTGCGCGCTGCTGCAGCCCACGCCCGGCATGCAGTGGGCCGTGTCGACCGACGCGCTGGTCGAGGGGCGGCACTTCCTCAGCACGGTGCCGCCCGATGCGCTCGGACACAAGTCGCTCGCGGTGAACCTGTCGGACCTGGCGGCCTGCGGCGCCAAGCCGGTGGCCTTCACGCTGGCGCTCACCTTGCCGCGCGTCGACGAAGCCTTTCTTGCCGGCTTCGCCGAGGGCCTGTACGCGCTCGCCGACGCGCACGGCGTCGAGCTGGTGGGCGGCGACACCACCGCCGGCCCGCTCAACATCGGCATCACGGTGATGGGCGAGCTGCCGCCCGGCCAGGCGCTGCGGCGCGGCGGGGCGAAGCCCGGCGAGGAGCTGTGGGTCAGCGGCCGGCTGGGCGACGCGCGCCTCGCGCTCGAGGCTTTCCGCGGCCAGGCGTCGCTGCGCGGCGAGGCCTTCGAGGACGTGCGCCGCGCCATGGAGCGCCCGCAGCCACGCGTCGCGCTGGGCCTGGCGTTGCGCGGCGTCGCGAGCGCGGCGATCGACCTGAGCGACGGGCTCGTCGGCGACCTCGGCCACATCCTGCGCGCCAGCCGCGTCGGCGCGACGCTGCGCTTGGCCGACATCCCGCACGGCGCGCACGTGGCCGCCTGCACCGAGGGCCAGCGCCGCACCTGCCTGCTGGCCGGCGGCGACGACTACGAACTGCTGTTTGCAGCGCCCGCATCGGCGCGGGCGCGCGTGCGTGACGCGGGCGAGCGCGCAGGCGTCCCCGTGACCTGCATCGGCACGCTGGACGCCGCGCCGGGCCTGCGCGTCGTCGACGCGAACGGCGCGCCCGTGGCGCTCACCGAGCGCGCGTTCGACCACTTCCTCAGCGCCTGACCGCCATGGCCGACGCCGTCGCTCCGCGCCGCGCCACCTGGCGCTTCATGGGCCTGCATCCGCTGCGGCTGATGGCGCTGGGCTTCGGCAGCGGCCTGTCGCCGGTCGCGCCCGGCACGGCCGGCACGCTGGCAGGCTGGCTGCTGTTCCTGCTGATCGACAGGTTCTTCGCGCCTTCGAACATCGGCTGGGCCGCGATCATTGCCGCCGGCTTCCTCATCGGCTGGTGGGCCTGCACGCACACCGCGCGCGCGCTGGCCACGGCCGATCCGAGCCCGGTCGTGTGGGACGAGATCATCGCGTTCTGGATCATCCTGGCGGTCGCGCTGCCTCTCATGCCCGTCTGGCCGGACGCGTGGTCCTGGGCCGCCCAGCTGGCGCTGTTCGGCCTGTTTCGCCTGTTCGACGCCGTCAAGCGCGGGCCCGTCGGCTGGGCCGATTCGCTGTTCAAGCCGGATCATCCTCGATGATCTCGTGGCGGCTGCGTGCGTGCTGGTCGTCTGGTTTCCGGCCGTCGCCTTGCTGGCTTCCTTCGTGGAACCGTGGCCGGCAGGCACGCATTTCCGTGTCGTGCCCTGGAATCGATGAGGACCGCATGAGCTCGCACCCGGAGATCGCCATCGACCACGCCCTCGTCGCACAGGTGGAGACGCTCGGCGACGCCCTGCGTGCCCGCGGCTGGCGGCTGGCCACGGCCGAAAGCTGCACCGGCGGCCTGCTCGCCGGCACCTGCACCGCGCCGGCCGGCGCCAGCGACTGGTTCACCGCGGGCTTCGTCAGCTACGCCAACGACGCGAAGACGGGCCTGCTGGGCGTGCCCGCGCCGCTGATCGCGCGCCACGGCGCCGTCAGCGCCGAGGTGGCCGACGCCATGGCGCGCGGCGCGCTGGCGCACACGGACGCGCAGCTCGCGCTGGCGGTCACCGGCATCGCCGGGCCCGGCGGCGGCAGCGCGGCCAAGCCGGTCGGCACCGTGTGGCTGGGGCTCGCATGGATGCATCCGCGCGAGACGCAGGAAGGCCTGCCCGCGGGCGGCGATGCGCCGCTGGTGGCCAGCCGCACCGAATGCCTGCACCTGGATGGCGACCGCGCGGCGATCCGCGCGCAGACGGTGGCCATCGCGCTGCAGCGGCTCGTCGACGCCTCGACGTCGGCATGAGGATCGCGTTCGACGCGCGCATGGACGGCGCCGAGCGCGCCGACTGGTGGCGCGCGCTCACCGACGCGCTGCCCGACGACGAGTGGATCGACCCGATCGCCGAGGGCACGACCTCGCCGCGCTGGCGCGAGGCCGACATCGCCGTCGTCGCCAACCCGCTGCCGGGCCGGCTCGCGAACTGCACGCAGCTTCGGTTGGTGCAGTCGCTGTGGGCCGGCGTCGACAGGCTGCTCGCGGACACGACGCTCCCGCGCGACGTGCCCATCGCGCGCATGGTCGACCCGATGATGAACCGCGCGATGGCCGAGACGGCGATGTGGGCCGTGCTCTCGCTGCATCGGCGCGCGTTCGACTACGCCGCGCAGCAGCGCCGGACGCAATGGCACCCGCTGCCGCAAAGGCGTGCCGACGAGGTGGCCGTGCTGGTGCTGGGCCTGGGCCAGATGGGCCGCACCACGGCGCTGCAGCTCGCGGCGCTCGGGTATCGCGTCAGCGGGTGGAGCGCGCGGGCGCAGCAGGTCGAGGGGATCGCCACCCGCGCCGGCTGGGCCGCGCTGCCGGCGGCGCTCGGCGCGGCCGACATCGTCGTCAACCTGCTGCCGCTCACCGACGACACGCGCGGCCTGTTCGACCGCGCCCGGCTCGCGCAGATGCGCACCGACGCGAGCCTCGTCAACCTCGCGCGCGGCGCCCACGTCGTCGAGAAGGACCTGCTCGAGGCACTCAACGCGGGCCGCCTCGCGTACGCCGTGCTCGACGTGTTCGACACCGAACCGCTGCCGGCCACGCACGTGTTCTGGTTCCATCCGCGAATCACCGTGTGGCCGCACGCCGCGGCCCAGACGGACCTGCGCAGCGCGGCCGCGGTGGTGGCCGCGAACATCGAGGCGGTGCGACGCGGCGACCCGGCGGCGCACCTCGTCGATCGGTCGCGGGGCTACTGAGCAGTGGCCGATGCCGGCACGGCGGCGTGCATGCCGGCGCCGCCCGGGAACAGCTGGTTGATCAGTTCGGCGATCTTCTTGTCGGCGTCGATGAACTTGGCGAGGTTGCCACCGCCATGCGTGGCGTCGTACGTCGCGACGCCGCGCTCCTTGCCATCGACGAACACCCGGAATTCGGCGTAGTGCATGTACATCGCCAGGTCCCAGCGCCAGTTCGCGCGGTAGGTCGACGTGACCTTGCAGTCGGTGATCGCCGCCGCCGGCGGCA
>JAEKKH010000269.1 GCA_019510465.1 Burkholderiales bacterium
GGCGATCGGTCAAGCTGTTGGCCCCCACGCGCCCTCCGGTCGCTGCCCCCCGAAGGGGAGCCGGTTCGGCTCGGATGCGATCCTCGCTCCCCGGTGCTTGGGTGGGCCTGCGGCCGGCTGGCCGCCTCTCGGCGTGGTCCTTCCTGGCGCCAAGTCTACGGTGACCGATGGCTTGCCCCGGGCGCAGTGCTCGCCAGTGGGGACCGCCGCCGTCTCAGGCCGCGATCTTCTCCAGGCAGTAGCCCAGGCCGCGCACCGTGGCGATGCGGATCGGGCCCTGCTCGATCTTCTTGCGCAGGCGGTGGATGTAGACCTCGATCGCGTTGTTACTCACTTCCTCGCCCCATTCGCACAGCCGCGTGACGAGCTGGTCCTTGCTGACGAGGCGGCCGGCGCGCTGCAGCAGCACCTCCAGCAGGCTGATCTCGCGTGCGGACAGGTCGATCATCTGGTCGTTGATGTAGGCCACGCGGCCGGTGGCGTCGAACGTGAGCGGGCCGTGCTTGATCACGCTGGAGGCCGTGCCCAGGCCGCGCCGCGTGAGCGCGCGCACGCGAGCCTCGAGCTCCTGCAGCGAGAAGGGCTTGGCCATGAAGTCGTCGGCGCCGAGATCCAGGCCCTTGACGCGCTGTTCGACCGAATCGGCCGCGGTCAGGATCAGCACCGGCAGTGCGGAGCCGCGGGCGCGCAGCTTGCGCAGCACCTCCAGGCCGTGCAGGCGCGGCAGGCCGAGGTCGAGGATCAGCAGGTCGAACTCGTGCGAGGCCAGCGCGGCGTCGGCCTCGGTGCCGCTGGAAACCTGGTCGACCGCGTAGCCCGAGCCGCGCAGCGAGCGCAGCAGGCCGTCCGCGAGGACCTGGTCGTCTTCGGCGATCAGAATGCGCATCGGCTGTCTCCTGGTCCTTCTGGCGGATTTCCGCTTGTTTTGGCGCCGGCGACCATTTTCCGCGACGAAAGTCGGCCGGTCATGCGCGCCGCGCGGCGCAGGATTGATTTTTCGCAGGCTGTTGCAGCTGGCTCACGCAGCGAGCTTCAGTCCGCGAATAATCTTTCCTCAACAGCTGTACAGATATCCAGTTGCTGGTCATAATTCCGGCAGCGCAAACCGAACACGGAGATTCCGCATGGACGCCCCCACCAAGAACGCCTCGAAGAACGCCAACCCCGCCGCCAACCAGCCGGTCAACGCCGCCCCGGTGGTCCAGACCACCGCGTTGAACGCCGAGAAGGCGAAGGCCCTGCAGGCCGCGCTGGCGCAGATCGAGAAGCAGTTCGGCAAGGGCTCCATCATGCGCCTGGGCGACGGCGAGCAGGTCGAGGACATCCAGGTCGTCTCCACCGGCTCGCTGGGCCTGGACATCGCGCTCGGCGTCGGCGGCTTGCCGCGCGGCCGCGTGGTCGAGATCTACGGCCCGGAATCGTCCGGCAAGACCACGCTGACCCTGCAGGTCGCGGCCGAGATGCAGAAGGTCGGCGGCGTCTGCGCCTTCATCGACGCGGAACACGCGCTGGACATCAACTACGCGCAGAAGCTGGGCGTCAACCTGCAGGAGCTGCTGATCTCGCAGCCCGACACCGGCGAGCAGGCGCTCGAGATCGTCGACGCGCTGGTGCGCTCCGGCTCGGTCGACCTGATCGTCGTCGACTCGGTGGCGGCGCTGACGCCCAAGGCCGAACTCGAAGGCGAGATGGGCGACTCGCTGCCCGGCCTGCAGGCCCGCCTGATGAGCCAGGCGCTGCGCAAGCTGACCGGCACCATCAAGAAGAGCAACACGATGGTGATCTTCATCAACCAGATCCGCATGAAGATCGGCGTGATGTTCGGCAGCCCCGAAACCACCACCGGCGGCAACGCGCTGAAGTTCTACGCCTCCGTGCGCCTGGACATCCGCCGCATCGGCTCGATCAAGCGCGGCGAGGAAGTCGTCGGCAACGAGACCAAGGTCAAGGTCGTCAAGAACAAGGTGTCGCCCCCGTTCAAGGAGGCCGAGTTCGACATCCTGTACGGCGAAGGCATCAGCCGCGAAGGCGAGATCATCGACCTGGGCGTCAATGCCAAGGTCGTCGAGAAGTCCGGCGCCTGGTACGCCTACAACGGCGAGAAGATCGGCCAGGGCAAGGACAACTGCCGTGAATTCCTGAAGGAAAACCCGGCGCTGGCCATCGAGATCGAGAACAAGGTGCGCGAGTCGCTGGGCGTGCCGCTGGTGCCGGTCGTCGAGGCGCCCGCTGCCAAGAAGGGCAAGGCCGCCGCGGCCGAATGACCTGACGCGCCTGATCAAGGCGGCAGGCATGGCCCGACGAGCGCGACAGCGGCTCGGCGGGCCTTGTCTCGTTGGAGAGCGTGGGCCGCGACGGCGCTCGCATCGGACGATTGTTGCGAACGACGCGGCGTGGCGGGTTCAAGCGCATCGCGCCGTCCTTTCCTGACTCGCATGTCCTTTCCTGACAAGCCCCGCCCACCGCGCAGCGCGCGCCGGGCACGCCCGCGCATCAGCCTGAAGATGCAGGCGATCGGCTTCCTGTCACGGCGTGAACACAGCCGCCAGGAGCTGCGCCTGAAGTTGCTGGAGTCGCTGCGCAAGCGGGCGCGCGAGGATGCGACGCTGGAGGCGGCGGCCGAGGACCTGCGGCAGGCCGCGCTGGCGCAGCCGTCCAACGGCATCGATGACGCATTCGCGCCCCGCGCCCCGGCGCTCGCGCCGGCGGACGGGCGTGCGCCCGGGCCGCGCGCCGGCGCCCGCGCGCATGAGGACGAACGCCAGTCCGAGCGCTCGCCAGGCCGGCCGTCCTCGTCGCGGGACGCGCTGGACACACTCACGCTCGCCACCGGCGCCGCGCTGCCGCTGCGCCTGCGCGCGCGCCTGCAGCCCGTCGCCGACCCGTCGGTCATCGACGTGCCGTCGGCGAGGCGGTCCGGCCCGGCGCCCGCGGCTCACCCACCCGGCGAAGCCCAGGACGGCGCCCACCCGCCGGGCGACACCGAGGACGGCGCCGACCCACTCGGCGAAGCCCAGGCCGGCACGGACCCGCCCGACGAAGCCCCGGACGGCGCCGACCCGCCGGGCGGGCCCGCGGGCGAAGCCCTGGACGACGCCGACCTCGAACGCACCGACCCCGAGGCCGCGGTCGACCGGTTGCTGGACTGGCTCGTTGCCAACAAGTACCTCAGTGACACCCGCTTCGTCGAGAGCCGCGTCAACGCCCGTTCGCGCAAGCAGGGCACGCTGCGCATCAGGCTGGAGCTGTCGCGGCACGGACTGGCGCTGGAGCCGGAGCAGGCGGCCGCCCTGCGCGAGACGGAGTTCGCCCGCGCGCGCGACCTGTGGCAACGCAAGTTCGGTGAGGTCGCGGCGGATCCGAAGCAGCGCGCGAAGCAGGCGCGCTTCCTGGCCGCGCGCGGCTTCGCGGCCGACGTCGTGCGTCGCGTCGTCGGCGGGCTCGACGAGGACTGAGACCGCCTCCACGCCGGTATGCTGGCGCGACACCCCGGCGCCGTACGGGTGACCACCTACGGGTGCGACTTGGTGCGGTGCACCATGATAAAGTTCGTGGTTACATCGGGTTTCCCGGCCTCCGCGCCCTGCGGAGGCTCGCCCGGATGTGGCAATCCATCGCAAAATCTCCCGCTTGCGTTAATCCCGTCCGCTGCCTCTCCCTCGCCTCGCCCGCGCCTCGCGCGTGCCCGACGCGACGCGCAACTCCCGGACATTCCCATCAGTCGATCACTTCGAGAAGACGCTTCCATGAAGATCCACGAATACCAAGGCAAGGAACTCCTGCGCCAGTTCGGCGTGCCCGTTCCGCGCGGCTATCCCGCCTTCACGGTGCAGGAGGCGGTGGAAGCCGCTCAGAAACTCGGCGGCGGCGTCTGGGTCGTCAAGGCGCAGATCCACGCGGGCGGCCGCGGCAAGGGCGGTGGCGTCAAGCTCGCGCGCTCGATGGACGACCTGAAGAGGCTGGCCGGCGAGATCCTGGGCATGCAGCTCAAGACGCACCAGACCGGCCCCGAAGGCCAGAAGGTCCGTCGCCTCTACATCGAGGAAGGCGCGGACATCAAGAAGGAATACTACGTCTCGCTGGTCACCGACCGCGCCACGCAGAAGATCGCGTTCATCGCCTCCAGCGAAGGCGGCATGGACATCGAGGAAGTGGCGCATTCGACGCCCGAGA
>JAEKKH010000103.1 GCA_019510465.1 Burkholderiales bacterium
TTCGCAGCGTTGCAGCGACCAGCGTTTCAGTTGCCGCCGCCAGTGCGGGCCGGCGGCGACTTCTGCTTCCTCCCCGCGGTAATACCGGCTTTTGCGGGCCCTGGCGGCCAATGACGGAAAATCGATCCTTCCGTCCTTTCCGCCTGTTTCATGCGCATCGAAGATCTCCGCCGCCGCCTGCAGGCGCTCGGCGCCTCGCCCGACCACCAGGCGCGCGTGCTGCGCCAGTGGGTCAATGCGCAGCCGCAGGACGCGGGCAAGCGCCGCATCGAGGATTTCCTGCCGCTCGCACTGCGCCAGGCGCTGCCCGCCATCACCGCCGATCTTGCGGGCCTGGCCACGCTCCAGTCCGAACATCCGGGCGAGGACGGCTCGGCGCGCCTGCTGGTGGCGCTGAACGATGGCCAGACCGTCGAGAGCGTGTTGCTGCCGCGCGACGGCTTGTGCGTCTCGACGCAGGTGGGCTGCGCGGTCGGCTGCCTGTTCTGCATGACCGGCCGCGACGGCCTGCTGCGCCAGGTTGGCAGCGCCGAGATCGTCGCGCAGGTGGCACTTGCGCGCTCGAAGCGCTTCGTCAAGAAGGTCGTGTTCATGGGCATGGGCGAGCCCGCGCACAACCTCGACAACGTGATGGAAGCCATCGAGCTGCTGGGCACCGCCGGCGGCATCGGCCACAAGAATCTCGTCTTCTCCACCGTCGGCGACCCGCGCGTGTTCGAGCGCCTGCCGCAAGGGCCGGTCAAGCCGGCGCTGGCGCTGTCGCTGCACTCGACCAAGGACGCGTTGCGGCGCGAGCTGTTGCCGCGCGCGCCGCGCATCTCCCCCGACGAACTGGTCGAGCTGGGCGAGCGCTACGCGCGCGCCACCGGATACCCCATCCAGTACCAGTGGACCTTGCTGGACGGCATCAACGACGGCGACGACGAGATCGACGGCATCGTGCGCCTGCTCAAGGGCAAGTACGCGCTGATGAACATGATCCCGTACAACACCAACGAGGGCCTGGCCTTCGCGCGGCCCGCGCCCGCGAAGGCCGCCGCCATCGCGCGCACGCTTCACTCGCGTGGCGTGCTGACCAAGCTGCGCCAGTCGGCGGGGCAGGACGTCGAGGGTGGCTGCGGCCAGCTGCGGGCGCGCGCGCTCGATGGCGGCGCGGTGGCGGTGCGCCTGCCCCGGCGCGGCGAGCGCGCCGGCGTGCCGGCGGGGCGCTGAGTCAGCCGGCCTCGGCCGGCGCCGGCGTGGCCGGCTGCAGCACCGTCCAGCGGTCGTCCTGGAACAGGTACAGCGCCGACGACAGGCGCCAGTCGCCGGCTTCCTGGTGCAGCTGCGGGATGCCGCGGCGCATGCTGGCGACGGCGGCGTCGTCGCCGGCCGGCGCGAACAGCAGCGCGTCGACGCGCGGCACGGCGACCACGAGGCCTTGCGGGTGCTCCGCCAGCCGGGCGCGCCAGAACGCGCGGTCGACGAACCAGTTGCTGTCGAACGCCTCCTCGGCGCTGGCGACGCGCTGCAGGTTGTGCCATGGCTGGACGGTGGGGGCGCCGGCCTGGCGCCGCAGGTTGGACAGCGCCAGCCCGATGGCGGCGTCGGCGGCCAGGCCCAGGGCGTCCAGCTCGTCCACCTCGAGCGTCAGCAGCGCGTCGGGCGTCTCGCGCACCAGCCGCACCTGGAGGTCGCCGATCAGGTCGTACCAGGCCGGCGCCAGCGTCACCGAGCCGCCGCCCGGGATGGCCGTGGTGAACGGCTCGACCCGCGCCAGCGACTCCTCGGCCTTGTCGGCGCCGGGGCGCTCGCGCAGCAGCAGGCGCAGGGCGGCGAGGCGGGCATCCTTGTCGTCGGGCGTCGGAGTCGAGGTCATGGTCGGCAACGGGTTCCAATGGCGGGCGCCGTACTTTGCCACGAGCGCCGGATCGCGCCGGGCACAATGCCGCCATGCCCATCGCCATTGCCCCCGACGAGGTCGAGATCACGGCGATCCGCGCGCAGGGCGCCGGCGGTCAGAACGTCAACAAGGTGTCCTCGGCCGTGCACCTGCGCTTCGACGTCCACGCATCCTCGCTGCCCGCGGGCGTCAAGGCCCGGCTGCTGGCGCTGCGCGACCACCGGATCACCGACGAGGGCGTGGTCGTCATCAAGGCGCAGAGCCACCGCAGCCAGGACATGAACCGCGCCGAGGCGCTGCAGCGGCTGGCCGAGCTCGTCGCCTCGGTCGAGAAGCCGCCCGTCAAGCGCCGTCCGACCCGCCCGACGCTGGGTTCGAAGCGCCGCCGGCTCGAGGCCAAGAGCGTGCGCTCGGCGGTCAAGGCCGGGCGGGGCAAGGTCGATGCCTGAGGCGGCCGCCGCGGCCGTGTTGGCAGCGCGCGGCGAATCCGACTAAAAACGCCTGACACTCGACCGGGGTCATGGAGCGGTCAAGCCGGTTGGGGCAACATGTCCGGTTCAGGATCCCCGTCGCCATTTCACCGGTCGACCGACCGCGAGGAGAACACATGCCCCTGGCCGCCACCGCGCCGTTCGCGCATACCCTGCAGACGTTCAAGATGCCCTCGGGCGCCGCCTTCCGCTTCCACTCGCTGCCCGCGTTGGCGGCCGAGCTGCCGCGGGTCTCGCGGCTGCCGGTGTCGATCCGCATCGTGCTGGAGGCGGTGCTGCGCCATTGCGATGGCCGCCGCATCACGCCCGAGCACGTGCGCCAGCTCGCCAACTGGGCACCCACGGGCGAGCGCAGCGACGAGATCCCGTTCGTGGTGGCCCGCGTCGTGCTGCAGGACTTCACCGGGGTGCCGCTGCTGTGCGACCTGGCCGCCATGCGCACCGAGGCGGCCAACCAGAAGAAGAACCCGAAGACCATCGAGCCGCTGGTGCCGGTGGACCTCGTCGTCGACCACAGCGTGATGATCGACGACTACGCGCACAGGAACTCGCTCGACATCAACATGAAGATCGAGTTCCAGCGCAACAACGAGCGCTACAAGTTCATGAAGTGGGGCATGCAGGCGTTCGACACCTTCGGCGTCGTGCCCCCGGGCTTCGGCATCGTCCACCAGGTCAACCTCGAGTACTTGGCGCGCGGCGTCCACAGGCACGTCACCGACGACGGCAAGCCGCCGGTCTACTACCCCGACACGCTGGTGGGCACCGACAGCCACACCACGATGATCAACGGCCTGGGCGTGGTCGGCTGGGGCGTGGGCGGCATCGAGGCCGAGGCCGCGATGCTGGGCCAGCCCGTCTACTTCCTCACCCCGGACGTGGTGGGCTTCGAGTTCACCGGCCAGCTGCGCGAGGGCGTCACCGCCACCGACCTGGTGCTGACCGTCACCGAGCAACTGCGCAAGGCCAAGGTGGTGGGCAAGTTCGTCGAGTTCCACGGCGCGGGCGTGGCCTCGCTGTCGGTGCCCGACCGCGCGACGCTGGCCAACATGGCACCCGAGTACGGCGCCACGATGGGCTTCTTCGCGGTCGACGAGAAGACGGTCGACTACCTGCGCGGCACCGGACGCACGTCCGACGAGATCGAGGCCTTCGAGGCCTACTTCCGCGCCCAGGGCCTGTTCGGCACGCCGGCCAGCGGCTCGATCGACTACAGCGAGACGCTGACCCTCGATCTGTCGACCGTCGCGCCCAGCCTGGCCGGCCCGAAGCGGCCGCAGGACCGCATCGAGATCGGCGACCTGTCCCGGAAGTTCGACGAGCTGCTCACCACGCCCGCCGCCAGCAACGGCTACAACCTGCCGCCCGAGGCGGTCACGCGGCGCGCGGTCACGACGAGCGGCCTGGAGATCGGCCACGGCGACGTGCTGATCGCGGCCATCACCAGCTGCACCAACACCAGCAACCCGAGCGTGATGCTGGCCGCCGGCCTGCTCGCAAAGAAGGCCGTCGCGGCAGGGCTGCGCGTCAAGCCGCACATCAAGACCTCGCTGGCGCCGGGCTCGCGCATCGTCACCGAGTACCTCCAGAAGGCCGGCCTGCTGCCGGCGCTGGAGCAACTGGGCTTCAACGTGGCCGCCTACGGCTGCACCACCTGCATCGGCAACGCCGGCGACTTGACGCCCGAGATCAACCAGGCCATCGTCGAGAACGACCTGGTGGCGGCCGCCGTGCTGTCGGGCAACCGCAACTTCGAGGCGCGCATCCACCCGAACCTGAAGGCCAATTTCCTCGCCAGCCCGCCGCTGGTGCTGGCCTACGCGATCGCCGGCAACGTCAAGGTCGACCTGATGACGCAGCCGGTGGGCCGCAACGCGCAGGGCAAGGACGTCTGGCTGGGCGACATCTGGCCCACCAGCGACGAAGTGCACGCGCTGATGAAATTCGCGATGGACGCCGACTCGTTCCGCGCCAACTATGGCCAGGTCAAGAGCAACCCTGGCGCGCTCTGGAACGACATCACGGGCGTCACCGGGCAGGTCTACGACTGGCCGAAGAGCACCTACATCGCCCGCCCGCCGTTCTTCGACGGCTTCACGCAGGTGCCGCAGGCGGCGCCGACGTCGGTCAAGGGCGCGCGCATCATGGCGCTGTTCGGCGACTCGATCACCACCGACCACATCTCGCCGGCCGGCTCGATCAAGTCGGACTCGCCGGCGGGCCGCTACCTGCAGGCCAACGGCGTGCTGCCGGCCGACTTCAACTCGTACGGCTCACGGCGCGGCAACCACGAGGTGATGATGCGCGGCACCTTCGCCAACGTGCGCATCAAGAACCTGATGCTGCCGGCGCGCGCGGACGGCGGCCGCGTCGAGGGCGGCTACACGATCTACCAGGGCCCGGCCACGGCCGACCTGCCGGCCGACAGCTCGAAGCCCGTGGCCATCTACGACGCCGCGATGGCCTACCAGGCGCACGGCATTCCGACCGTGGTCTTCGCGGGCGAGGAATACGGCACCGGCTCCAGCCGCGACTGGGCGGCCAAGGGCACGCAGCTGCTGGGCATCAAGGCGGTCGTCGCGCGCAGCTTCGAGCGCATCCACCGCAACAACCTGGTGGGCATGGGCGTGCTGCCGCTGCAGTTCAAGGCGGGCGTCACGTGGTCCAGCCTGGACATCACCGGCAACGAGACGATCGACATCGACCTGCCCGCCCCGATCACGCCGCAGTCCGAGGCGACGCTGACGATCCACCGCGCCGACGGCAAGAGCCAGAAGCTGCCGCTCGTGCTGCGCATCGATACGCCCATCGAGGTGGACTACTACGCGCACGGCGGCATCCTGCCGTACGTGCTGCGGCAGCTGCTGGCGGACTGACGACCCCCACGCTCGCGAGTGCTCGCTGCCCCCCGAGGGGGTCGGCCGCGAGTCGACCGGCAGAGCCGGATCGACCGCTCCCTCGAACTTCTCTTGGGGCGTTGGAGCGGCGGCGCCGGGCAGGGGCTGCGGCCCTGGCTTCGTTGGTCGGGCGGGTTCGCCGGAGGCGAAACCCGTCGTTCGCCGGCACGTCGACGCGCCGGCTCCCTGGTCAGGCGCCGGCCGGGAAGTCGGTGCCGATGCCCAGTTCGCGCCAGCGATCGAGCTCTGTCTTCAGCGACGCGACCTTGGCGTCCATCGCGCTGACCGCCATCGCGCCGGCGGCGAAGCGCATCGGCGGGGCGGCCTCCCTGGACAGCGTCACGAGGGCCTCGGCCAGGCGCACCGGGTCGCCGGCCTGCTTGCCGTTGCGTTGCTCGAAGCTGGCACGCATCTCGGCGCGGCGGACGTCGTAGTCGGTCAGCTCGGCGGCGGCGAACCTCAGCGACTCGGGAGTCAGGAAGTCGGTGCGGAACGGACCCGGCTCGATGAGGGTCACGTGGATGCCGAACGGCGCCAGCTCCTGGGCGAGCGACTCCGAGAAGCCCTCGACCGCGAACTTGGTCGCGCAGTACAACGAGCCGGCCGCGATGCCGCGGATGCCGGCGGTCGACGAGAGGTTGAACACATGGCCGCGGCGCGCCGCACGCATCGCCGGCAATGCCGCGCGCGTCACGTTGAACAGGCCGAACACGTTGGTGGCGAACTGGGCCTCGATGTCGGCCGGCGACGATTCCTCGAAGAAGCCGATGTGCCCGTAGCCGGCGTTGTTGACCAGCACGTCGATGGCGCCGAAGCGTTCGACGGCGGCCGCGACGGCGGCCTGGGCCTGCTCGAGGTCGCCGACCTCGAGCGACAGCGACAGGAGGCGGTCGGAATCCGGCCCCAGGCGGTCACTGACGGCCGCGCGCTGGCGGCCCGTGGCGACGACGCGGTCGCCCGCCCTCAGCGCGGCGGCGGCGATGTCGGCGCCCAGGCCGCGGGTGGCACCGGTGATGAACCAGGTCTTGCTCATGGGAGATCCTTTCGATTGCGAAGGCCTCCATGCTGCGCCCGGCCCTTGTCGCGGCGGTAGCAGCGGGCTCGCAATTGATTGCACGATCCTGCCAATCGCGCGGGTTCCATGCACCCGCCGCTTGCGATGGCTTTGCCGCCGCGTTCCAATGCACGCATGGCCGAACCGCTGTCCGAACTCAACGCCCTGGTCGCGCGTCACGCGCGCCCGGGCGCCCCCGCCACCACGCTCGCGGGCGTGCGCGCGACGATCTCCGCCATGCCGACGCAGGCGATCCACTGCGTGACCGAGCCGAGCCTCGGCCTGGTCGTGCAGGGCGCCAAGCGCACCATCGTCGGCGACCGCGTCTTCGAGTACGGCGCGGGCGACTTCGTCGTCACGTCGGTCGAGCTGCCGATGGCCAGCCGCATCGTGCGCGCGTCGTCGGACGAGCCCTACCTCGCCTGCGGCCTGTCGCTGAACGCGGCCACGATCGCGTCGCTGCTGCTGGAGACGCCCGGCGCCGACGAGCTCGTCGCCACGCCGTGCGGCATGGGCGTGCATGCGGCGCCCGTCGAACTGGTCGAGGCGATGGTGCGGCTGCTGCGGCTGCTCGACACGCCGCGCGACGCCCCCGTGCTGCGGCCGCTGATCGAGCGCGAGATCCTGTGGCGGCTGCTGCGGGGCCCGCAGGGCGGCCGCGTGCGCCAGATCGGCCTGGCGGACAGCCGCCTCGCCCAGGTGAGCCATGCCATCCGCCATATCCGCCAGAACTACGCCCAGCCGCTGAGCATCGAGCAGCTGGCGCAGGTCGCGACGATGAGCGAGTCGTCCTTGCACCGCCACTTCCGCGCGGTGACCGCGATGACGCCCATCCAGTACCAGAAACAGATCCGGCTGCAGGAGGCGCGCGCCCGGCTGATGGCCGATGCGGGCGACGTGGCCGCCGTCGGCTACGCGGTGGGCTACGACAGCGCGTCGCAGTTCAGCCGCGAGTACAGCCGCATGTTCGGCGCGCCGCCGGGCCGCGACGTGGCGCGCCTGCGGCTGGTGGCGCCGCTGGAGCGCAGCGCGGCCTGAAACGACGCAGGCCGCCCGGAGGCGGCCTGTCGATGGCGGGCGTGCAGGCCTCAGCGGCTGCGGCGGCGGCGCACGGCTGCGCCGGCGACGACCAGCAGGCCGGCGGCCAGCAGCGGCGCCGTGGCCGGTTCGGGCACGGCGATCAGTTGCACGCCGTTGATGTCGGCCTCGCCGTTCAGGTCATGGCCGACGATGTCGACCACGCCTTGGGCGTCCGCCCGCGAGACGATGTAGACGTAGTTGTCACCCAGGGTCAGGGAACCGGCGTTGGTCTGGGTGGCGAACACCGGATCCGCGCCGTTCGCGGCGAGGCTGATCTGGCGGCCGGCGCTGTTGTCGTCGCCTTGCGTGTAGATCCAGAAGCCGTAGATCTGGTTCGCCGCCAGGCCGCTGAAGCGCAGGTCGATCCCGGGCGAATCCATGAAGTCGACCAGGTAGCCCTGCATCAGGTTCGCGACGGGCGTACCGGTGAACCGCGTGAAGCTGAGCTGCGACTCGTAGACCAGCGCGGCCGAGAAGCTCAGGTTGACGCCGGTGGCGGTGCCGCTGGCGTCGACCAGCGCGCCGCTGCCGGCGTTGCCGAACATGTCGTTCCAGGCGTCGCCGGGGCCGCCGATGACGGCGCCGCCGGTCTGCTGGGCGCCCTGGTCGCGCGAGAACTGCACGTTGATGGCGGAGCTCCCGGCGGACGCGGTCGTCGCGATCAGGGCGCTGGCGGTGGCGATGATGAACAGGTGCGACAGGCGCATGGTGCTTCCACGGGGGGCCGACGCTGTGCGACGGCCCGGGTTGGCGTGGCCAGCCGCCTTCGAGAAGCGGCGGGCCGGACGGATCGGATCTCTGAGGCGTTCGGACGCCACAGGTACCGGCAGGGGCATCGTAACGGCCGCTCCACCGGGCGATAAAGGGGCGGCGAGCACGCAGGACGCGCTTGCGCCCACTTTGTCACGAAATGTAAGGCCTGGCGGCGATTTCTGTTTTAGCGCTCGACCGTCTCGAGGGCCCGCGAGAAGTCGTCGATCAGGTCGGCGACGTCCTCGATGCCCACCGACAGCCGGATCAAGCCGTCGGCGATGCCCATCTCCGCACGGCGCTGCGGGCCCATCTCGTGGTAGATCGTCTGCGCGACCGGGATCGCCAGGGTGCGGTTGTCGGCCAGGTGGCTGGAGACGATGACCAGCTGCAGGGCGTCGAGGAAGGCGAGGGTGTCGATGCCCTCGCGCAGCTCGAAACCCAGGAGCAGGCCGAAGTCGCCCTTGAACAGGCGCGCCGCGCGCTCGTGCTGCGCGTGGCTCGCGAGGCCGGGGTAGTACACGCGGGCGATGGCGGGCTGCGCCTCCAGCCAGCGCGCCAGCGCCAGCGCGTTGTCGCAGACGCGGCGCAGGCGCAGCTGCAGCGTCTCGGCGCCGACGGCGATGCGGTGCGCGTCCTCGGCGCGCAGCGTGCCGCCCATGTCGCGCAGGCCCTTCTTCCTGATCTGCAGCAGGCCCCACTTGTCGGGCGTGCCCTTCTTGTACGGCGGCAGGATGTTGACGAAGGCCGACCAGTCGAACAGGCCGGTGTCGACGACCGCGCCGCCGAGGGCGTTGCCATGGCCGCCGATGCTCTTGCTCAGCGAGTGCACGACGAGGCCGGCGCCGACCTCGCGCCCGCGCAGCAGCAGCGGCGTGGTGAGCGTGCCGTCGACGACATAGAGCAGGCCGGCATCCTTGCAGACCTGGCCGATGCCGTCGAGGTCGGCCACCTGCGTCACCGGGTTCGCGATGGTCTCGACGAACACCATGCGCGTGGCCGGCGTGATCGCGGCGCGCACGTTCCCGGCGGCCGTCGCGTCGACGAACGTGACCTCCACGCCGAGGCCCTGCAGCGTCTGCGCGAGGCTGTTGGTGTTGCCGAACAGGAACCGCGTGCAGACCAGGTGGTCGCCGGCGCGCAGCAGGGCCAGGAACACCGCGGAGATGGCGGCCATGCCGGTGGCGAACGTCGCCGCGCCCTTGGCGTCCTCCAGCAGCGTCACCTTGGCCTCGAGCGCGTTGACGGTCGGGTTGCCCTGGCGCGCGTAGACGTGGCCGGCCTGATTGCCCTGGAAGACCTCGACGAGATCGCGCGCCGTCGGATAGTTGAAGGCCGCCGACAGGTGCAGCGGCTTGTGGATCGCGCCGTGCTCGACGCCACCGAGGCGGTCGGCGTGGAGCAGGCGGGTGTTGGCGCCATAGGCGCGCTTGGGAGGCGTGGTCATGCTCGGGGACTCGTTGGTTCGAGTCCCATTCTCATGCAGCGGGCCCGATCGCGCCTTCTTTCCCGATCAAGGCTTCAGGTCGAAGACGAGAACCTCCGCCTGGTGGCCGTCCTCCAGCACCAGCGCGGCCTCGTCGCGGATCTTCAGCGCGTCGCCGGCGTCCAGCGGCTGGCCGTTGACGCGCAGGCTGCCGCGCGCGACGTGCACGTAGGTCAGCCTGCCGGCGGGCAGCGGCAGCTCCTGGCGCTCGGCGCCGTCGAACAGGCCGGCGAAGATCCGCGCGTCGGCGTTGAGCGTCACCGCGCCGGGCGTCTTGTCGGGCGCACCGACCAGCGCCAGGCGGCCGCGCTTGCTCGCCTCGGGCACGTCGACCTGCTCGTAGCCGGGCGCCAGGCCGCCGCGTTCCGGCAGGATCCAGATCTGCAGGAAATGCGTGGGCGTGTCCTTGGAGTGGTTGAACTCGCTGTGGCGAACGCCCGTGCCGGCGGTCATGCGCTGCACGTCGCCCGGCCTGATCACGCCGGCGTTGGCGCCGCCGGCGCTGCCGTTGCCCATGGAATCCTGGTGCGCCAGCGCGCCGTCCAGCACGTAGCTGATGATCTCCATGTCGCGATGGCCGTGCGTGCCGAAGCCGGTGCCGGGGGCGATGGTGTCGTCGTTGACCACGCGCAGGTTGCCGAAGCCCATGTGCGCCGGGTCGTGGTAGTCGGCGAACGAGAAGCTGTGGAAGCTGTTGAGCCAGCCGTGGTCGGCATGGCCGCGATCCTGGGCCTTGCGAAGCGTGAGCATGAATCGTTTCTCCGGTTTTGTCTCAGCGATGCCGCTGATGGCGTGAGGAGAAGTCTGGGCCGCGCGGCGCCCGCGATGATCCAAACGATTCGAACGCAGCGTTGCGCTGCGCGTCATGCTGCGCGCGGTCGCAGGATCCTCGCATGCCGAGGCGCCGCGGCCAGCGGGAGTGGATGGCGCGGATGCGCGCGCTGGCGATGCGGTTCAGTGCAGCGCCGCGTGCCACTCGCGCGGGTCGATCGCATAGTAGTCGCGCAGCAGCGCGAACAGCTCGGGATGGCGGGCGGCGAGCGCGTGGGGCTGCTCGTAGAACACCTCGGTCACGACGGCGAAGAACTCGGCCTCGTTGGTGGCGCCGTAGTCGCTGATCAGGTCGTCGGGTGGCGGCGCGGGCGTGGGCCCTGGCGACGACTCGAGCCACGACCACCCGGCCTGTTCCCGCGCGCGCGCCGCGTCACGCGCGCGGATGCGCGCCTGCAGGCCGGCGAACTCGCGGCTCATCACGCTGGCCCAGCGCGCGTGCGCGGCGCGCGAGCCCAGCAGCGGCGCGCCGTTGGCCGCGCCGGTCTCCTGGTCGAGTTGGTGGGCGAACTCGTGCAGCACCACGTTGTGGCCGTCGTCGGCAATGCGGGCGCCGTCCAGCACGTCCTGCCACGACAGGATCACCTGTCCCTGCTGCCACGACTCGCCCGCCAGTGCGCGCCGTTCCTCGCGCAGCACGCCGCCGGGCGCGGCATGGACGCGGTCGACGAGGAAGGCGCCCGGATAGACGAGCACCTGGCGCAGTTCAGGAAACAGCGGCCCCGGTCGGTTCAGGCGCAGCAGGCAGGCCTGCGCGGCGATCGTGACACGCATCTCGTCGGTGAGGACCAGGCCCGCGCAGCCGAGGAAGGGCTTCTCGGCCAGGAACTCGAGGATGCGGCGGCGCAGTTGCAGCTGCAGGTCGGCCGGCAATTGCCGATACAAGGGGACGCGGCGACGCAGGACGTTGCGCCACGCCGCCGGGAACGGCCGGCCGGCCCACTGCCGGCGGCGCCAGGCGCGCCAGCGCGGCAGGCCGGCGATGGCGCCGACGAGCAACGCGGCGGCGGCCAGCAGGATGACGAGGGACATGGCGTTGCTCGATGGGCGCCGCGGCGCGATGCCCAGCATATGGCCATCGGCCCTTCGGTTTCAAGTCGTGGTCCGGACTTACGATCAGCGTCGACATCGCAACGGAATGCAAATGTTGGACCCCCACGCGCTTCCTTCGCCCGAACGCCCGGCTGCGCCGGGTGCCGAGCGGCGGGCCGCGGGCGTTGCGCCCGCCGACCCGCTGGCCGCGGCGCTGGCGGCCTGCGCGGACCTGCTGCCGCGGCTGGCGGCCATGCAGTCGCTGGGCGATCCGGCCGCGCAGCGCCAGGCCCTGCTGCAATTGCCGGCCACGCTGCAGGCAGCCAGCGCCGCGCTGGCCCGGCTGGCGGCCAGCGCGGACGACGCCGTCACGCACGACACCCGCGGCGACGCGCTCACCGGGCTGGCCGACCGCGCCCAGCTGGAGGCCGCCTGCGCGGGCCTGGCGCTGCAGTTCCCCGAAGCGCCGCTGACCCTCGTGGCCGTCGACGTCGACCACCTGCGCCACGTCAACGACCATCGCTCGCGCGCCACCGGCGACGCCGTCCTGCGCGCCGTCGCCGAGGTGCTGCGGGCGCAGTCGCGGCCGCAGGACGTGCTTGCGCGCGCCGACGGCGGCCGGTTCGTCGTCGTGCTGGGCGGGCCGGTGTCGACCACCCGCGCCCTGCTGGTGGCCGAACGCCTGCGCGCCGCCATCGAGGCCCATGCCTGGGCCGCTATCGGCGACGGCCTGCGCGTGACGGCCAGCCTGGGCGTCGCGGCGCGGGCGCCGGGCGAGCCCCTGGACGACGTCCTGGCGCGCTCCGGCACCGCGCTGCAGGAGTGCAAGCGCCGCGGCCGCAACCAGGTGCGCTCGCGCGCCTGACCGCCGCGCGGGGGGCCTGCGGGTAAGCCTGCGCCCGCGACGGGCCGGCGGTCTCCCCGGGCCCGCTAAAATGGTGGGTTGGTCGGGCTATCCCGGGGTTGAATCGCCTCGTGGCGGCTCCACCTCGACCGCACGTTTCGAGAGCGGGGCCGCGGCCCCCTGCCGCGACGGCCCGCCCGCTTCCCAAGCCATCCCTGAGGATTTCGCCGTGTTCCTGATCTCTTCCGCCTACGCCCAGACCGCGGCGCCCGCAGCCGCCTCGGCGTCGGACAACAGCTTCCTGTTCATGCTGATCCCGATGTTCGCGATCATGTATTTCCTCGTGATCCGCCCGCAGCAGAAGCGCGCGAAGGAGCAGAAGGAACTGATCGCCGGCCTGGCCAAGGGCGACGAGATCGTCACCACCGGCGGCGTCATCGGCCGCATCTCCAAGCTGGGCGAGTCGTACGTCCACATCGAGACCGGCGGCAACGTCGAGTTGCAGATCCAGCGCAGCGCCATCGTCCAGGTCCTGCCCAAGGGCACGTTGAAGTAAAGCAGGGCCCGCCGGCTGCGCCTGCTGCGGCCGTGCCGTCGCCCGCGCGCGACCGCGCGCGCGCCGCCGCGACGTCTTCGAGGAAACACGTATGAATCGCTACCCCGTCTGGAAATTCGTGCTGATGGTGCTCGCCGTGCTGATCGGCGCGCTCTACACCGTGCCCAATCTGTACGGCAACGCGCCGGCCGTGCAGGTCTCGGCGGCCAAGCTGACCACCAAGGTCGGCGCCGACACGGCCACGCAGGTGCAGCAGCTGCTCGCTGCGGCATCCATCAGCGCGGACTACGTCACCTTCGAAGGCACGTCGGTGCACGCGCGCTTCGCCAACCCCGACGTCCAGATCCACGCCCGCGACGTGATCAACGCCGGCCTGAACGCCGGTGCCGACAAGGATTCGCCGCCCTACTCGGTCTCGCTGGCGCTGGTTCCGCGCGCGCCGGTCTGGATGGGCAGGTGGCTGCACGCCAAGCCGATGTACCTCGGCCTGGACCTGCGCGGCGGCGTGCACTTCCTGCTGCAGGTCGACCTGAAGGCCGCGCTCGACAAGAAGACCGAGGGCCTGGTCACCGACACCCGCACCCTGCTGCGCCAGAAGCAGCTGCGCACGGTGGTCGCGCGCGACGGCAATGCCGTCACCATGACCTTCCATGACGCGGCGATCGCCACCCAGGCGTTCAACGTGCTCACCGACGCCTTCCCGGACGTGCAGTGGAACCAGCTCGCCGAGGGCGCGGACGTCAAGATCTCCGGCGCGCTCAAGCCCGCCGCGCTGGTCAAGGCGCAGGAAGCGGCCATCAAGCAGAACATGACGACGCTGGCCAACCGCGTCGCCGGCCTCGGCACCTCCGAGCCCGTCATCCAGCAGCAGGGCCCCGACCGCATCGTCGTCGAGCTGCCCGGCATCCAGGACACCGCCAAGGCCCAGGAGCTGCTCGGTCGCACCGCCACGCTGGAATTCCACCTCGTCGACGAGACGGCCCAGGGCAACGCCGCGGCCGACGGCTCGGGCCCGGTGCCGTTCGGCGACGACCGCTACGAGAACTCGCCGGATGTCGGCCGCCGCCACGGCGGCTACACCGTCGTCAAGAAGGACGTCATCGCCAGCGGCGACGACCTGACGGATGCGCAGGCGAACTTCGACCAGCAGAACCAGGGCTCGGTCGTCATCCTGAACCTGAACGCCAAGGGCGCGCTGAACATGCGCGAGGTCTCCGGCCAGAACGTCGGCAAGCTGCTGGCCATCGTGCTGTTCGAGAAGGGCAAGGGCCAGGCGATCAGCGTGGCCACCATCCAGAGCGAGCTGGGCGACCGCTTCAACATCACCGGCATGCCGACGGCCGAGCAGGCCAACGACCTGGCCCTGCTGCTGCGCTCGGGCGCGCTGGCCGCGCCGATGGAGATCATCGAGCAGACCGCCATCGGCCCCAGCCTGGGCGCCGACAACATCGCCAAGGGCCTGCACAGCGTGGCCTGGGGCTTCGTGGCGATCCTGGTGTTCATGTGCGCGTACTACCTGCTGTTCGGCATGTTCTCCACG
>JAEKKH010000270.1 GCA_019510465.1 Burkholderiales bacterium
CATGTCCATCTGCAGGGTGGAGCCGATGAACAGGTCGCACGCGTAGTGGCCCGCGGCCTGGCAGAACGCGCGGTTGCTGCGCAGGCTGCCGTCGGGGCCGGTGAAGAACACGTCGGGCCGCGCACGGACGTACTCCTCCATGCCCAGCTCGGAGCCGAACGAATGCACCGACTCGACCCAGCCGGCCTCGATCGCGGGGATCAGCGCGGGGTGCGGATTGAGCGCCCAGTGGCGGCAGATCCGGCCCTTCAACCCCAGCCGCTCGCCGTACGTGGGCAGCAGCAGCTCGATGGCCGCGGTGTCGAAGCCGATGCCGTGGTTGAGCGACTGCACGCCGTATTCCGCGTAGATGCCCTTGATGGCCATCATCGCCATCAGCACCTGGATCTCGGAGATCTGCGCCGGGTCGCGCGTGAACAGCGGCTCGATGAACGCGGGCTCGGGCGCCTCGACGACGAAGTCGACCCAGTCGCCCGGGATGTCCACCCGCGGCAGCGCGTCGACGATGCGGTCGACCTGCGCGACGACGATGCCGCTCTTGAACGCGGTGGCCTCGACGATGGCCGGCGTGTCCTCGGTGTTGGGCCCCGTGTAGAGGTTGCCGTGGCGGTCGGCCATCTGCGCGGCGACGAGCGCCACCTTGGGCGTCAGGTCGACGAAGTAGCGGCCGAACAGCTCGAGGTAGGTGTGGATCGCGCCGATCTTCAGCTTGCCCTGGCCCAGCAGTTGCGCGAGCCGCAGCGACTGCGGACCGGAGAACGAGAAGTCGAGCTTGCTCGCGATGCCGGACTCGAAGATGTCCAGGTGCTCGGGCAGCGACAGCACGGACTGCACCATGTGCAGGTCGTGCACGCGCCCGGGCGCGACGCCCGCGAGCGCGCGCGCGAGGAAGTCGGCCTGCTTCTGGTTGTCGCCCTCGAGGCAGACGCGATCGCCCGGCTCGATCAGCGCCTCGAGCAGCGGGATCGCGGCGTCCGCGTCGACCACCTTGCCTCGCACGCCCGCGAGCGAGCCCGCGCGCGCGAGGCGGGCCGCGCGGTCGTCGCGCTGGCGTGTCCAGGGCGATTCGGCGACGATGCTCACGTCAGCCTCCCGGTCGCTGCAGCGGCCCCATGACCAGGTCGGGCAGCGCGGTGGCGATGGACGGGAACGCCGAGATCACGACCACCGTCACCAGCATCAGCGCGACGAAGGGGATCACGCCGCGGATGATGTCGCCCAGCGCGATGTCGGGGGCGATGTTCTTGATGACGAAGATGTTCAGGCCCACCGGCGGATGGATCAGCCCGGCCTCCATCACGATGGTCATCACCACGCCGAACCACACCAGGTCGAAGCCGGCGGCCTTGAGCGGCGGCAGGAAGATCGGCGCGGTCATCAGGATGATGGAGACCGGCGGCAGGAAGAAGCCCATCACGATCACCATGAGCAGGATCGCCGCCAGCAGCACCCACTTCGAGAGCGCCAGCCCCACGATCCACTGCGCCATCGACTGGCTGATGTGCAGGTAGCTCATCACGTACGAGAACAGCAGCGACATGCCGATGATGAACATCAGCATCGTCGACTCCTTGAGCGTCGCCGACAGGATGGGCGCGACGTCGCGCACGCGCCAGACGCCGTAGATCACCGCGATCAGCGCCAGCGCCAGGATGCTGCCCAGCCCGGCCGTCTCCGACGGCGTGGCGTAGCCGCCGTACAGCGCCACCATCACGCCGGTCAGCAGGATCAGGAACGGCAGCACGCGCGGCAGCATCGCGAAGCGCTGGCTCATCGTGAATTGCTCGTCCACCAGCAGCGGCGACGGCGTGCCGCCGGCGTCGAAGGCCTGCTTCGCCGCCCGGTACTCGCGCTGGTACTGGAACGCGGCCCACAGCGCGAACAGCAGCACCAGCAGCACGCCCGGCCCGATGCCCGCGAGGAACAGCCGGCCCAGCGACTGCTCGGCGGCCACGGCGTACAGGATCATCGTGACCGACGGCGGCAGCAGGATGCCGAGCGTGCCGCCTGCGGCGATGATGCCCGCCGCGAAGCCCGGCGAGTAGCCGCGCCGGCGCATCTCGGGGATGCCCGCGCTGCCGATCGCCGAACACGTCGCCGGGCTGGAGCCGGCCATCGCGGCGAACAGCGCGCAGGCGAACACGTTGGCGATGCCCAGCCCGCCCGGAACGCGTCCCAGCCACGCATGCATCGCCGCATAGAGGTCCTGGCCCGCGCGCGTGCGCCCGATCGCCGAGCCCTTGAGGATGAACAGCGGGATGGACAGCAGCGTGATGCTGGACATCTCCTCGTAGACGTTCTGGGTGACGGTGTCGAGCGAGGACGCCGGCATGAACAAGGCCATGAACAGCACGCCCACCGCCCCCAGCGAGAACGAGATGGGCATGCCCGAGAACATGATCACCAGCGTGACCACGCCGAACAGCAGGCCGAGCGCGACCATCGACATCACGCGCCCTCCCGCACCGACGGCCGCAGCTTGTTGACGCTGACGACGCACTGCACGGCCAGCTGAACGCTCAGCAGGATCATGCCCAGCGACATCAGCAGGTACGGGATCCACAGCGGCGGCGCCCACGACGACGATGTCGTCTGGCCTTCCGTCCAGGCCTCGCGCAGCAGGGTGCACGACTTCCACGCGAAGAACGCGCAGAAGGCGAGGCAGCCGATGTCGACGATGGCGATGCGCACGCGGTTCGCGGCCTCGGGCAGGACGGCCGACACCGCCTCGATGCCGATGTGGCCGCGGATCGCCTGCACGAACGCGCTGCACAGGAAGGTGGCGCCCACCAGGCAGAACACCGAGGCCTCGTCCTGCCAGTCGGTCGACGCATGCAGGAAGTAGCGCGTGACGACACTGGACGTGAGGATCAGCGCCGACGCCAGCAACGCCAGCATGCCCAGCACCATGACGCCGCGGTTGACGACGATCAGCGCACGCGCCAGCGGCCGCAGCCAGCGCGGCGTGGCGGCGTCGACGTGCTGGTGCGGGCCCGCGCCGGGGGGCGCGGCGGACAGCCCGACGGGCGCGTGCGGCAGGTCGGCGTTCATTCGGCGGCCTCCGCCCTGCGGGCTGCGGAACGGACGGCTGCTGGCGGCCGGGCGACGCTCATAGCAGCTTCTGCGCGGCCGTGATCAGCGCCTTGGTCGTCTCGTTCCTGTCGGCGTAGTCCTTCCACGCCGTCGCCTTGGCGATCGCCTGCCACTTGGACAGCGTGGGCCCGTCGATGTCGTAGACCTTCGCACCCGCCTTGGCATAGACCTCGGCGACGAGCTTGTCGTCGTTGCGCGCGGCGTCCTGGGCGAACTTCTCCTGCTCGGCGCCGACGGCCAGGATGATGTCCTGGTGCGCCTTGGGCAGCTTGGCGAAGACCTCCTTGGAGATCATCAGCGGCTCCAGCATGAACCAGTACGACCACTTGCGCGCGGTCGTCAGGTGCTTGGCGATCTCTTCCAGCTTGAACGAGATGAAGCTGGTCGACGACGTCATCGCCGCCTCCATCGCGCCCGTCTGCATCGCGGCGTAGATCTCGTTGGACGTCGGCCGGCGCGACCAGCGGGGCGTTCTTGCTCGCCACGCCGCCGCCCTGCCAGATCCAGCTGACGATCATCACGCCCTTGTCATCCAGCACCTTGGTCAGCAGCTTGCCGACCTCGGCCGTCTTCCAGGCAGCGCCGACCTCGTAGTTGGGCACCAGCGCGGGCATCAGGCCGATGTTGGTCTCGGGCACCTCGCCGCCGGCATACGACAGCGGCACCAGGCTGAGGTCCAGCGCGCCCTTGCGCATCGCCGAGAACTGCGCGTTGGTCTTCATCAGCGACGAGCCGGCAGAGGCGGTCGCGGAAGTCGCCCTCGGTGAGCGTGCCGCCCGGGAACTGGTGCGATATCTTGAGCGTGCCCTCCTGCGCGAGCGCCGCGCCAGCGAAGGGCGCGGCCATCGCGCCGCCGAATGCCTGCACCACCGTGCGTCGAGTGATCGCCATGCTGCCTCCTGTGGATGCACCGCGCGGGGCTCGCCCGCTGCGGTGTCGTCAACCTTGATGAATACAACTTGGCGAAGTTTGCATGCATCGAGGCCCTACAGGACTAGGGACAACCCGGACGCGCGTGGATGCATCGGCGCGCGGAGGGCGCCCGAACAGGCGAGAGTTCAGGGGCGCCGGGCGGGCCGCCGCGGCGTCACGGCGCCGGGATCAGCGCCGGCGAGATGGCCGCGGCGCCGGCACGGGCCGCGGCGGCGTCCTGCGGCAGGAGGTAGCCGCGGGCGGCGAGCGCGTCGGCCGCCGCGCCGAAGCGCGCCTGGTAGTCGGCGCGGCCGGCGTACAACTGCGCGAGGGTGGTTCGCGGATCGGCGGCGGACCGCGTCGCCGGGCTGACCGCGAACGGGATGGCCGCGCCGGCCATCCCGCAGCTCTCGCCGGCCGTGCGGGCCGAGGCGCGCACGTTCCAGCCGGCGTAGGTGGCCACGGGCACGGCGACCTCGGGCAGGCGGATGCCGCCGATCTCGTTGCCGTTGGCGTCGACCCTGGGGACCCGCTGCGTGTATGGGCGCGCGAGGTCGGCCTTCGGCATCGGGCCGCTGTAGTCGGTGAGGAAGACCTGGTTGATGGCACCGAAGCGGGTCAGGTTCAGCGCGGCCGGCGCGGCGTTCGGGCCGTAGGGCACGCTGACGCCGGCCAGGTCGGGAAAGCCCGTCGCCAGGCGCTCGGGCGCGGCGAGGCCGCCGGAGGCGACCGTCGGGTAGCGCGATGCCGGCGGGCGCTTGCCCTTGGCGATCCAGGCCTCGAGCGCGGGGACGAGCGCGCGCTCGACGGACGACTCCGTCACCGGGCTCGGCGCGAGCAGGCAGCGCGCCGCCGCGCCGGGCTGGTACGCGAGGCCGGCGCCGACGCCGCCACCGTCGCCATGCTGCGCGCCTGCGATGAGGTAGTAGCGGACGTTGTCCGGCAGCGCGGCGTCATGGCCCGCGCCATCGGTCACCACCAGCGACGCGCGGCCGGCCCACCATTCGAAGCTGCCGTCGACCTGCATGATCTTCGGGCAGGTGGCGGTGGCCAGGCAGCGCTTGAGCAGGCCGTCGGTGCGGCCGCCGACGGGGTCGGTCGACACGCCGTAGGCGAACGGGAACTGGTCGCCGGGCATCCAGTGGTCCTCGTGCTGGCGCGACACGCGCCCGGGCTGGGCGAAGCGTTCGTTGAGCCAGATCCGGCGACCGCCGGCGATCATCGGCAGCAGGCCGTCGAACACCTTGGCGCCCCGGCCGTCCTTGTTGAAGCCCTGGTAGAGGAAGTCGCGCAGGAAGCGGCCCGATTGCGAACTGCCCGCGGCGATCGCCACATCGAAGTTGCCCCGCGGGTGCGCCGGGCACGCAGGGCCCGCGGCGCAGGCCGCGGCCTTCAGGTCGGCCACCGGGTTCGGGCTGCCGTGCTCGTCCGTGTCCGCGTCGCGCAGGAAGCCGACCAGGTCGCGCACGGCCGCGAAGCCGATGCCCGAGACCACCGGATCCTTCGCGCGGAAGACGAAGCTGTAGATCGTGCCCGGCCCCGGCGCGACGACCGAGCCGTCGGCGGCCGGCACGGTGGCGGGCGGCGTGAACTCGACGTAGGCGGTGCCGTTGTCGTTGGCGACGTAGTGCCAGTCGGCCACCGGCGCGGAGGGCGCGGCGTCGCTTTGCCTGCCGTCGGCGCCGATCCAGGTCTGGCGGGCGGTGAAGCGCACTTCGGAGAAGTCGCTGAGCGACGCCGGCGCGTGGCTCAGCGCGAAGCGGTAGCTGCCGTCGGCCAGCTCGGGAATGTATTCCTCGCGGCTCAGGCCGGTGATGGGCGACCCGTCCGGGCGCGTGGCCACGGGAAAGCGGGCGCCCACCGGGCCGGTGGCGCCGGCACCGGACTGCGCGACGTTGGACTGCCAGCCGCTCCACACCACGGTGTAGCCGGCGCGCAGCAGCGACGGGAAGTTCTCGCCCGGCGCGGCACCGGAGACCAGGGCGCCGGCGCCGATGAAGGTCGAGAGCGCCGGCTTGGAGCCGCGGTTGACCACGTCGTAGAACAGCACGCGGCGCGCCGTGGAGGCCGACTTCGGGCGCAGGATGACGGCGTCGGTCGTGTAGTCGACGTAGCCGTCGGCGTCGCGCGGGGCGGTGGCCAGGTCGACGATGCCGGCGTTGTCTGGGTGCGTGGGCAGCAGGCGGCCATGGACGATGCCGGTGACGACCGTGTATGGGCCGGCGGCGCCGGCGGGCGTCGTGCCGCCCCAGGCGTCGACCGCGGACACGACCTCGAAGCGATCCACGACGCCGGCCACGCGCTGCTGCACGGCCGGCGTCGGAGCCGGGCGCGCGGGCAGCGGGGTGGAACTGGTGGCGTTCCAGGTCGCCAGCAGCACGGCGGCGGCGCCGAAGGTCTTGAAGTGGATCACGGTGTCTGGGATTGGCGCATTCCTGCGGTCGGCAGGGAGTCGGGAGGCCTTGACCTCGCGTCTCCGGATTCTTCGACCACTGGATCCAGAACCGGTATGAATGAATTCCGGATTGGCCATCCGTTATCCGACCAGCCGCTCGCGTGCACGCGAATGCGGCAGGAATTCACGCTGGCGTGCGCCTAGAATCGCCCGCATGACCGGTTATCGGCTTTCCGAGCGCCTGCGCGAGTCCATCGAGGAAGAGATCGCCACGGGCAAGCTCCTGCCGGGCTCGCGGCTGGACGAGGTCGAGCTGGCGACGCGTTTCGGCGTATCGCGCACGCCGATCCGGGAGGCCCTGCGGCTGCTGCTCGGTGAGGGGTTGGTCGAGACCGGCCCGCAGCGCGGCGCGGTGGTGGCGCAGGTCACGCCGCAGCGGCTCATCGAGATGTTCGAGGTCATGGCCGAACTGGAGGCGATGTGCGCGCGGCTCGCGGCCCGCCGCATGTCCGAGGGCGAGCTGGCCGCGGTCGAGGCCGCGCACGAGGCCTGCCGCGGCTCGGCCGCCGCGCGCGACGCCGACGCCTACTTCTACGCCAACGAGCGCTTCCACTACGCGATCTACGCCGCGTCGCACAACAACTTCCTGTTCGAGCAGGCCGCCGCGCTGCAGCGCAAGCTGCGTCCGTACCGCCGTCTGCAGCTGCGCGTGCGCAACCGGCCGCAGCGCTCGTTCGAGGAGCACCAGGCCATCCTCGACGCGCTGCGCGAGGGCGACGCCGACAAGGCGCAGCAGTGCATCCGCTCGCACGTGGTCGTGCAGGGCGAACGCTTCGCCGACCTGGTGGCCAGCCTCAGCCAGATGACGGGCCAGCCCGGCCCCGACGCGCCCGCCGAGCCCGCGCGCAGCGCCTGACCCGGCGCGCCCGGGCGGCAGCGGCATGTCGATTCCGGGGCCGCGATTCGTCGTACGCTTGCAACCCGCGCCGTCCCGGCGTGGCCCTTCCCGTTGTCCAGGAGACCTGCATGAACTACGTCGATGGATTCGTGGTGGCCGTGCCCACCGCCGACAAGGAGACCTACCGCGCGTACTGCCAGCGCATGGCCGCTGTGTTCCGCGAGCACGGCGCGCTGAGCGTCGTCGACACCTGGGGCGACGACGTTCCGCAAGGCCAGCTGACGTCGTTCCCGCTGGCCGTGAAATGCGCGGCCAGCGAGACCGTCGCGTTCGGCTGGACGACCTGGGCCTCGCGCGCCGCGCGCGACGAGGCCTGGCAGAAGATCATGGCCGACCCGCGCATGAAGACCGAGACCAACCCGATGCCGTTCGACGGCAAGCGGATGGTCTACGGCGGCTTCGAGGTGATCTCCAACTCGCGCCGTCGAGTGAGGCATCATCCGGCGCCATGAGCGCACGCCCGGCCGCTCCGAAGGGCGCTCGCGCCGCAGCCCGCAGGGCGGAGGTTTCCACATGAGCGCACGCCCGGCCGCTCCGAAGGGCGCTCGCACCGTAGCCCACAGGGCGGAGGTTGCCTTATGAGCGCACGCCCGGCCGCTCCGAAGGGCGCTCGCTCCGCAGCCCGCAGGGCGGAGGTTTCCACATGAGCGCACGCCCGGCCGCTCCGAAGGGCGCTCGCGCCGCAGCCCGCAGGGCGGAGGTTTCTACATGACCGCCGTGCCGCAGACCTACCGCTACGCCCATCCGTCGTTCGTCTCGGACGACGCGCGGCCGCGGCTCACGCTGTGCACCTGCGCGCCGGACGCCGGCGCCCCGCCGCGCTTCTTCGAGGGGCGCATGCTCGCGCCGCGACTGGTCTCGCAGTTGCTGACCGCGGTGCACCGGGTGGTCGGCTCGCGCTTCTTCACGCCGGCGAACTCGGTGGCGCGCGCGATCGCGCTGGCCGACCCGGTGGTCACCTCGGGCGGCGGGCTGCTGCGCTTCGAGGGCTTCTCGTCGTGCTG
>JAEKKH010000104.1 GCA_019510465.1 Burkholderiales bacterium
CCACCTCGTCCCACTGGCCGCCGTTCTCGTCGTACGTGACGACCACGAGCATGTGCGCCCACTGCGGGCTGGCCTGCAGCCTGGCGATGGTGTCGGCCAGGTGCGCGTCGCCCTCGGCCAGGCTCGCGTAGCCGGGATGTTCGTTGTTCTTGCCGATGGGCTTGTAGAACACGACTGGCGACAGCTTGCCCGCGGCCGCGTCGGCCACGAGGTCGTCGTAGTCCTTCAGGTGTGCCGCGCGGTCGGCGGCGTGCGTCTTCGGGTCGAAGGCCGCGTAGTAGTTGAAAGGCTGGTGGTGCGCCTGGAAGTCGCCGGAGGCATCGTCGTAGACCTTGGTGCGGTCGGCCAGCGCGGCCTTCCAGCCGCCCGAGTACCAGGTCCACGCGACCCCCTTGCCGCTGAGCAGGTCGCCGATGGTCGTGATCGTCTGCGGCGGCAGCGTGGTGGGCTCGGCGGGCGTGGCGTACTGGCCCGAGGGGTCGTCCGGGGACGGCGGGTTGTAGCTGGGCTGGTACGGCGGCTGCATCGTGTTGATGCTGTGGAAGCTGCCGTCGCCAAGGTAGTCCTTGGGCGTCAGGTTGCCGCTCTTCCTGAACACCGGCGGGCCGGCCAGCGCCGAGGCGGGCGAGTTGTCGGCCAGCGCGAGCTCGGGCAGGAACCTGCCGGCGGCGTCGGTCCTGAGCACGCTGATCGTCGGATGCGCCGGCGCCGTGTCGGCGTTCGGATACTCGGGCAGGCAGGCGCACACGAGGTACTGGTGGTTCAGGTACGAGCCGCCGAACGCGCCCTGGAAGAAGCGGTCGGCCAGCGTGTACTCGCGCGCCACCTTCCACATCGCCGTGCGGCTGCCGTCGAAGTACCCCATCACCATCGCGCCGGAGT
Organism: Burkholderiales bacterium; assembly: GCA_019510465.1. Lineage (GTDB taxonomy): Bacteria > Pseudomonadota > Gammaproteobacteria > Burkholderiales > Burkholderiaceae_C > Scleromatobacter. Next base: position 883 of record JAEKKH010000104.1, read on the forward strand.
CGCCCCAGGCGGCGAACTTGTCGTTCAGGCCGCCGTCGATCTGCATCTGGTTCTCGAAGAAGCGGTGGACCAGGTCGCGCGTGATGATCGCGTTGCTGACGACGGGCGCGCCCCACGCGGGCGTCGGCGAATCGATCTGGAACGGCGCGTTGGGCAGCACGTTGGTGGTCTGCGCCTGCGTCACGGTCACCGGCTGGCCCGCCGCGGTCAGGCCGCCCCAGGCCGGCGGCAGCTTGGCCAGCACGCTGCCGTCGCGATCCTTCTGCGGCGCGAAGGCGGCGGGGGCGCCCTTCTTCTTCGCGTCCTTGGCCGACGGCAGGGCGGCGGTGCCGGGGAAGCTGGCGAACAGGTTGTTGAAGCTGCGGTTCTCGGCGTAGATGACGACGACGGTGGCGATGCGGTCGAGATCCAGCCGGGCCGCGAGCGCGGCGGCAAGGTCGTCCTTGCGGCCCGTGTCGGCGACGGCGGCGGCGATGCGCTGCATCACGGACGCCTGTTCGGCCACCAGGAGCGAGCGCCTGGCGGGATCGGTGATCGACAACGCGTCGATCATGCCGGGGTCGGCGTCCTTCAGGTCGGCGTCGGCATCGGACGCGCCCAGCACGCGTGCGATCAGCTGCCGCTGCGCCTCGGATGCGGGCACGCCGGCGCCGCCGCCCATGGCGTCGATGATCGCCTGCACTTCGGTGGACAGCGGCCCGACCGCTCGCGGGCCTGCCCCCTCGACGACGGGCGCACGCAGCACCAGTGCCTGCGTGACGCGCGCCTTGGCGTGCGTGGCCGCGTCGACCAGGAACGCGCCCTTGCCGACCTCGGCCACCAGCGCGCCGTGCGCGGCCAGCCTGAACCCGCCGTCCGCGTCCGAGAAGGTCGACGCCTCGTTGCCGTCGCAGCGCGCGTTGTGGTTGCGGTCGATACAGACCTTGGCGTGCGCGTAGACCTTCCCGTCCACGCCCAGCACGACACCGCTGGCGGGGGCCTTCGCGGCCGCCGCCGCGCCGGTGGCCGCGAGCAAGGCCGCGGCGAGCGCGGCGGTGAGGGGATGGAGCATCGGGGGTCGGGACATGGGGGTTCTCGCTGCCTTGGATGAAGGATGCGCGCTCGCGCCGGTCGTGCCTGTCGTGCCGGATTCTCGCCGTGAATTCGTGCGCGACAGGACGAAGGTGTCACCGGATGCGGGGTTTCCACCGCCCCCTGGGCGCGGGTGGGCTTGCGTAATCCCGTACGGGCGCTGTCAGCGAGTGCTGGCAACATGACCGCCGCACTGAAGATGAATTGCCGATGACCAAGATCGCGGTCGTGACCGACCTGCACGCCAACCGGGAAGCCGTCGAGGCCGTGTTCGCCCACGCCCGCGCGCAAGGCGCCACCGCCTGGGCATTCCTGGGCGATTTCGTCGGGTATGGCGCCGATCCCGCCTGGGTCGTCGACCAGGTGCGCGAGATGGTGGAGGCCGGCGCCGTCGCCGTCTGCGGCAACCACGACGAGGCCGCCGTCATCGGCAGCACGCCGCAGATGCGCCCCGAGGCCCGCATGGTCATCGACTGGACCCGGGCGCAGCTCGACCCCGGCCAGCTCGACTTCCTCGCCGCCCTGCCGTTCCAGGTGCAGCGCGACGACGTGCTGTACGTGCACGCCAACGCCTTCGCACCCAGCCAGTGGGAATACGTGCAGGGCCGCGCCGACGCCGTGCGCTCGATCCACGCCACGTCCTGCCACTACACCTTCTGCGGCCACGTCCACGAGCCGCGGCTGTACCACCTGGGCGCCACCGGCAAGGCGGGCGACTTCTCGCCGACGCCCGAGGTCGCCATCCCGCTGCCAGGCTACCGCCAGTGGCTGGTGATCCCCGGCTCCGCCGGCCAGCCGCGCGACGGCAATCCCGCGGCCTGCTACGCGATGTTCGAGCCGGAAGCGCAACGGATCACGTATCACCGTGTACCCTACGACCACGAGAGCGCCGCCGCCAAGATCCGCGCGGCGGGCCTGCCCGAGCGGCTGGCCGCGCGACTCGCGGAGGGGGTGTAGACGTGAACGACAGACCCAGGCCGAAGGCGCCCGTCGCCCCATCGGGCATGGCGCGCTCCAGCGGCGCCTTCGACTCGGGCGCGGGCAGCCGCATGAAGCGCTCCGGCGAGTGGAAGTACGACATCGGCGGCATGGCGCCCCCGCTCGAACGCGGCGCGATCGTCGATGGCTTCCTGCTGGAGAAGCGCCTGCACCAGGGCGGCATGGCCAGCATGTGGCGCGTCAGCCGCGTCGACGCCGAGGGCAAGCCCGCGCCGGTGGAGGGAGAGCCGCCGCTGATCATGAAGGTGCCGCGCATCAAGGGCGGCGAGGATCCGGCCACGATCGTCGGCTACGAGGTCGAGCAGATGATCATGCCGGCGTTGACCGGCCACCACGTCCCGAAGTACATCGCGCGCGGCGACTTCACGCGCCAGCCCTTCATCGTGATGGAGCACATCGCGGGCGACACGCTGCGCCCGCGCCTGGCCGAGGCGCCGCTGGCCCTCGACGAGATCGCCGAGATCGGCATCAAGGTGGCCAACGCGCTGCACGACCTGCACCGCCAGCACGTCGTGCACCTGGACGTCAAGCCCAGCAACATCATGATCCGCCCCGACGGCGCCGCCGTGATGGTGGACTACGGCCTGTCGCGCCACGAGCACCTGCCCGACCTGCTGGAAGAGGAATTCTCGCTGCCCATGGGCACCGGGCCCTACATGTCGCCCGAGCAGGTGCAGTTCATCCGCAACGACCCGCGCTCCGACCTGTTCGCGCTCGGCGTGATGCTGTACCACTTCACCACCGGCGAGCGCCCGTTCGGCGCGCCGACCTCGGTGCGCGGCCTGCGCAAGCGCCTGTGGATCGACCCGGTGCCCCCGCGCGCGCTGCGGCCCGACTGCCCGCCGTGGCTGCAGGAGGTCATCCTCAAATGCCTGGAGGTGCAGCCGGACAAGCGCTACCAGACCGCCGCGCAGCTCGCGCTGGACCTGCAGCAACCCGAGCAGATCGTGCTGACGCGGCGCGCCGAGCGCATCGCCCGCTCCAGCCAGTGGACGCGACTGAAGCGCTGGTTCTTCGCGCTCGGCGCCGAGCCCGCGGAGGCCGCGGCGCCCTCGGCCACCGAGGTACTCAATCGCAGCAACATCATCATGGCCGCGGTCGACGTCGACAATGCGTCGCCCGAGCTGCTCGACCAGCTGCGCGAGACGGTGCGCCGCATCGTGCTCACCGAGCCCGGTGCGCGCCTGGCCTGCGTCAGCGTGATGCGCATCGCGCGCATCGGCACCGATGCGCTGACCGACCACACCGGCAAGAGCCTGCACGTCAAGCAGCTCGTCGGCCTGAAGCACTGGGCGCGGCCCATCAGCAAGTCGCTCAACCTCGAGGACGGCCGCCTCACCTTCCACGTGCTCGAGGCGCCCGATCCGGCCGACGCGCTGGTGGACTTCGCCAAGCGCAACCAGGTCGACCACATCGTGATGGGCGCGCGCGGCGTCTCGGCGCTGCGGCGCTACCTCGGCAGCGTGTCGTCCACCGTCGTCGCGGAATCGCTGTGCACCGTCACCGTGGTGCGGGCGAGCGCGCCCGACGTGGTGCCTGCCGAACCGGTGAAGCAGGCGACGCCGTCCGATGGCATCTCGTAGCCGACTCGTCGCCGTCCTCGCCGCATCGCTGGGGCTGGCGTCGTCCGCCCATGCGATGGGCGGGGCCGACTGCCCGCCCGAGGACCTGGCGCCGGTCGACGCCTGGCTCGCGCAGCACCCCTGGTCCGCGGGCGCCACGACGCCTGGCGCGCTGGTCGCCGCGGCCTGCAAGCCCTGGCCATCCGACAAGTCCATGCTGATCGTCGCCGCGGCCTATGCGCAGGACCAGGACAAGGGCAAGAACCTCGTCGTCGCGCTCCTCGACACCAAGGCGATGGCGGTGCGTTCCGCGTTCCAGGGCGCGGTGCGGGAGGACGGCACCTGGAGCGTCGCGCAGGGCAGCCTGCACATCGACACCACGCCCTACGATCTGGCCCCCGGCGTGCGCGCGATCGGCGTCGACGTGACGTCCGACGCGGTCGCCGGCACGCTCGTGCGCGACGGCGTCACCGCCACGCGCAGCCTGTTCGTCGCCGACGGCCCGCGGCTGCGCCTCGTGCTGGACGGCTTCGTGCTCGCCACGTGGCGCCAGGACGCCGGCGCCCGGCCCGCGTCGTCGTCCGCGACGATCGCCCTCGACCCGCACCGCACGAACGGCTTCGCGGACCTGCGCATCACGCGGACATCGACCACGGCGGCGGCGACGACGACGACGACGACGCAGGATCGCACGACGCTGGTCTACGACGGCGCGCATTACGCCGCCGGCGCGAGCTGGGTGCGGCACGAGGTCGAGCCGCGGCACTGAACGCGCCCCGGCCGCGAAGGGCGCCGGGGCCTCGGGCGGTCGGCTGCGGCGCAGCGGCGCGCGCGGTAAGCTCGCGCCATGACCAAGCTCTGGGACATCTCTCCGCCCGTGGACGCCCGCTCGCCCGTGTTCCCCGGCGACACCGAATACCGCCAGGCGTGGGGCGCGACGATCGGGCCGGGCTGCCCCGTCAACGTCAGCGCCATCACGCTGTCGCCGCACACCGGCGCGCATGCCGACGCACCGCTGCACTACGAGGCCGGCGCCGCCACGGTCGGCGAGCTGCCGCTCGAGCCGTTCCTGGGCCCCTGCCGCGTGATCCATGCGATCGGCAGCGGCCCGCTGGTGCAGATGCGCCACCTCGCGCACGCGCTGCCGCCCGCCGCCGCGCCCCTGCCCGCGCGCGTGCTCGTGCGCACCTACGCGCGCGCGCCGCTCGACAAGTTCGACCCCGACTGCGCCGCCTTCGCGCCCGCCACGGTGGAGGCGCTGGCCGATCTCGGCGTCAGCCTGGTGGGCATCGACACCGCCAGCGTCGATCCCACCGGCAGCAAGACGCTGGACAGCCACCAGGTGCTGCGCCGCCGCGGCCTGCGCGTGCTGGAGAACCTGGTGCTCGATGACGTGCCCGAAGGCGACTACGAACTGATCGCCTTGCCACTCAGGCTCACGAGCGCCGACGCGAGCCCCGTGCGGGCGGTGCTGCGCGCACTGGACTGAGCGCTCGCCATCGGGCCCCTGCCGCCGATAGCCTCGGCACGCGTTCCCCCGGGCCACGAATGCAGGCAGGACGCGTCGACGTTCCCGTTGACCCGCGGCGCGAAGCGGGCGAATAATCCGGCGCGCACTTCGCGGTGCGCGCGCCGGTCGTTGCGCGGGCTCCTCGCGCCGACGCTGTCCACCAGCCCGCCGGAGGGTATCGAGATGGACGAAGCCAAGTTGAACGAATTCATGGGCAAGCTCGTGGTCGACATGGGCGGCGCGGCGATCCTGGCCAACGTCATCCTCGGCGAGGAACTGGGCCTGTACAAGGCGATGGCCGACGGCGAGGCCGTGACCCCGGAGCAGCTCGCCGAACGCACGGGCTGCAACGCCCGCCTGGTGCGCGAATGGCTGAGCGGCCAGGCCGCCAGCGGCTACGTCGAGCACGACAAGGGACGCTTCCGCCTGCCCGAGGAACAGGCGATGGCGCTGGCGATCGAGGACTCGCCGGTCTACGTGGCGGGCGGCGCCTCGGTGCTGTCGAGCATGTACCTCGACAAGGACAAGCTGGTGGCCGCCATGCGCGGCGACGGCGCGCTGTCCTGGGCCGACCACCATCCCTGCCTGTTCTCCGGCACCGAGCGCTTCTTCCGGCCGGGCTACCGGGCGCACCTGGTCAGCGAGTGGCTGCCGGCGCTCGATGGCGTCGTCGACAAGCTCGAGAAGGGCGCGAAGGTGGCCGACATCGGCTGCGGCCACGGCGCGTCGACCGTGATCATGGCCCAGGCCTTCCCGAAGTCGACCTTCCTCGGCTACGACTTCCACGACAAGTCGATCGCCAAGGCGCGCGAACGCGCGGCCGAGGCGGGCCTCGGCGATCGCGTGAAGTTCACGAAGTCCACCGCGCGCGAATTCCCCGGCGGCGACTTCGACCTCGTGTGCTTCTTCGACTGCCTGCACGACATGGGCGATCCGGTGGGGGCCGCGCACCGCGCGCACGAGGCGCTGAAGCCGGGCGGCACCGTGCTGCTGGTCGAGCCGTTCGCCAACGACGAGCTCGACGACAACATCAATCCGGTCGGGCGCATGTTCTACGCCGCGTCGACGTGCATCTGCACGCCCAACTCGCTGTCGCAGGAAGTCAAGCTGGGCCTGGGCGCGCAGGCGGGCGAGCGCCGCCTGGCGCACGTGTTCCACCAGGCCGGCTTCAAGCACTTCCGCCGGGCCACCGAGACGCCGTTCAACCTGGTGCTCGAGGCGCGCAAGTAGGACACTTCGCCGCCACGCGTTCGGCGTTGGGCCGCCGAACGCGAAAACCTCCGTTTTCACGGGGAAAGACGCCCGGCATCCACGGTGGGCAACGCCTAAAATCGGGAATCCGAACGGCACGCCGGCGCCCCGCCTCATCCAGGCCCGGCTCCGGCATCCCTCCCCTGCCCGGCCGGCCATCCGCCCGCCGCGGCGCCGCCCACCGCGAAAGACACCCATGGACACCCGCACCTCCCCCGCCCGCGCCCGCATCGCCCGACTGCGCGAAGTGATGCACCGGCAGGGGGTCGACGCCGTGCTGGTGCCGTCCAGCGACCCGCACCTGTCCGAGTACCTGCCCGGCCGGTGGCAGGGCCGCCAGCACTTCTCGGGCTTCACCGGCTCGATGGGCACGCTGGCCGTCACCGCCGACAAGGCCGCCGTGTTCGCCGACAGCCGCTACTGGACGCAGGCCGAGGCCGAGCTGCAGGGCAGCGGCATCGCGCTCGTGAAGATCCCCACCGGCACCGCCGCCCATCACCTCGACTGGCTGGCCACGGAAGTGCGCCCGGGCGGCGTGGTGGCCGTCGACGGCGCCGTGCTGGGCCTGGCGGCGTCGCAGGCATTGCGGGCGCGCCTGGCCGCCGCCGGCATCTCGCTCAGGACCGACGCCGACGTCCTGGCCGACGCCTGGGACGAGCGCGCCGCGCTGCCGACCGCGCGCGTCTACGAGCATGTCGCGCCGCATGCCGCGCGATCGCGCGCCGACAAGCTGGCCCAGGTGCGCGCCGCGATGGACGCGCTGGGCGCCACCCACCATTTCGTCTCCACCGTCGACGACATCGCCTGGATCACCAACCTGCGCGGCGCCGATGTCGACTACAACCCGGTCTTCCTGGCCCACCTGCTGGTCGCCGTGGACGGCGCCACGCTGTTCGTCGGCGCCGGCAAGATCGACGCCGCGCTGCAGGCCACGCTGGCCGCCGACGGCGTCCGGCTGGCCGACTACGCCGCCGCCGGCGCCGCCCTGGCCGCGTTGACCAAGGACGCGGTGCTGCTGGTCGACCCGCGCCGCATCACGCTGGGCTTTCGCGAGCAGGTGGCCGACGGCGTGCGCGTCGTCGAGTCCATCAACCCGAGCACGCTGGCCAAGAGCCGCAAGACGGCCGAGGAACTGGCGTTCGTCCGCGAGGCGATGGCGCAGGACGGCGCCGCCATGTGCGCGTTCTACGCCTGGTTCGACAAGGCCACAGCGGCCGACCGCCCGTTCGGCCCCGTCACCGAGATCACCATCGACGAGAAGCTCTCGGGCGAGCGCCGCAAGCGTCCGGGCTTCGTCGGCCTGAGCTTTCCCGTCATCGCCGGCTGGAACGCCAACGGCGCGATGCCGCACTACCGCGCCACGCCGGAATCGCATGCCACCATCGAGGGCGACGGCCTGCTGCTGATCGACTCCGGCGGCCAGTACGTCGGCGGCACCACCGACATCACCCGCGTCTGGCCGGTGGGCAACATCAGCGCGCAGCACCGCCAGGACTACACGCGGGTGCTGCAGGGCACGCTGGCGCTGAGCCAGGCGCGCTTCCCGCGCGGCACGCTGTCTCCCATGCTCGACGCACTGGCGCGCGCGCCGCTGTGGGCCGCGAAGCTCGACTACGGCCACGGCACGGGCCACGGCGTCGGCTATTTCCTGAACGTGCACGAGGGGCCGCAGAGCATCAGCAAGGCGATGACGGAGCCGGCGCACGCGATGGAGCCCGGCATGATCACGTCGATCGAGCCGGGCCTGTACCGTCCGGGCCAGTGGGGCATCCGCATCGAGAACCTGGTGGCCAACGTCGCCATCGGCGCGAACGAGTTCGGCGATTTCCTCGAGTTCGAGACGCTGACGCTGTGCCCGATCGACACCCGCTGCATCGAGCCCGGCATGCTCGGCGCCACCGACGTCGCCTGGCTCAACGCCTACCACGCCACCGTGCGCGATCGTCTGCTGCCGCTGGTGGACGGCGACGCCAGGGCCTGGCTGCTCAAGCGCACCGAGCCGTTCGCGGGCTGAGCCCCGCGCGCAGGCGCCGCCGCGCGGGCACGCCTTCGCGCGTCACGCCCGCGGGCCCGCGGGCCCTCGCATGCACCGCGCTGCGCACGACGGCGAGGCCAATCGCCTCCCCCGGCGCGGGATGCGACACTGTCACCCCGCGCCTGGCGCGGCCGTCCGCCCGAAGGCGGGCCATCGGAATCCACCTCACGGAGATCGCCATGGGCGCTCAATGGAAAGAAAAGGGCAAGGCCGCCGTCGCCGACGCCAAGGGCAAGCTGTTCGGCAAGCTCGTCAAGGACATCATGATCGCCGCGCGCGGCGGCGCCGATCCGAAGGACAACGCCAGGCTGCGCATGACGATCGAGGCGGCCCGCAGGGTCTCGATGCCCAAGGACACGCTGGAGCGCGCCATCAAGAAGGGCGCGGGCCTGAGCGGCGAGACGATCAACTACACCAGCGTCATCTACGAAGGCTTCGCGCCGCATCGCGTGCCGGTCGTCGTGGAGTGCCTGACCGACAACGTCAATCGCACCGCCTCCGACATGCGCGTGCTGTTCCGCAAGGGCCAGCAGGGCACGCCGGGCTCGGTGACTTGGGACTTCGACCACGTCGGCATGGTCGAGGCCGAAGCCAAGGACGGCGCCGACGCCGAGCTCGCCGCCATCGAGGCCGGCGCACAGGACTTCGAGGCCGGCGACCAGGAAGGCACCACGCTGTTCATCACCGATGCCGCCGACCTCGACGTCGTCGCCAAGGCCTTGCCCGACCACGGCTTCACGGTGCTGTCCGCCAAGCTCGGCTACAAGCCCAGGAACCCGGTCGACCCGTCGTCGCTGAGCCCCGAGGCGCTGGAGGAGGTCGAAAGCTTCCTGCAGGCGATGGACGCGAACGACGACGTGCAGAACGTCTACGCCGGCCTGGCCGGCTGACCGCCCTCGCCGCATCGACGCGACAACCGCCCAGCCCGACATGGCCGACACGCTGTACGACAAGGCCTTCTACGCCGAACAGGTCGACGGCAGCCTGCGCTCGGCGCGCGCCTACCTGGGCCACCTGTTCGCGCTGTGGCGCCCCGACAGCGTGATCGACGTCGGCTGCGGCCGCGGCGCCTGGCTCGCGGCCTGCGGCGAACGCGGCGTCGCGCGGCTCGCCGGCCTGGACGGCGACTGGGTCTCGCAGTCCATGATGCTCGACCCGGCGATCGTGTTCCGACACGCGAACCTGCAGGAGGAGCGCCGCGCCGACGAGCGCTTCGACCTGGCGATCTCGCTCGAGGTGGCCGAGCACCTGCCGCCCGCGTCGTCGGACGGGTTCGTGCGCACGCTGGCCGCGCACGCCGACGCCATCGTCTTCGGCGCGGCCTACGTGAGCCAGCCCGGCACCGGCCACATCAACACGCGGCCGCACAGCTTCTGGGCCGACAAGTTCATTGCGCAGGGCTATCGCCTGTTCGACCTCTTCCGGCCCCGGTTCTGGTCCGACAACGACGTCGAGCCGTGGTACCGGCAGAACACCTTCCTGTACGTCCGGCCCGAGCATCCCTTGAGCGCGGCGCTGGCGGCCGCGGACCTTGCACCGTTGCCCGATTCGCGCTTCGTGGACTGCATCCATCCGTGGTTGTATTTCGGGATGCTCGAACAGTTCGCGGCCCTGCAGCAGCGGACGGCGCGCCAGCAGGTCGCGATGCCCGTCCCCACGCGGCGCCCCGGCCGCAACGACGCGTGCCCCTGCGGATCGGGCCGAAAGTACAAGCACTGCCACGGCGCCGGCGCGCCGGGCGCGTAGTCCGGAGGCGACGCATCGCCATCCAGGCGCCCGGCAAGCCGGCATCGCGCGACCGGCGGCGCCGCGACGCGGCGTCCATCCTCCGTCTGGGGGAATGGCAAGGACGTCACTGACGGGAACAATCCGCGCCTGGCGTCGCCGCATCGGGAAGACGCCTGCCAGCCGAAAAAAGGATGTGCCGCATGGCCTTGGAGGTCTTCTCCGCCGAATACCGCACGCTCAAGGAGATCGTCTCGAAGGGACAGTTCGACGAGCCGTTGAAGGCCGCGATGGGCCAGATGGGAAACATCTTCGGCACGGACGGCTTCGATCCGGACTGCGAGGCCCCGCTGGAGCAGATGCGTGGCCTGCTGTTCGTCCAGGAGCACGATCGCATCCTGAGTTCCGCCGGCATCGATCCCAAGGCCACCACGGCGCCCCCGCTCGAGAGCGTCATGCGCGCGGCGGCACTGAAATTCCTGCGCCATCTCTACCTGGTGCACCGGCGCGGCAGCCAGAAGGTGTGGGTCGCGGACACCCCGAAGTCCTACCGCCACTATCCGAGCGGCGAGCTCGACAGCGTCAAGTCCAGCATGCTCAACCTGCGGGCGCGCCTGGGCGAGAAGGACGAGCAGTTCGGCCCGCAACGCCGCGCCGCGCTCGGCGAGGCCGTCACCACGGGGCTGGCCTGGTGCCAGCGCACGAACATGGCGCTGGCCGAAGCCGCCGCGAACCCTGCGTCGAAGGCCATGGAGAAGGTCAGGCGGTGGTTCTCGTCCAGCGTCACCACCGAGGAGGACCTCGAGCAGATGATCGGCGAGCTGCAGGCCGGCTTCAAGAAGGTGACCGCGACGCTCAATTCCAACCAGATGGTCTTCACCGACATGCCCTCCCTGCGCGGCGCCACGTCGGGCGAGGACTTCAAGCTTCTCAACGCCTACGCCTTCGTGTTTGGCGGGCGCTGGGAGAAGCTGCCCATCGTCTACATCGAGAACCTGTTCTTCGGACAGCACCGCTCGCCGCTGCCGGACCGCACCCTGTGGGCGCTCACGGTCGTGCACGAGGTCACGCACATCGACTGCAGCACCAAGGACCATCGCTACGACGAATCGGGCCTGAAGTGCGGCCCGATGTTCGACCCCGACGACGCCGTCGAGAACGCCGACAGCTGGGCCTATTTCTGCGCCGACTGCGCCGATGCGCTGACGCCCTCGCAGATCAACGCTGCGATGATCGGCTTCTGACACGGCGCCATGTCGTCCCATCCCGCCAATTTCGCGCTCGCCGGCCTGTGCCTCGTCACGGCCGCCTGCGCCTCGCCGGCCCCGCAGGGCCAGGAGAACACCATGAGCCAGGATCCTCCGCTGCCGTCCGTGTCGGCCAAGCGCGGCAACATTCCCAAGGTGCCGGCCGTCCGCGTGGGCGACGTCCGCTTCGAGCAGGCCCGCCTGTCGCGCAAGGAGGCCGGCGACGGCCAGCGCCTGGGCTACCTCGCCGCCTACAGGGGCGACACCGACGAACTGCTGTGGCGCGTGCGCGTCTACGCCATCCAGTACGTGCCGCACCTGGAAGCTGACGTGCAGGACGTGTTCTTCACGGCCATGCGACTGTCGCCCGACGGCCGCCAGATCCTGATCGACAACGAGCTCGGCAAGCACTTCGCCGTCGACATCGACGGCGAGCACGCGGTCCACGCCCTGCCGTAGTCGCGCCCCGCAGGCGCGGGCCGCACGATCGCCGCCGACCGACGGCAACCGGCCGGGCGAGTCACGCCGAGGCCGGCGCCCAGCGCTCACTCCAGCCGGAACGCGTGCACCAGCGTGTTCAGGCTCTCGGCCTGGCCACGCAGCGATTCGGCGGCGGCGGCGCTCTCCTCGACCAGCGCGGCGTTCTGCTGCGTCATCGTCTCGAGCTGCTGCACCGAGCCGCCCACCTGCACGATGCCGGACGACTGCTCGGCGGCGGCGGCGCTGATCTCCGAGATGATGGCCGTCACGCGCTCGACGCTGGACTCGATCTCGCGCATCGTGGCGCCGGCGTCGGCGACCTGGCGCGCGCCCGTCTCGACGCGCTCGACCGAGGCGCCGATCAGCGACTTGATCTCCTTGGCCGCGCCCGCCGAGCGCTGCGCCAGCGAACGCACCTCGGAGGCGACGACCGCGAAGCCGCGGCCCTGCTCGCCGGCGCGCGCCGCCTCCACCGCGGCGTTCAACGCGAGGATGTTGGTCTGGAAGGCGATGCCGTCGATCACGCCGATGATGTCGGAGATCTTGCGCGACGAGGCGTTGATCTCGTCCATCGTGGAGACGACCGTGGACACCGCCTGGGCGCCGCGGCGCGCGACGTCGCTGGCCGAGGTGGCGAGCGTGTTGGCCTGCGAGGCGGCGTCCGCGCTCTGGCGCACGTTGCCGGTCAGCTGCGTCATCGCGCTCGCGGCGTCCTGCAGGTTGCCCGCGGTCTGCTCGGTGCGCTCGCTCAGGTCCTGGTTGCCGACGGCCACCTCGCGGCTGGCGGTGCCGATCGATTCGGCGGTGCTGCGGATGTGGCCGACGAGGTCGCGCAGGCGCGCCTGCATCGTGGCGAGCGCGTGCAGCAGCTGGCCCAGCTCGTCGTCGCGCTCGCTGCGAACGTGCACCGACAGGTCGCCGTCGGCGACGCGGCGGGCGAACGACATCGCGTCGGCCAGCGGGCGCTTGACGCTGTCGATCACGCGCCAGCCCACGAGCGTGCCGAGCGCGATGGCGGCGCACGCGAACACGCCCAGGATGGTCGTGAGCGTGGCCTCGGCGGTGCGCGCGCTGGCGGCGGCGGCGGCGTTGTCGGCAGCGATCGCCTTCTGCAGCGACTGCAGCTGGCCGCGCCATTGCTTTTCCAGCGGCAGGATGCGGTTGGTCAGCGACAGCGCGGCCTCGACGTTGTTGCCGTCGGCCGCCTGGTCGGCCGTCTCCTGCAGCATCGGGATCGTCGTCGCCGCGAGCGCGGCGATGTCCTTGACCACGCGCCGCTCGTCGTCGTTGCCGCCGGCCCCGGCGGCCAGCGCCTGCAGCGACTTCTCGTCGGCGAGGTAGCGCGCCTTGGCGGCCTTGAACACCTCGACCTCCGCGGTGATCGACTTCATCTCGGTCATCAGCGCGACGCCGCGCACCTGGATGGCCATCTCGTCCATCGAGTTGCGCAGGTGGCCGACGGCATCGGACATCGCGTTGTTGACCTCGACCACGCGTTCGACCTTCGCGGCGATCACCTGCGCCTGCCAGGCGCTGACGGCCGAGCCGAGCAACGACAACGCGACGAGGGTGCCGAAGCCGAAGGCGAGTCGCTGGGCGACGGAGAAGCTCTTGTGGGAGGGGCGGTGCGACATGGA
>JAEKKH010000105.1 GCA_019510465.1 Burkholderiales bacterium
TCATGCGCAGCATGTCGCGCAGGTTGACGCGGTCGTCCGGCCCGTAGCCGAACACGCGCAGGCCTTCCTCGGACAGCTCCAGGCCGTTGACGAAGCTGCGGTTGTCGTCCTGCCACCAGTCGAACGAGCCCATGCGGGCCAGATCCTGCGCGCGCGCCAGCTTGGCCTTGCTGCGTTCCAGCTCCTGGCGCGTGCGTGACGCGCGCAGCAGGTAGCGCAGGCGCCCGGCGAGCAGGCTCCACTGCGTGGCCTTGACGAAGAAGTCGGTCGCGCCGACCTGGTAGGCGCGGTTGATCGAGGCCTCGTCGTCGAGGCCGGTGAGCATCAGCACCGGCACGTTGTCGAAGCCGGGCATGTTGCGCAGCGCCACGCAAGTCTCGAAGCCGTCCAGGCCCGGCATGATGGCATCGAGCACCACGACGTCGGGCGTCCAGCTGGCCAGGCGCGTGAGCGCTTCCTCGCCGCCGGTGCAGGAGGTGATGTCGAAACCGCGGTCGCGAAGGGCCGCGGCGGTCATGAGCAGGTTGACCTCGTCGTCGTCGACGAGCAGGACCGTCGGACGGCGGTCCGTGGCCTCCAGGCTCACGCCATGGTGCAGCGTCATCGGGCGGCCCCCGCCGTGCATGCGCCCATGACGCAACCTCCGCCCCTGCGGGCTGCGGTGCGAGCGCCCTTCGGAGCGGCCGGGCGTGCGCCCATGAGGCAACCTCCGCCCCTGCGGGCTGCGGTGCGAGCGCCCTTCGGAGCGGCCGGGCGTGCGCTCATGAGGCAACCTCCGCCCCTGCGGGCTGCGGTGCGAGCGCCCTTCGGAGCGGCCGGGCGTGCGCTCATGAAGCCGCCGCCTCGAGGTGCTGCAGGGTCTGGCCCACGGCGGCATCGACGCGCCGGACCTCGGCATGGAACTGGTCGATCAGCGGTTCGGCGCCGCCGGTGTCGCCGGCGCGGATCAGGCGTTCGATGTCGGCGCACAGCGCGGACAAGCCGAGCGCCCCGATGCTGGCCGACGACGACTTGAGCGTGTGCGCGACGCGGCCCACCTGCTCCCAGGCGCCGTCGGTGCGCGCGAGGCGCAGCTGGTCGACCAGCCTGGCCAGCGAGGCCTGGTACGTGGCGAGGACGCGCTTGACGAGCTGCGCCTTGCCATCCGGATCCAGCGCCCGCAACTCGGCCATGCTGGCAGCGTCCAGCACCGGCCTGGCTGCGCCATCGATTCCGGGGTTGTTCAAATCGCCCATCGCCCTGAGTTTGTGTAGTCGAGCATTCTCGCCCTGTAATGTAAGCATGTCCGTGCGCCCCAAGGGCGTCAATGGCGAAATACTCCGCAGGCAGGGGCCTTTGGCGAGCCGCCCGCCCTCCCTCCTGCGGCCGAGCAATCGGGACGCCCGCCGACAGGTGTGTCGCGAAAGAGTCACGACCTCCCTACAACCCCAAGGCCGGACGCCCGCTTCCCGGGTCTTCGGCATCCCGGCAGCGGAATCAATGCTCCTTACAATCCCTCGCATGTCACTTCCGCAGACTCGATGACCTCGACGCTCGACGTCCTCGTGATCCTGGCGCTCGCCGCCTTCGGCGCGATCGGTGCCGTGGCGGGCGCGCTGTGGATGAAGACACGCAACGCCGGCACGCTGCGCGAGGCCAGCGAGGAGCGCACCCGCCTGCTGGCGCTGGCCGACTACTGGACGTGGGAGACCGACGCCACGCACAAGCTCGCCACCTGGCGGCCGCCCGCGCGACGCGCCGATGGCTGGAAGCTCAACCCGCCGCTGGGCACCCTGCTCACCGTCATCGCGTCGCCCGTCCCGGGGGCCGAGGGCGTGTCCCCTGGGACGGGTGGTTCGCCCGCGAGCTGGCCGCTGTCGCGCCAGCTGGCGGCGCACGCGCCCATCACCGAGCAGCGCGTCTTGCTGCAGCTGGGCGACACTTCGGAACTCTGGAGCGTGCGCGGCGAGCCGCGCCACGACGGCGAAGGTTTCTTCCTGGGCTACGTCGGCAGCGCGCGGCCGGTCGGCGAGACCGACGCCGCCGCCTTCGGCCAGGCCGCGCTCGCGGCGCTGCTGGCCCAGCCCGACGCCAGCGTGCTGCTGTTCCGTCGCCTCGAGGACGGTGCGCCGTGGCGGCTCGAGGCGCAGGGCGCGGGCACCCGCGCGCTGTTCGGCATGACGGGCGCGCCCGAGGACAGCTTCACCGGCACGCCCGACTGGGCCGCCGTCTGCGCCCGGCTGCCCGCGCCGGTCGAACGCGCGCTGGCCGAGATGCCCGCCGGCGACACGCGCACCGCCGGCGAATGGCGCGTGGGCTGGACGTACGTCCGGGCCGACGGCGACCCGCAGGCCGGCCGGCTGGTCGTTCTGCGCAAGCTCGCCGCCGATCCGCCCGCCGCGGCCCTGCCCGCCCCCGCCGCCGCGGCCGAGCCCGCGGGGGCCGACCACGCCGACCAGGAGTCCTTCATCTACACGGTGTCGCACGACCTGCGCGCCCCGATCCGCGTGGTCGAGGGCTTCGCCCGCATCCTCAAGGAGGACTACGGCCGCTTCCTCGATCGCATCGGCAACGACCACACCGACCGCATCCTGGCCGCGGCGGCGCGCATGAACAGCATGATCGACTCCCTGCTCGCGCTGTCGCGCCTGCAGTCGCAGCCGCTCAAGCGCCAGCCGGTGGACCTGTCGCAGCTCGCGCGCTATGTCGTGGAAGACCTGCGCAGCAACGAGCCCGAGCGCGACGCCGAGATCGCCATCGAGCCGGGCCTGGTGATCCAGGGCGACCCGACGCTGCTGCGCATCGCCATCGAGAACCTGGTGGGCAATGCCTGGAAGTACAGCAGCCAGAGCCCGGTCACGCGCATCGAGCTGCGCCGCGAGACGCAGGGCGGCACGGCGGCCTTCGTCGTCGCCGACGCCGGCGCCGGCTTCGACATGCGCTTCGCCGACCGCCTGTTCGGCGTCTTCCAGCGCCTGCACAGCGCCAAGGATTTCCAGGGCACCGGCGTGGGCCTGGCCTCGGTGCGCCGCATCATCCGCCGCCACGGCGGCGACATCTGGGCCGAGTCCGAGGTCGGCAAGGGTGCGCGGTTCTACTTCACCTTGCCCTGACGGGTTCCCCCGGACCGTTCACGGCGCTGCCGCTCGTCCCTTTCGAACGAGACTCAAGGGAGCGGCCGATCCGGCTCCGCCGGTCGGCTCGCGGCCGGCCCCCTCGGGGGGCAGCGAGCGCGAGCGAGCGTGGGGGTCCAGCTCTTTGCGGAGATAGTCGGCCACCGCCGGCGCCTGGCACATGGCCACGTTGAAGCGGATGTGCGGGTCGGCGCTGCCGTCGGCCATGAAGGCGGCGCCGCGCACCAGCAGGATCTTGTTGCGCAGGGCGTCCTGCACCAGCAGGTCGACGTCGACGCCAGCGGGCACTTCGCCCCACAGGAACAGGCCGCCCTCGCCGGGGTGGTCGAACGCGATGCCGGCCGAGGCGAGCTGCTTCTCGCTGGCGTGGCGCGCGGCCGCCAGGCGCCGCTGCAGGCGGTCGAGGTGCTTGCGCCAGCGGCCGGCGGCCAGCACCTCCAGCATGACGAGCTCGTTGAGCGCGGGCGTCGTCAGCACCGAGTAGATCTTCTGGCGCAGGAGCAGCTTCAGCAACGCCGGGTCGGCGGCGATGTAGCCCATGCGCAGCGCCGGGCTCAGCGCCTTGCAGAAGCTCGAGTAGTAGATGACGCGCTCCAGCCCCGACAGCGCCGCGAGCCGCGTGGGCTGGCCGGGATGGAAGTGGCCCTGCACGTCGTCCTCGGCGATCAGGAAGCCGTACTGCTGCGCCAGCACCAGCAGCTTGTGCAGGTTGGCGGCGCTGCTGCCCCAGCCGGTCGGGTTGTGCAACGTGGTCTGCAGGAAGGCCAGGCGCGGCTTGTGCTCGCGGCACGCGGCCTCCATCTGGCCCAGGTCGACGCCGTCGTGCCGGCGCGCGATCGGCAGCACGCGGATGCCTTCCTGCTGCAGCCGGCCGAACATCAGGAAGTAGCCCGGGTCCTCCACCAGCACGGCGTCGCCGGGCTTGAGGAAGCTGCGGCAGATCATGTCGATCGCGTGCGTGCCGCCGTAGGTGGTGAGGATGCGGCCCGCGTCCACCGGGATGCCCATGCCGCGCAGCATCAGCGCCAGGCGCTCGCGCAGCTCGGGCAGGCCCTGGGGCGGGCAGCGCGAGGCCATGCCCGCGACGCTGCGCGCGAGGCCGCGCTGCACCGCGGCGGCGGGCACGGCGTCCTCCAGCCAGGCCGGCGGCAGCGCGCCGCTGCTGGCCAGCAGCAAGCCGGCGCGCTGGTCGTTGGCCTGCTGCGCGAGCCACACGGGCTCCTGTTCCTCGCCGGCCTCGAGCGATACCTCCTCGGGCATCGCCCCCTGGCGCGCGTTGACGAAGTAGCCGGCCGTGCCGCGGGCGTCGATCACGCCCGACGCGACGAGTCGGTCGTAGGCGGTGATGACCGTGTTGGGGCTGACCGCCAGTTCCGCGGCCAGTTGCCGGATCGAGCTCAGGCGCGCGCCCGCGGGCAGCTGCCCGCGCGCGACGAGCTCGCGCAGCCGTGCCTCGATCTGGTCGGACAGCGCGACGGGGGAGCTGCGGTCGAGCGTGAACACCGGCTTATCGCAGGATGTCGACGGCGAGGAACACCAGCGCCGCGGCCATCACGAGGTTGAAGACGCGCTGCCTGCGCGGGTCGCCGAGCACGCCGCGCATCGCCACGCCGAACAGCGCCCACATCGAGATGCAGGGAAAGCCGATCAGCCCGCCGATGACGCTGATGGTGAGCCCGGCGAGAAGTGGGTTCGCGCCCGCCGGCATGAAGACGGAGGCCAGCGTGATCGCGCGGATCCAGCTCTTGGGGTTGAAGGCCTGGAACATCACGCCTTCGAGGAAGGTCAGCGGCCGCAGCGCCTGGGCGTCGCCGATGCGCGACCCGGCAAGCTTGCACGCCAGCCAAAGCAGGTACAGCGCGCCGCCGGTGCGCAGCACGGCCTGGGCGACGGGGAAGGCGACGAACAGCTGGCCCAGCCCGTTGCACGCGATCATCGTCAGCGCCACGTTGCCCAGCACGCAGCCCATCACCTGCGGCAGCGTCAGCCGGTAGCCGAAGTTCGCGCCCGACGCCGTCAGCATCAGGTTGTTCGGGCCGGGCGTGATCGACATCACGAAACAATACATCATCATCGGCAGCAGTTGCGTCATCGCTCGGTCTCCAGGGCTGGAGCCGAGGTTACGGACGGCAGGCCGCGCGGCCAAGGCACAGCGGCAGGAGGCGAAGGCTGCGCTGTATCAGCGCGGCGACCCGTACAGGTCAGGCGTTGCCGGGACGCGCCAGCAGTTCGACGGCATCGAGCAGGCGTTCCGCCTCCGCCTTCACCAGCAGGGCGTCGGCGGCCGCCATGCGGTGCAGCCGCTGCAGGGCCTCGCGGCGCGACAGCGAGTAGCGGTGCATCAGCACGCCCACCGCGATGGCCACGGTGTCGAGCAGCGGATCGGGCGTGTTGTTCGGCGCCGTCGTCGGCGAGGCCGAGGGCTCGTGCAGCGGCGCGAAGCCGGAGCTGGGCGCGAACGGATCGGGGCGCACGTGTTCGTGCGGCACCGGCGCGGGCACGGGCGGCATGGCCGCGGCCTTGCGGGCACGCACGGTGACCAGCGCGGCCTCGACGGTGGGCACGATCTGGGCGATGTCCAGCGGCTTGACGAGGTAGGCCACGGCACCCAGCGCCTTGACCTGCGCCACGGTGTCGTCGTCGGCGAACGCGGACAGGAACATGAACGGCGTCTGCAGCGACTCGCGCAGGTAGGCCGCCACGTCGAAGCCGCTCATGCCTTCCATGCGGATGTCCAGCAGGGCCAGGTCGGGGCGGTGCTGGCGCGCCAGCAGGATCGCGTCGTCGCCGTTGTCGGCATCGATGATCTCGTAGCCGGCCTTGGACAGGCCGTGCGTGACCGTGGCGAGCACCAGGCGGTCGTCGTCGACGACGAGGATCTTGCCCTTGCTCATCGCAGGCGGCCCCCCGCCGTCGCGAGGGGCGACGGCGCGCGGCGGGCGGAACGGGTCGGGCGGCGGGCGGTCATTGGAGGCCATTTTGACCTAATCGGCAGCGCGGCGCTGCGTCGTGCCGCGGGCAGGCGCGCGCGGGGCGATGTCCGCATGCGCCGCCCGGGCTCGGCCCCGGTGGTAAATTCCGCCGCCCATCGTGCCGGTTGCGGCATCCCAACCCGAAGCCGCCCGTGTCCACCCTGCCCGCGCCCACCCCGTTCCGCCAGGAAGCCCGCGCCCTGCTCGCGCTGGGCGTGCCCATCATCCTGTCGCAGGTCGCGCAGGTGGTCATGGGGCTGCTGGACACGGTGATGTCCGGCCATGCCGGCGCCTTCGAGCAGGCGGTGGTCGGGCTGGGCGTCTCGCTGTGGATCCCGGTCTTCATCGGGCTGATGAGCGTCGTGCAGGCCGTGTCCCCGCTGATCGCCCATCACTTCGGCGCCGGCGACCATGCCGCCGTCGCGCGGGACGCGCGCGAGGGCATCTGGCTGGCGCTGTACTGCGGCCTGGTGCCGCTGCTGCTGGTGCCGCTGGCGCCGCCCCTGCTGGTCGCGTTCGACATCGACCCGAAGCTCGCCGAGCGCACCGGCGTGTTCCTGTGGGGCATCGTGCTCGGCTTGCCGGCCGCGCTCGTCTACCGCTCGCTCGCCTTCTATTCGTCGAGCATCAACCAGACGCGCCCGGTGATGGTGCTCGCCTTCGTCGGCCTGGCCGTCAACGGCTTCCTCAACTGGGTGCTGATCTACGGGCACTTCGGGCTGCCGGCCATGGGCGGCGCGGGCTGCGGCTGGGCGACGGGCATCGGCATGTGGGTGTCGCTGGCGGCGCTGGCCACCTGGACGGCGCGGGCGCCGGTCTACGCGTCCACCTACGTCTGGCGCGACTGGCGCCGGCCCAGCTGGGAGGCGCAGAAGCGCCTGCTCAAGCTGGGCCTGCCGATGGGCGGCGCCGGCGTGGCCGAGGTGCTGGCGTTCTGCAGCGTGGCGGTGCTGGTGGGCCGCTTCGGCGACGTGCAGATCGCGGCGCACCAGATCGGACTGAACTCGTCGTCGCTGATCTTCATGTTCCCGATGGGCATCTCGGCGGCCATCACCGTGCGCGTCGGCCACGCGCTCGGCGCCGGCGACGCGCGCGCCGCGCGCCATGCGGCCTGGAGCGGCATCGCCGTCGGCCTGATCTTCGCGACGCTGGCCATCGTGCCCATCATCGCGCTGCGCCACGAGGTGGCCGCGCTGTACAGCTCCGACGCTTCGGTGCAGGCGCTGGCCGCCAACCTGCTGCTGTTCGCCGCGTTCTGGCAGCTGTTCGATGCCACCCAGGTCACCGCCATCGGCGCGCTGCGCGGCTACAAGGTGACGGTGCTGCCGATGCTGCTGATGCTGGCCGCGTTCTGGCTGCTGGGCGTGCCCACCGGCGTGTGGCTCGGCTGGTACGGCGTCTTCGGCAGCGGGCCGTTGAAGGTCTACGGCTTCTGGGTCGGGCTGGTCATCGGGCTGGTGACGGTGTCGCTAGGCCTGGCCGCCGGCGTGCGCCACGTCGCCGACCGCGCGCTGCGCGAACGCGGCGGCTCGCGCAGCGCCTGAGGCCGGCGCCGACGCGGCCTGCAGCGGGCCGACGATGGACACCCGCCTCGTCGTGGGCGTGCCGGCCCGGCTCCGATACCATGCGGCGTATCGACCTCCCGGCCGTGCGACCTTCCACTGGCGGCGATCGCCGGGCCCGCCCACCTCAGGAGAGCAGATGTTCGACCATGTCGTATTCGGAGTCCGCGACTACGCGGCCAGCAAGGCGTTCTATCTCGGCGCGTTCGCGCCCATCGGCATGAAGATCGCCGCGGAGAACGCGCTGGGCCTCGAGATGAGCGCCGACGGCCAGGCCTCGCTGTGCATCTTCCAGACCGACGAGAAGCCCGCGCGCCTGCACCTGGCGCTGCGTGCCGCGAACCGCCAGCAGGTCGACGCGTTCCACCGCGCGGCGCTCCAGGCGGGCGGCCGGGACAACGGCGCCCCCGGCCTGCGCCCGAAATACCACGCGAACTACTACGCGGCCTTCGTCATCGATCCGGACGGGCACAACGTCGAACTGGTGTGCCACGATCCGCAGGGCTGAAGGCGCGGCGGCATCAGCCGCGCGGCACCCAGCACTGGATGCGCGTGTCGGGCGTCAGCCGGCCCCAGCGCCGCTCGTAGTCCGCCAGGTTGCGGCAGATCTGCGGCGGGTCCTTCATCGACATGTCGTACATCAGGCGGTACGTGGCTTCGGTCTCGCCGGGCACCGTGAACTTCAGCACGTAGGCCCTGGGCAGGCCGCCGCCCTGCGGCAGCGTCGCGAATTCGGCGGGCAGCTGTCGCAGGCACTGCGAGAACCGTGGGTTGGCCGGCGAGTTCGGGTAGTGCATCTGTCCGCGCGCGCACTGGCCCGCGTCGCCGCTGTCGTAGGCACGCACGATCACCGTGCGGCGGTCGTTCGGCTTGTGCGGGTCGGCCTTGGAATCGACGACGAGGTAGATGGGCGACGGGGCGGCGACGGCGGGCGCGGGCGCCGCGGCGGCCGCGAGCGCCGCGGCGAGCGCGGGCGCGAGCAGGGTTCGAGTCATCCCGGAAGTCTAGGCGACGGCCGCGTGCGGCACGCCGCCCGCAACGACCCGCGGCTTGCGCCAGGCTTGCGGCGTTCACCCGCAAGAGGGATGGCAGCGCGCGCCGGCTCGCCACAATCGACGGGAGTCGCCACGACCCTTGGCCACGCCATGTCCGCTCCCTTGCCCGCCCGCCTTCTTGCCGCCAGCCTCGCGCTGGCGTCCTGCGGCGTCGCGCGCCCCGGGCCGGCGCCCCAGCCCGCGCCGGCCGACCTCGCCGCCTTCGAGAAGGCCTTGCCCACGCCGGGCCACGACCGCGTCTTCCTGGCCGTGCCGCCCGATCTGGAAACCCGCCTGGCGATCGATCCCGCCGTCGTGCGCGCCGTCGACCCGGGCATCGCCTGCGACCCCGACGCCTTCTCGCTGAGCATGTCCGAGGGCAAGCTCGGCCTCGCGGGCCATGTGCAGACCACGTGCTCGCCCGACCACCACAGCCAGAGCCTGCTCAAGCTGGCCGACGGCAGCGCCTGGGCCACCGTCTGCGGCGCCGCCACGGGCACGCAGGCGAAGGCGTGGCTCGACGTCCAGGTCGGCGACAGGTCGGTGCACGCGTCGACGCAGGCGCCCTCGACGAAGCACCTGCCGGCGCACGACTGCAGCGGCTGGACGAAGATCTCGCGCTGAGGCGGCCGCGCCTCAGGCGGCGTCGATCAGCGCCACCGCCGGCGGCGCCAGCTCCAGCCGCGCGACCACGGAGTCGCCCTCGGCCTCGATCGCCATCTTCGCGCCCTTGCGCGGCAGCAGCGAGCGCACCAGGCCCAGCCCGGAGACGCCGGCCGGGATGCCCGCCAGCGAGAAGCCGGGCTTGAGCGTGCCGTGGTTGGCGATGACGATCATCACCGTCGATTCGCCGCACACGACGCGGCAGCGGATGTCGGTGGCCGGCTCGCCCGCGGCCGGCGCGCTGTGCTTGATCGCATTGGTGAACAGCTCGTTGACGGTCAGCGCGATCGGGATCGAGTCGGCCTCGGTCAGCGCGAAGCGGTGCAGCAGCTCCGGGCCGCTGACCTCGACCAGGATGTTGCGGCCGAACATGCGCTGCACCGAGGTCGCGATCGCCTCGACGACGCCGCGCACGCGCATCGGCCCCGTCACGCCCACCTGCAGCCCGTGCACCTGCGCGATGGCATGCACCTGGCTGACGGCCTCGGCGATCGCGCCGGCGGCCTCCGGGTGGCGCGAGGCGCTCTGCTGCAGCAGGCCCGCGACGCCCTGCAGGTTGTTCTTGATGCGGTGGTGCACTTCCTTGATCAGCATCTCGCGCTGCGCGATCGCGGCGGCCAGCCGCGCCTCGTCGGCGGCGCGCTGCGCGGTGACGTCGGAGGCCACCATCAGCAGCTGGTCGGGCGCGTCGGCCGCGGAACGCAGCGAGACGATGCGGATGTCCCACACGCGCTGCGCCCCGCCGCCGGGCTCTCCCTCGTCGGCGCTGCGCCGCAGCTCGCGCTGCACGCTGCCCGGCGTGGCGAGCGCGCGGTGCAGGTCGGCCGCGAGCTTGGCGCCCTCGGGGCCGGGCAGCCACTGCGACGGCACGCGGCCCAGGATCTCCTTCATGGGCCGGCCCGCGAAGGTGGCGGCCATCTGGTTCAGCTGCACCACCTGCTGGCTGACCGCGTCGAACAGCGCGATGGCCAGCGGCGCGGTCTCGATGATGCGCTGCAGGCTGGCGCGCGCCTGCACGATGCTGACCTCGGCCTGGCGCCGGCGCTCGATGTCCAGCAGCGCGTACGTGAGCTGGCGGTGCGCGGTGTCCTGGCCGGTGGCCACGACGTTGCCGACCACCCAGAAGTGGCGCCCGTCACGCGCGCGCAGCCGGCATTCGAAGGTCTCGGCCAGGCCTTCCTCCAGGGTCTCGAGGTAGTCGGTGCGGCGCAGCGGGTGGTCGAGCTCGTCGCCCGCGACGACCGAGATGGGCGCGCCGATGAAGTCGGCCAGCTCGCCGCCGAACATGCGGCGCGCCGAGCGGTTCATCCACTCGATGCCGGTATCGCCCACCGTGACGATGCCCACCAGCACCGAGTCGAGGATGGCGCGCGTGCGGTCGGCCTGCTGCACCAGCGACTCGCGGGCGCGCTGGCGGTCGTCGATGTTGACGAAGGACAGGATGGTGCCCGCCTGCGGCCGGCCGATGTCCACCGGGCGCTGGCTGACCTGGGCCCAGAACAGCGAGCCGTCGCGCCGGCGCAGCTGGCGTTCGCCGTGCGAGCGGCCGAGCGTGGCCATGTCGCGCTTCTCCAGGTGCAGGTAGTGCTGCCATGCCGTCTCGCTTTCGTACAGGCGCGACATCGGCGAGCCCTTCAAGGCTTCCGGCGTCATGCCCACGAGGTCGGCCATCGCCTGGTTGGCGCGCTCGATCTGGCCATCGCGCTGGTGCACGATGCCCACGTCGGACAGGTTGAACATCAGCTCGCGCTCGCGCGACAGCGCCTCGAGCTCGCTCTGCTGCGACTTCATCCGCGTCGCGTCGGCCAGCACCACCACCATGCCGACCGCGCCGGGCGTGGTCTCATGGGTGCGGCGCAGCGCCAGCGTGCACCACACCGCCTGGCGGCGATGCGTGCCCGCGGGCAGCAGCAGCTCGGTCTCCAGCGTGCCGACGTCGCGCACGGCCTCCATCAGCGCGGCGACGGTCTCGGCCGGCACGCCGGCGCTGGCCAGGATCGCGTCGAAGGGCTTGCCCGGCGGGTAGTCGCTGCCCCCCAGCAGGGTCTCGAACCGGTGGTTGCAGCGGACGAGCTCCTCGCCGCGCAGGTAGGCGATGCCGGCCGGGCTGATGTCGAGGATGGTGGCGAGCTCCGTCAGCAGGTCCTGGTTGCGGCGGCGCGCGGTCTCCTCCTCCGTGACGTCCACGGTCACCACGGAGAAAGCACCGCGCTGCGGGCCGAGCTCGGCCGGCTCGACGCGCGTCATGAGCCAGCGCCGGCCGCTGTCCTGGTGCCGGACGGCATAGCGCACCTCGATGCGCGACCGCGAGCGCAGCGCGGCCTGCAGCTTGTCGTACTCCGCCATCGATTCCGGTTCGACCAGGTCGCGTCCGACCGCCATCAGGCTGCCCTGGCGTTGCGCCGGATCGCTGTCGGCGGTCGCGCCGTCCGCGCCGCCCGGCCGCGCGCCGCGCTGCACCGAGCCGACCCAGCCGCGCGCCGCGTCCCAGGTGGCGACCCCGATGCCGGCCGTGCCCATCAAGGCCTGGATCTCGACGCGGGCGATGTCGCGCTCGTCCTCGAGATGGCGATCCTCCAGCATCGCGATCCAGCGCGTGGCGGCCCCCCCGCCGATGCGGCTCCCACCGTTCGCGGACACGCCGCGCACCCGCACGCGCACGCGCAGCGGCTCGCCGGCGGCGTTGGCGAGCCAGCCGTCCTGGGTGCGGGTGGCCGAGACGGCCGGCAGCTCGGCGGGCCAGCCCAGCAGAAGGCGCAGGTCGGGGGCGGTGTCGCGCAGCTGGCCGGGCAGCGGGCCCAGCATCTGGGCGAGCGTGGCGTTGTGGCGCAGGACGTTGCCGGCCTCGTCGAACACGATCTGCCCCTGCGGCGACATGTCGAACCAGCCCTGCAGCTCGCTGCGCAGGTCCTCGATGGCGGCCGCCGGCCCGGCGCCGTGGCCGGCGGACGCGCCGAGCGGCTGGCGCGGCAGCACCGGGGGACGCGCTTTCGGAGGCGTGGGCGGGGTCGTCGACATATCCCGCCGGAGTCTACGCGCGAGTGCCGCGCGAAGGCGGGCAGCGGGCCGAGGGGTCGATCCGGCCTCTGCGTCGTCCGCGAGGCGGTGCCGACCGAAGCGATGCTCGCCGCTCGCGGACGAACGCAAGGGCCCGACCCGGCCCGTGCAGACCCGCCGGCCAGACGCTCAGGGCTTGAGCCGGCAATTGCCGGCGAGCGCCAGCTGCCGGATGCGCGCCACGTCGGCTTCAGCCTTGTCCAGCAACTGCTGGTGCGACGCGAGCTCGCTGGGCGCGCGCAGCTGGTCGCGCCGGTCCACGGCCTCGGCGTTGTCGCGATCGAGGGCCTCGCAATTGTTCAGGGGCCTGGCCGGCGGCGTCGGCGCGGTCGCGATCAGCGCCGCCTTCGAGTGCTTGCGGCGGATGATGACGACGTCCGCCGAATCGCTCGGCACGAGGATGACCGTCGTCTCGGATGGCGGCGGCGGGGGTGGGGGCGGCGGCGGCGGGGGCGGAACCACCTTCTGGCGCCAGATCCAGCCGGTGGCCGCCTGGCGATGCTGGCGCTGCAGGTCGGCCTGCGCCTGGCGCGTCTCCTGGTCGCTGGGCATGGGCGCCGGCGGCAGCACCACATCGCCCGTCGGGCAGGGCCTGGCCTGGTACGTGACCGAGCCGTTGACGGTGCACTTGTGCACCTCCTGGGCGTGCACCGCCACCGTCGCGAACAGCGCGGCCAAGGCGGCGGCGCGCCTGGGCGTCCTCTTCGTCATCCCATCCTCCCTCGTTGCTGCCGGGGCCGCCGGTCTTGCGCCGGTCATGCCCCCGTCGCGCGTTCAGCGCAGGCGGCACTGCGTGTTGGCCGCCATGTCCTGGGCGCGCCTCATGTCGTCGATCGCGCGCTGCAGGGCCGCGGCGCGATTGGCGACGGCGCCCGGCGCGGACAGCTCGTCGCGCCGGTACTTCGCATCCTGGTACGTCTGGTTCAGGCGGTCGCAGCTGCTCGCGGGCACCGGGTCGGGATCCTGCAGCGAGGGCGTCAGTTCGGCGCTGGCCGCGGGATGGCGGTCGTAGCGCCGCGGCGTCATCGTCTGCGCCGCGTTGGAACCCGGGGTGACCGACTGCAGCCGGCCGTTGGCGGTGGCGTCCAGCAGTTCCTGCTGGCTGGGGGCCGCCGGGACGAACGACTTCTGCTCGTTGGCGCCCGGACACGCCGCGGCCTGGTAGACGGCGGCGCCGTTGACGATGCACTTGTGCACCGTCTGGGCCTGCACGTTGCCGATCTGCGCCAGTGCCGCCAGCACGACGCCCGCTGCCAACCTCGTTGACCGAACCATCTTTCCCGACCTCTCCATCGCGACCATGCCGCCAGCGGCGATTTTCCACGCTGGCGGGCGGCGCCGTGCGCCGGGCCCGTGTCGATCCGCGAAATATTTCTGTGCAAGCGCCGCCGCGACACGGCCGGGCCTTGCGGCGACCCGTGCGCGCAGGCGGGGCTCAGCCCTTGGTCAGGGAGTGCGCGTGCACCAGCGCCTTGGCCAGCGCCCGGTTCACGTCGCCCACCGTCAGCATCAGCGTGTCGGCCGCCTCGCGGATGTCGTAGGCCGATTCCGCCTCGATCGCGCGGGCCAGGGCCAGGAACGGCGCGAGCGGGCCGCTCTCGTGGGACAGCGCGTTGGCGACGCTCTCCTGCACCGGAATCGTCCTGAGCAACTGCTCGAACCGCTGGCCCATCATGCGGTCCAGCGTGGAGAACACGCCGCAGATGAACAGCTCGTTGCGCAGCGCGTCGTCGCCGCCGGGCCGCGCGATCTCCTCCATCACCAGCCCGCGGCGCACCGCCAGGTGCATCAGCGGCTTCATGTCGGGGTCGTCGATGGCGCTGGTGACCAGCAGCGCCAGCCAGCGCTTGAGCCGCTGGTAGCCCAGGATCATCAGCGCGTGGCGGAACGACGAGATCTCCACCGACAGGCCGAAGCCCGGCGAGTTCAGGTAGCGCATCAGGCGGAACGCCAGGGTCGGGTGCAGTGCGTCGCGGATGTTGGCGCGGGCCACGGTCACGGCCTGGAACAGCTGCCACAGGTCCGCCGGCGCGCCGTCGGGAATGCGGCCGCCCAGCACCAGCGACAGGCCCTGGGCGACGCGCTCGTGCAGCAGCGTCGCCAAGCCGGGGTCGGTCAGCATGAAGCCCGGCACCTCGATCATCAGGTGCGGGGCGGTCGGCGCGGCCAGCAGCGCGCGCAGGCTGCCCTCGTGCGCCACGCTGAGCATCAGCGGGCCTGCCTCGGCCGGCGCGATCTCGTCGATGACCTGCAGCAGGCCGGCGGCGTCGATCGGGGCGTCGGGCCGCTGCGGGAACACCGTCATGTGGGCCGCGATGGGCGTACGCTTCGCGTCGAACAGGGCGCTCGCGCCAAGCACCACCTGGTCGAGGACGGGATGGTCTAGGGACATTCGTGAAATCCTCGGAAACGTATTTATTGGAATGGTACGAGCCAGTCCAACGTCCGCCATCTCAACCGGCCTAGGCGTTCAGGTAGTTGAACAGGGACAACTTCTGGATCGTGGCGTAGCTCTGGAGCGCCGCCTGGTAGCCGGTCTGCTGCGAGTTGAAGCTCGACAGGGCCTTCACCATGTCGAGGTCTTCGGCATTCGAGCGTGAAGTTTGAGCGGAAAGCTCGGTCGCGTCGAGCCGTCCCTTGACGCCATCGAGGCGTTGCAGCGTCGTGCCCGCGAAGCTGCGCGCCGAGGAGATCTGGCTCGTGCACTGGTCGAGGTCGCGGATGCTGTCCTGTACGGCTTGTTGCACCTTCGGGCCGCCCTGGTTGGGCGTGGACAACTGCTTGACGGCGTTGTCGAGCGCATCGAACACCGACAGCGAGCGCGTCGCCGGCGTCAGCTGGAAGTCGTCGCCATTGGCCGGCTGGCCCGAGATCGCGAAGGACATCCCGTCCACCGTGATGTTCTGGCCGCTGGTGAACGGGTTGCCGGACGAGACCGGATTGCCGTCGCGCAGCACCGTGTACGTCGGGGCGCCGGCGCCGCTGCTGAACTGGATGTCGTAGGTCGAGCCGGTGAGCAGGTCGGGCGAGGTCACGCGGCCGGCGTCGATCCAGGCGTTGCTGGAGTTGGTGTTCTTCGTCACGAACACGCCGTTGCCGGTGCTGGCCGACAGCCAGACGTTGCCGCCGTCCAGCGTCAGCGGCAGCGGCTCGTCGGTGGCCACGTTGACCTGGCCGCCGATGCCCTGGAAGGCGACGCCGCCCGGCTTGTCGATGAACGGCGCGCCGCCCGAGCCCTGGCCCGAGAACACGTAGCCACCCTGCCCGTCGGGCCGGTTGGCCACGGACAGCAACTGCTCGCGGATCGCCTTGAGCGCGTCCGCCTTCGACGCCCGCTCCGCGTCGCTGTAGCTGGCGTCGCCGGCGCTCACGAGCAGCTCGCGCGCCTGCTGCAGCAGATCGCCGGCATCGCCGAGCGCCGATTCGGTCAACGTCATCGCGTTGGCGCTGGCATTGACGGCCTTCTCGCTGGCGGTGGTGCGCTCCTCGAGCGCGCGGGCGCGTTCGGCGCGCGCGGCGGCGGTCGGGTCGTCGCTCGCCTTGACGACGCGCTTGCCGCTGGTCATCTGCTCCTGCGCCTGCGTCAGGTTGTCCTGGCGCGACATCAGGTTGTTCAGCGCGGAGTCGTACGCGTGGGCGGTGGAGATGCGTTCTACGGACATGCGTTACCCACTCTAGTGACCGGCCATCTGAAGCAGCGTGTCGAAGATGGCCTGCGCCACCTGCAGCACCTTGGCCGCGGCCTGGTAGCCTTGCTGGAACTGGATCAGGCGGCCGGCCTCCTCGTCGAGGTTGACGCCGCTCTTGTTGGCGACGGCCTGGTCGGCCTGCTCGGAGGTGGCCGCCGAGATCGTCGACGCCGTGTTGGCGCTCTGCACGCGCACGCCCACGTTGGCCAGCAGGCTCGCGTAGGCGTCGGTGGCGGTCTCGCCGTCGGCCAGCGTGCCGTCGATCTGCATGTCGCGGCCGACGAGGCTCTCGTCGCGCAGCGCGACCATCGCCAGCGCATTGCCGTTGTTGCTCTCCGGGTGCGCCGTCTTGGCCACGCTGAGGCTGTCGCCCGCGGCCGGCACGCCGTTGAGCTCGAGCGCGAAGCCGTTCATGGCGATCGGCTGGCCCGGCGTCCACGTGCCGTTGCCCGAGGCGGTGACGTTGCCGCCGGCGTCGGTCAGCGTGTACGAGTAGCCGCCGTTGGCATCCGTGAAGCTGATGGCCGCGGTCTGGGTCGGGTCGTTGGTCGAGTCGACCACGCTCAGGCCGCCGACCGTGGCCGTGCCCTTGTTGTTGACGCCCATGACGGCCGTCATCGGCGACGCGGCCGCGATGCCGTTCGGGTCGTCCAGCGTGCGCACCATGCTGGTGGCCGCGCGGCCCACGGGCTCGAGCTCGAAGGTGTCGGTGGCCGCCGGCGTGCCGTTGAACGAGATCTGGAAGCCGTCGATGCTGCCGCCCATCGCGGCGCCGTCGGACTGGCGCGTGTACTGGAAGCCGCCGCTGCCGTCGGGTGCCATCGAGAACTTCACGCCGTCGGACTGGCGCGTGACGACGTAGGCGCCGCCGCTGGCCGGGTCGGCCGCCAGCGTGTAGTCGCTCGCCTTCAGCTGCGAGGCGTCGGTGACCGTCAGCGAGACCTGCGCCGCGAAGCCGCCGGCGGCGTTGCGCGCGTTGTGCGCGTTGGGGATCGCGACCGGGCCGCCGACCGCGAAGATCGCGTCGCCGGCGCCCGGGGGCGAGCCCATGTCGATGCCGCGCGACTGCACCGTGTTGACGCGCGCCGCCACCGAGGCCGCCATCTGGCCCAGCTGGTTGCGGGCGGCGACGAGGTCCTCGTTCTGGTACTTCATCAGCCCGCTGATCGAGCCGCCCACCAGCAGGTCGGTGGAGAGCTCGTGCAGGATGCCGTTGTCGTCCATCGCGATCGTCGAGCGGCCGCTGTTGGCCGGGTCGGGCGTCACGGCGAGCTTCTGCGCCTCGGCGCCGAGCACCAGGCGCTGGCCGCCGGCGATGAACACGCCCATCGACCCGTCGTTGGTGGTGATGGTGCTGACCTTGACCAGGTTGCCCAGCTGCTTGACCATCTGGTCGCGCTGGTCCAGCAGGTCGTTGGGCGACTGGCCGGAGCCGCGCAGGCCGGCGATGTCGTAGTTGAGCTTGGCGATCTGCGACGCCAGCTGGTTGACCTGTGCCACCGAGTTGCGCAGGTCCTGCGTGACGCCCTGCTGCAGGCGGTCGAGCTGCGCGCCGGCGGTGGCGAAGCGGTCGGCCACCTCGGCGGCGTCGGTCAGGATCACCTGGCGCGCCGACGAGTCCGCCGGGCTGTTGGCCAGGTCGACATAGGCGTTCATGAACGTGCCGACCGCGGCACCCATGCCGGTATCGCCGGTCGGGAACACCGTCTCGAGCTGCTTCAGGTTGGACGAGCGCGCGTCGTCCATCGCGGCCATCGAGCTCGCCACCTGCGATTGCGTGTTCAGGAACGCGTCGCTCGCGCGCCGGACGGTGACGACGTCCACGCCCTTGCCGAAGAAGCCGGCGCCGGTCTGCTGGCCGCCGGAGGTGGCCAGGTCGACCGTCTGGCGCGAATAGCCGGGCGTCTGCGCGTTCGCGATGTTGTGACCGGTCGTCTGCATCGACGAATAGTTCGCGAACATGGCGCGCATGCCGATCGACATCAGGGCCGACGACGTCATGAGGCGCTCCTTTCCATTGCGAACGTGGGGGTCGAAGTCATGGCTAGGCCAGGGTCTGCTGCACGCGCTCGGTCATGTGGATCATCTTGGCCAGCTTCGTCGCGTACGCCGGGTCGGTGGCGTAGCCGGCCTTCTGCAGGCCGCGCGCGAAGCCGCTCGCGTCGTTGCCCGCGGCCACGACCGCGGCGTAGCGCGGGCTGTTCTTCATCGTGCTGGCATAGTCGGCGAACGACTCGGCATAGCTCGCATAGGCGCGGAAGGTCTGCGTGACCTTGTGCGCCTTGCCGCCGTAGTACTCGGTGGTCGTCACGTCGGTGGTCGCGCCCTTCCAGTTCGGGCCGGCCTTGATGCCGAACAGGTTGAACGACGTCGAGCCGTCGGCATTCCTGATCTCCTTGCGGCCCCAGCCCGTCTCGTGCGCGGCCTGCGCGATCATGAACCTGGCGGGGATGCCGGTGGCCTTCTCCGCAGAGGCGGCCGCATCGGTGTGCGCCTGGATGAACGCGGCGGCGGCCTTCTGCGGCATCGCCACCGGCGCGTCGGGATGCAGCGGGTCGGCCGGCAACGGGTTGGCCGCGGCCGGCTTGGCGGTGATGCCCTGGGTGATGCCCATCTGGCGCTCGAGCTGCCTGGCGATGATGTCCGACAGCCCGCCCGGCTGCCCGGCGAGCTTGGAGGCCCACTGCGAATCGAGCATCTCGGTGCCCATCTTCGTGCCCTCGTTGTCCATCATGTCGGAGTTCATGCTGGAGTCGCGCATCTGCTTGAGCAGTTGCTGCGTGAACATCGTCTCGAACTGCCTGGCGGCCTCGCGCACCGCGGCCTTCGGGTCCTGCTGCGCCTTGACGCGCAGGTTCTCCAGGCCGCCGGCCAGGTTCAGCGACTGCGGCGCGCCGGAGATGGCGGGGGAAAGGGGGTTCGCCATGGTCAGATGACCTCGATGTCCGCGGTCAGCGCGCCGGCCGACTTCATCGCCTGCAGGATCGCGAGCAGGTCCTGCGGCGTGGCGCCCAGCGCGTTGAGCGCCTTGACGACGTCCGCCAGCCGGGTGCCCGCGGGCATGTTGACCAGCGAGCCGGCCTGCGAGGAGATCGCGATGTCGGTCTTGTCGGTGACCACCGTCTGGCCGCCGGAGTTCGGCGCGGGCTGGCTCACCTGCGGGTTGGAGTTGATCGTCACCGACAGGCTGCCGTGCGCGAC
Source organism: Burkholderiales bacterium (assembly GCA_019510465.1). Taxonomy (GTDB): domain Bacteria; phylum Pseudomonadota; class Gammaproteobacteria; order Burkholderiales; family Burkholderiaceae_C; genus Scleromatobacter. Next base: position 19,292 of record JAEKKH010000105.1, read on the forward strand.
GGCGCACGGCGCCAGCGTCACGGACTGGTTCATCACGATCGAGCCGGTGCGCGCGTTCATCACGATCTTGGCGGCCGGCGCGGCGAGGTTGATGTCCAGGTTCTCGAGGTCGGCCAGGAAGCCCACGCGCGCGTCGGCGTCGGTCGGCGCCTTGACCTTGATGACGCGGCCGTCCAGCGCGCGCGCCGTGCCCATGCCCTTGTTGACGTTGATCGCGTTGGCGACCGCGCGGGCGGTGGCGAAGTCGGCCGAGCTGAGGTCCAGCTCCAGGGTGTCGCCCTGCGACAGCGGCGTGGGCACCGCGCGCTCGACCGAGGCGCCCTCGGGGATGCGGCCGGCGCTGAGGTGGTTGATGGTGACCTTGGAGCCGCCCGCGGCCGCGCCGGCGCCGCCGACGATCAGGTTGCCCTGGGCGATGGCATAGACCTGGCCGTCGGCGCCCTTCAGCGGCGTGGCCACCAGCGTGCCGCCGCGCAGGCTCTTGGCGTTGGCCACCGACGAGACGTCGACGTCGATGTTCTGGCCCGGTTGGGCGAACGCCGGCAGCGAGGCGGTGACGATCACGGCCGCCACGTTCTTCAGCTGCATCGTGGTGCCCGCCGGCAGCGTCACGCCCAGCTGCTGCAGCATCGACTGCAGGCCCTGCGTCGTGAACGGCGCCTGCGTGGTCTGGTCGCCGGTGCCGTCCAGGCCGATGACCAGGCCGTAGCCGACCAGCTGGTTGGAGCGCACGCCCTGCACCGCCGCCACTTCCTTGATGCGCGTGGCGTGCGCCGGCGTCGTGAACAGCGCCGTGAGGATGGCCACGATGATCGCGAGCATGCCGATCCGCAGCGCGCTGCGGTCGGACACGTTGCGCGGGTGCGGAACGCGGTGGCGAAGATGGCGGTTGCCGGAGGCGGAATCGAGCATCAGAGTTGTCCCAGGCGTTGCAGCATCTGGTCGGAGGTCTGGATCGCCTTGGAGTTGAGCTCGTAGGCGCGCTGCGTGGAGATCATCGCCACCAGCTCCTCCACGACGTTGACGTTCGAGGTCTCGACGAAGCCCTGCTGGATGCGGCCCAGGCCGTTGGTGCCCGGCGCGGCGGCGCTCGGCGCGCCGGAGGCGGCGGTCTCGGCGTAGATGTTGCCGCCCTTCGGGTCCAGGCCCTGCGGGTTGGG
>JAEKKH010000106.1 GCA_019510465.1 Burkholderiales bacterium
TCGCCGATGAAGTAGCGCTTGAGGCCGGCCAGGATCATCTCGACGGCCACGGCCGTCAGCACCAGGCCCATCAGCTTCTCGATGGCCGCCACCATCTGCGTGCCGAGCACGCGTCGGATCCGATCGGCCGCCAGCAGCACGACGCCGCTGATGGCCAGGGCCGCGGTCAGCGCGCCGATCCACGTGATGAGGTGCTCGGGCTGGCGCGAGGCCAGCAGGAGCACCGTGGCCATGGCCGACGGCCCGGCCAGCAGCGGCACCGCCAGCGGGAAGATGAAGGGCTCGCGCTGGCCCGTGTCGCTGCCGTAGAGCTCGGCCCCGCCGCCGAAGATCATGCGGATCGCGATGATCGCCAGGATCACGCCGCCGGCCACCTCCAGCGAGCGCTCGGACAGCCGCATCAGCGTCAGGAAGCCCTGGCCCGAGACCATGAACAGCACCAGCACCGCGAACGCGATCAGCACCTCGCGCACGGCGACGAACGGGCGCCGCTCCGGCGCCACCGAGCCGAGGATGGAGATGAAGATCGGCAGGCTGCCGAACGGATCCAGCACGAGCAGCAGCAGGATGAACGCGGAGAGGAAGGTGTGATCCATGGGGCGCGATTGTCCTTGAGCGCCGGGCGCCGCCGTGGCGCCCGCGCGACCCGCCCGGCGTGCCGGGGACGACGGCAGCCGCGGGCCGGTCATGAGACGCTCGACTTTAGCGGTCGCGCGCCCTGGCATGGCGCGCAAGAGCGCGGCAGACGCGGGCCTCCCGGCCGCGCCGGCGCGCCGGCGGCGGGTTGAACGGCAATACGGACGAATGTAGTATTCGGCCATGCCCAAGCCTTCCCATCGCGAGAAGCTGCTGCAGGTCGGCCTGCAGGTCGTCCACGAACGCGGGTTCCGTGGCGCCAGCGTGCGCGACATCGTGCAGGCCGCCGGCGTGCCGCAGGGCTCGTTCACCAACCACTTCGCGTCCAAGGAGGCCTTCGGCCTCGAGGTGGTCGAGCGCTACGCCGCGCAGGCCGAGGCGGCGATGCGCCAGACGTTGCGCAACGAGCACCTGCCGCCGCTGCAGCGCCTGCGCGCCTTCATCGAGCGCAGCAAGACGGGGTTCGCCGGCGACGCGCCGCACAACGGCTGCCTGCTGGGCAATTTCTCGGCGGAAGCCAACGACTGCGGCGAACCGCTGCGCGACCGCGTCGTGACCGCGCTGGCCGCCATGCAGGACGCCCTCGCCTTCTGCCTGCGCGCGGGCGTCGCGGCCGGCGAGCTCGCGCCGTCCACCGACTGCGACGAGACCGCCGGCTTCATTCTCGCCGCGCTGCAGGGCGCGACGCTGCTGGCCAAGGCCCAGCGCAGCCCGCGGCCGCTGGAGCGCCTGGAGCACGTGCTGTTCGGGCGCGTGCTCGAGCCGGCGGCGCCGGTGCGCTGAACTGCGCCGGAACTCCGGCCCACCCGCCCCTCAAGTCCGTCCGCCGACGGCCGAGGACGACCGCACGCCCCCGCGCTTGAGCGAGTGAACCGGGGGCGCGCGGCCCCTCATCCGCCCATCGAGGAACGAGCCGCTCGGCACATTGGAACTTCCACTCCGGAAGCCTCCGATGCACGTCCGATCCCTCGCTTTCAAGGCCTGCGCGCTCCTGCTCGCGAGCCTCGTTTCCACCGTCGCGCTGGCCACGCCGCAAGCCCTGAACGAGACGGAGATGAGCGCCGTCCGCGGCGCCGACGGCTCGATCCTCGTCGGCGTGCAGCCGTCGTCGCCGAACGCGCAGAACCCGTTCGCGAGCGGCCTGGGCGCCGCGTTCGCGAGCAGCACCGGCCCCGTCCTGCTGACACCGACGCAGTTCGCCACGGCGCTGCAGGCGGTGGGCGCGGCGCCGTCGAACTTCGCCGACTACGCGGGCCAGCCGGTCGCGCAGTCCGTCGTCGACGCCAAGCCCGTGACCTTCAGCTTCAACTTCTCCGACGTCCTGCAGACGGCCACCGGCCTGCCGGCCGCCGGCAGCAACGGCAGCGCCGGCGCGTCGCTGGGCACGTTCACACTGAAGGACTTCGACGCGCGCGGCACCGTCATCTGGGTCTGGCAGCACCATTGAGCCGCGGGCATCACCCGCACGGGGGATGCTTGGATCGGCACTCCTGCATCACCCGCGCGGGTGATGCTTCGCATGCAACTGCCGCAGCCGCTCGCGCGCGACGTGCGTGTAGATCGTCGTCGTCGAGATGTCGGCGTGGCCCAGCAGCAGCTGCACGGCGCGCAGGTCGGCGCCGTGGTTGAGCAGGTGCGTGGCGAACGCGTGGCGCAGCGTGTGCGGCGAGATCGGGTTGCGGATGCCGGCGGCCAACGCGTATTTCCTGACCAGGTTCCAGAACATCTGGCGCGACATCGCCGCCGCGCGCACCGTCACGAACAGCGCGTCGCTGCGCCGGCCCTCGAGCAGCTCGGGCCGTGACGTGGCGAGCCACGCCTCGAGCCAGCGCCGCGCCTCGTCGCCGAACGGCACGAGGCGCTCCTTGGAGCCCTTGCCCATCACGCGCACGACGCCGTCGGGCAGGCTGAGATCGACCAGCTTCAGCGCCACGAGCTCGCTCACGCGCAGGCCGCTCGCGTACATCAGCTCCAGCATCGCGCGGTCGCGCGCGCCCAGCGGCGTGCCTGTGTCCGGCGCCGCGAGCAGCGTGTCGACCTGTGCCTCGGTGATGGCCTTGGGCACGCGCATCGGCTGGCGCGCGGGGCGCAGCTTGAGCGTGGGGTCCTCGTCGACGAGGCGTTCGCGCAGCCCCCAGCGGTAGAAGCGCCGGAACACCGCCAGGCGCCGGTTCGCGCTGGTGGCCTTGCTCGCGGCGTGGCGCGCGAGCATGTAGCCCTGCACGTCGCTCGCGCGCGCCTGCGCGAGGTCGCGCGACTGCGCCTGTCCGAGCCAGGCCGCGAACAAGGTGAGATCGCGCCGGTAGGCCGCCAGCGAGTTCTTCGCCAGGCCGTCCTCCAGCCACAGGCCGTCGAGGAAGCGGTCGATGGCGCCGGCGCTGCGCTGCATCGCCTCCGACAGGGGCGGCGCATCGGCGCGGGCACGCGCGGCCGAGGGCTTGTTCGCCGTGGCCAAGTCAGCCCGCCGCGCCCAGCATGCCGGCCTTCATCTTCGCGTCGACCGGACGGTCGCCGACGAAGATGGCCAGCATCGCGCCGTAGAGATCGGCACCCGGCACCGGCGCGCCCACCGGCTTGCCGTTGATGCGCAGGGCCAGGCCCTGCGTCGGCAGCCAGTCGAGGTCGACCACGTCGCCCTTGTGCACCTTGCCGACACTGCGCAGCGTCCGGTCGAACGCGGCGATGCGATCCTGCATCGCGGCCACCTGGCCGGCCGGCGTGCGCTTGGCGATGCCGCCGGTGAAGGCCTTGGCGAACTCGTCGGAGGGGCCGTCCATCAGCATGCGCACCTGGACCCGCTTCGGGCCGGGCTGCGCCAGCGCGTCCGTCCCGGTTGCCGCCTTCGCGGGCAGGTACAGGCCGGCGAGATAGACCTTGTAGATGAACGCGGCGCGCAGGCCCACGCCGTTGAGCCGCAGCGGCGCACCGGCGACGCTCGCCTGGGCGGGGAAGGTCTGGCTTTCCATCGTGACGGCGCCGGCGTCGGTGGCCGTGGCGGCGTCGGCACTCGGCAGCAACGCGAACGCGGCCAGCGCGATCAGCGCCATGCCCAGCAGGCCCTGTCCCAGCGCGCGCGCCCCGGAGGCCGCGCGACGGGCGGGACGGGGCCATGACGGTCGGATCATCTTCATTCCCTGGCGGCGCCCGGTGCGGCGCCTCGATCGTTCAACGCGCCAGCGCCGGGCACGGACGACAACGCCCATGCGATGTGCTCGGCCAGCAGCGGGCTCGCGTCGGCGAGGCGGGCGCGCAGCGCGGCCTCGATGGGCGCGCGCGGCTCGCCCGCGTGCAGCGCGTTGCCCAGCGCCACGGCGAGGTTGCGCTGCCAGCGCGCGTGGCCGATGCGGCGGATCGGCGAGCCCTCGGTGCGCCGCAGGAACTCCGCCTCGCTCCATGCGAACAGGTCCAGCAGCGAGGGTTCGGCCATGTCGGGCCGCTCTGCAAAGTCAGGTAAAGACGTGCGGCGCGCGAACTTGTTCCACGGGCAGGCCACCTGGCAGTCGTCGCAGCCGTAGATGCGGTTGCCGATCGCGCGGCGGAACTCGAGCGGGATCGGGTCGTCGCTCTCGATGGTGAGATACGAAATGCAGCGGCGCGCGTCCAGGCGTTCGGGCGCGACGATGGCCTGGGTGGGGCAGACGTCGATGCAGGCGGTGCACTGCCCGCAGTGCGGGGTCGCGGGCGCGGTGAGCGGCAGCGCGAGGTCGATGAAGATCTCGCCGAGGAAGAACATCGAGCCGGCGTCGCGCGCGAGCGCCAGCGTGTGCTTGCCGCGCCAGCCCAGGCCCGAACGGGTCGCCAGTTCGACCTCGAGCACCGGCGCCGAGTCGGTGAAGCAGCGGTGGCCGAGCGGGCCGATCTCGACGGCGAGCCGGTCGGCCAGCTTCTGGAGCCGGTGGCGCAGCACCTTGTGATAGTCGCGACCGCGGGCATACATCGAGATGACGGCCTCGCCGGGCCGCGCCAGGCGCGCGGTCTCCTGCGCCTGCCACTGCTCGCCGCGCGACTCCGGCAGGTAGGGCATGCGCGCCGTGATGACGCGCAGCGCGCCCGGCTGCAGCTCGGCGGGGCGCGCCCGCTTCATGCCGTGCGCCGCCATGTAGTCCATGCTGCCGTGGAAGCCCGCCTCGAGCCATGCGCGCAGGCCCTGCTCGGCATCGCCGAGGTCGACCTCGGCGACGCCGATCTGTGAGAATCCCAACTCGCGCGCCCAGCCCTCGAGCCGGCGCAAGAGAGCGACCTTCGCGGGATCCTCCCCGACCTCATGACGCAGCTGCAACATCCGGTGATTCTAGGAACATCGCAGGCCGAATGGCCCGACGAGCCCGCGTGCGCGCGTGACGCGAGCCGGCTCGCGCGGGCGCCCGCGCTGCGCGACGCGTTCATCGAGCTCGAGGGGCCGCTGGGTGCCGGCAAGACGACCTTCGTGCGCCACCTGCTGCACGCACTGGGCGTCGAAGGCCGCATCAAGAGCCCCACCTACGCCGTGGTCGAGACCTACGAGCTCGACCACGTGGCCATCTCGCACTTCGACTTCTACCGCTTCGACGACCCGCAGGAATGGGAGGACGCCGGCCTGCGCGACCTGTTCGGCGCACCGGGGCTCAAGCTTGTCGAATGGGCGGAGAAGGCCGAACCGCTGCTGCCCGTGCCCGACCTGCGCGTGACGATCACGCCACACGACGAGGCCGATCGACGCATCCGATACGACGCGATGACCCCGAAAGGCCTGCTTCTGATCGACAATCTGGGTTCATGAAGCGTAGAGACTTGCTGCGTGGCGGCAGCCTCGTGCTGTGCCTGGGCGCCACCGATCTCGCGTTCGGTGCCAGCATCGTCGCCGTCCGCATCTGGCCCGCGGCCGACTACACGCGCGTCACCATCGAGTCGGACGAGCCCCTGCAGGCGCGCAACTTCCTCGCCAACGACCCCAATCGCCTCGTCGTCGACATCGACAACCTCGAACTGAGCCCCGCGCTGCGCGACATGGTCGGCAAGGTGCGTGCGGACGACCCGTTCATCGCCGGCGTGCGCGTCGGCCAGAACACGCCGCGGGTGGTGCGCCTCGTGCTCGACCTGAAGCAGGCGGTGGCGCCGCAGCAGTTCATGCTCGCGCCGGTCGCGGCCTACCAGCACCGCCTGGTGTTCGACCTCTACCCGGTGCGCGAGCAGGATCCGCTGCTCGCGCTGCTGCGCGGCAAGGAGCAGTCCGAGCAGCGCGCCGCGCAGGAGGTGCAGGACGCGCTCGGCGAGTTCATCGGCCGCATCCCCAGCGGCGCCAGCGCGCCGGTCGTGCCCGGCACCAACATCGCGTCGCTGCCCCCGCCGCCGGGCACCTCGGGGCCGCGCGTGGCGGAGGTCGGCCCCGCGATCCACGCCGGCCCCGGCATCGACACGTCCACGATGGAGACGCAGGCGCCCTTCGCGGCGCGCCCGCTGACGCCGGAGGAAAAGCGCAAGGTCGACCGCCTGCTCGTGATCGCCATCGACCCGGGCCATGGCGGCGAGGATCCGGGCGCGACCGGCCCCACCGGCCTGCACGAGAAGGACGTCGTGCTGGCCATCGCGCTGCAGCTGCGCGAGCGCCTGAACGCCAAGCCCGGCGTGCGCGTGCTGCTGACGCGCGACTCCGACTTCTTCGTGCCGCTGGGCGAACGCGTGAAGAAGGCCGAGCGCGTGCAGGCCGACCTGTTCGTCTCCATCCACGCCGACGCGTTCTTCACGCCCGACGCCAAGGGCGCCTCGGTGTTCGCGCTGAGCCAGGGCGGGGCCTCGAGCGCCGCGGCGCGCTGGATGGCCAACAAGGAGAACCATTCCGACGCCGTCGGCGGCGTCAGCGTCAAGGTCAAGGACGCGCAGGTCATGCGCGCGATGCTCGACATGAGCACCACGGCCCAGATCAAGGACAGCCTGCGCGTCGGCGGCGAGGTGCTGTCGCGCATCGGCAAGGTCGGCAAGCTGCACCGCGGGCAGGTCGAGCAGGCGAGCTTCGCGGTGCTCAAGGCGCCGTCGATCCCGTCCATCCTCGTCGAGACGGCGTTCATCTCGAACCCGCAGGAAGAAGACAAGCTGCGCGACCCCGACTACCGCACCCGGCTGGTCGAGGCGCTGTACACGGGCATCGATCGCTACTTCGCGAAGAACCCGCCGATCGCGCGGCATCGCGATCTCTGAGCGTTGCACGCCGACCGGGCGGCGCGGCGTCTGCTCGCGGACTATCGGCCGTTCGGGCTCGAGGGTCCGCCGGTGGACCACGAATGGGGGCGCATGGACGCCGGCGCGCCGTCGATCGACATCCATGCCGGCCAGATCCTGCAGGCCGGGCACGGCGTGTCCGGTTGATGGCGGACCGGGCAGCCCGCCGGTCCGCCGCCCGTCAGCTCGGCGACAGACGCGCGCGGCGGCCCGCGGCCGCGCTCTTAACATGGGCGATGCCGTTGCGTCGTGTCCTCGCCCTCATCCTGTCCCTGCCGCTGTGCGCCGGCGCCTTGTGGATGCTGCGGCAGCAGGCGCCCGTGCCGGAAGTGGTGAACGCACCGGCGACGGCATCGGCCGCGTCCCTGCCGTCGCCGATCGAGCGCCCCGCGTCCGTCCCGGCCGGCCCGGGCACGACCCATACCGCGGCGGACGCCGGCCTGGCCGGGCCCTCGCCCACGAGCCTGGCGGCACGCATGGACGCCTGGATGCGCAGCGACGATCCGCGCGACGCCATGCAGGCCTACCAGGCCGCGTTCCGCTGCCTGCTCGCGCGGCGCCGCGCCCATGCGCCCGACCTGCCACCCGACGAGCCCGGCGAGGACGCGGCGTCCACCTGTGCCGACCTGCGCTCCGACCAGATCCAGCGCCGCCTGGCGATGCTGGAGAAGGCGGCGCGCGCCGGCGAGCGGGACGCGGCATCCGACTTCATCCAGGAAGGCCCGAGCGGCAACGGGGCACTGGCCGATCTGGACACCGCCGACCCGACGCCGCCGACCGCGGACTGGATCGCGCGGCGCAACGACTACATCGAGCGAGCCCTCGCCCGCTGCGACGTCGGCCTGGCCACCTACCTCGGGTTCACGCAGCGCAACCGTCAAGTGCGGACGCAGGCCGCTCAATACTGGATGGCCCGCACCGCGTGCCCCGACCATCCCGCCGCGAACCCGACCCCCCTGGCCGATGATCCGCAAGGCCTGGCCTATCTCGACGGGCTGGCGATCGACACCTGGCAGCGCTGAGCGAGCGCCCGGCCGCCGGCCCGCTCAGGCGCCAGGCTGCGCCTTCTTGCGCAGGACCCCGACCAGCGCCAGCACGCCGGGAATGATGATCATCGACAGGAAGATCCACTGCAGGTGTCCCTTGACCCACGGCAGGTTGCCGATGCCGTAGCCCAGCAGCGTGACGCTGCCGATCCACAGCGCGGCCCCGGTGACGTCGAAGATCGTGAAGCGGCGCCGCGTCATGCAGGTGACGCCGGCCACGAAGGGGGCGAAGGTGCGGACGAAGGGCATGAAGCGGCCCGCGATCAGCGCGGCGCCGCCGTATTTCTCGAAGAACGCGTGCGACTTGTCGAACCCTTCCTTGTTGAACCAGCGCGAGTTCTCCCAGTGGAAGACGCGCGGCCCGATCCAGCGCCCGATCGTGTAGTTCGTCTGGTTGCCGATCACCGCCGCGGCGAACATCACGCCGAGCGCCATGGTGATGTCCATGGCGCCGCTCGCGGCCAGGCCGCCCACCAGGAACAGCAGCGAGTCCCCCGGCAGAAACGGCATCACGACCACGCCGGTCTCGATGAAGATGACGGCGAACAGGATGCCGTACACCCATGGGCCGTTGCTGGCCACGAAGCCGGCCAGGTACTGGTCGGCGTGAAGAAGATGCTGAAACAAGGGAATCAAGGAGTCCATGGGCGGCGATTATCGACGGGGCTTCCTACAATACGGGGATGAGTCTCCAGACGGTGGCGCCCGGGCGCCGCAGCATCCGTGAATTACCCGACGAACTGGTGAGCCAGATCGCCGCGGGCGAGGTCGTGGAACGGCCGGCGTCCGTGGTGCGCGAGCTGGTCGACAACGCGCTCGACGCCGGCTCCGCCCAGGTCAGCGTGCGCCTGGTGGCGGGCGGCGTGCGCGCCATCCTGATCGAGGACGACGGCTGCGGCATCGAGGCGGCCGAGCTGCCGCTCGCGCTCAAGCGCCACGCCACCAGCAAGATCCGCTCGCTCGACGACCTGGAGATGGTCTCGACCATGGGCTTCCGCGGCGAGGCGCTGGCGGCCATCGCGTCGGTGTCGGAGCTGGCGCTGGTCAGCCGCACGCCGGACGCCGCGCACGCGCAGCGCCTGGATGCACGATCGGGCGAGCTGGCGCCGGCCGCCCGCGCGCAGGGCACCACCGTCGAAGTGCGCGAGCTGTTCTTCAGCACGCCGGCGCGCCGCAAGTTCCTGAAGTCCGATTCCACCGAGCTCGCGCACTGCGTCGAGGCGGTGCGCCGCCACGCGCTGGTGCGGCCGCAGGTGGGCTTCGCCGTCTGGCATGAAGGCCGGCTCGTGGAGCAGTGGCGCGCGGCCGACGAGGCGCAGCGCATCCGCGACGTCCTGGGCGAGGAGTTCGTCGACAACAGCCGCCCGCTGGCTGCCGAGATCGGCCCGATCGCCATCCACGGCCGCGTCGGCCTGCCCGCCGCGGCGCGCACGCGCAGCGACCACCAGTACGTCTACGTGAACGGCCGCTACGTGCGCGACCGGCTGATCGCGCACGCCCTGCGCGCCGCCTACGAGGACGTGCTGCACGGCCAGAAGCAGCCGGCCTACGTGCTGTTCATCGAGATCGACCCGGCCCGCGTCGACGTCAACGTGCATCCGACGAAGATCGAGGTGCGCTTCCGCGACTCCGGCGCCATCCACCAGGCCGTCAAGCGCGCCGTGGAGGACGTGCTGGCGCCGTCCGGCGCCGCGGCGCCAGGCGCGACGCACGCCGGCACCGGCGTCGTCGGCACCTCGTTCGGGACGCCGGGCGGCTTCGCGGCCGCCGCGGCCGCGGCCGTCGAGCGTCTCAACGGCAACGGCGGCGCGGCCACGCCCGGCTGGAACGCGGCCGGCCTCGCGCCCGCGCGCCCGTGGCCGCTGACCGAGGACACCCGCCCGATGCTGGCCGGCGCCACCACGGCGTCGCTGTTCGCGCGCGCCTTCGGCGATTCGAGCCTGCCGCCACCGGTGGCCGGCGGCGTGCTCGACTCCGGTGGTACCGCCGTGCTCGAGGCCCGCGAGCCCGTCGCCGCCGGTTCGTCCTGGAGGCAGCCGCCACGCAGCGACGACGCCGCCGCCGCGGCGGTCGCCCGGGCCGACGCCGCCGACGCCGCCGATTGGCCGCTGGGCCGCGCCATCGCGCAGATCCAGGGCGTGTACGTGCTGGCCGAGAACGCGCACGGCCTGGTCGTGGTCGACATGCATGCCGCGCACGAGCGCATCGTCTACGAGCGCCTGAAGGCCGGCGCCGCCACGCACGACGTGCCCACGCAGGCGCTGCTGATTCCCGCCACCTTCGCGGCCACGCCGGCCGAGCACGCGCTGGTCGAGACGCACGCCGAGACGCTGCGCAGCCTCGGCCTGGACGTCTCCCCCATGGGCCCGCAGACGCTGGCCGTGCGCAGCCTGCCGGCGGCGCTGCTGCAGGCCGACGCGGTCGAACTCGTGCGATCGGTGCTGGCCGATCTCGCCGACGTCGACGCCAGCACGCTCGTGCAACGCGCCCGCGACGACGTCCTCGCCTCGATGGCCTGCCACGGCGCCGTGCGCGCCAACCGCCGGCTCACGCTCGAGGAGATGAACGCGCTGCTGCGCCAGATGGAGGCCACCGAGCGCTCCGACCAATGCAACCATGGCCGCCCCACGTGGCGCCAGGTGACGATGAAAGAACTCGACGCGCTGTTCCTGCGCGGACGTTGACGTCCCGCCAGCGTGCTCTTCGCCCTGTTTTCCGGCCCGATCCCCGACATGACCGACCCCACCGCCCCGCCGCCGAAGCCGCCGCAAGATCCGGCGCCCGCGCCGTCGCCCACCACCGCCGGCACGCCCACCGCGCCGCGCCGCGTCCCGCGCGCCGAGGCCCCCCAGCCGGCCGCCGACGACCCCCGCAAGGTCGGCCAGCGGGTGATGGAGCAGCGTCCGCACGAGCGCAAGCCCACCGAGCATGCCGCCGCGCGCGGCAACAAGCCCGACCTGCGCGACCTGCCGCGCCCGCGACGCGACCTGCCGTCCAACGTCTGGCGCGCCGACCCGCCGCCGGCCGCACCGCCGTCGGCCGACCGGCCGCCGCGCGACCGGCGCGACGGCCCGCGGCGCGCGCACGGCGACGCGCCGCGCCCCGACCGCCCCGGCGAGCGCCGCACCAGCCCCGGCCCGTGGCAGGAGCGCGGCCCGCACTACGACTTCCGCGACCGCCCCGACGAGCGCCGCTCCGGCCCGCCGCCCCAGGGCGAGCGCCGCCGCGACGCGCCGCCGTCCGACGACCGCGAGGCCCGCCCGCGCGAGCGCGAGCAGCCGCGCCACGACGACCGCGATCGCCCCCGCTTCGACGACCGCGACCGCGCGCCATGGGGCGATCGCGGCCGCGGCCCGAGCTACCCGCAAGGCCCGAACGAGCGGCCGCGCAACGCGGGCCCGCGCGGCGACGACCGCACGCCGCAAGGCTACGCGGCCGAACGCGGTCGGCATGAGCGCGCGGATCGCGGCGATCGCCGTCCGCCGGAGGCGGGCGGCCATCCGCCGCCACGCCGGCGCGACGACGCCGAGCGCGAGGCATTCGGGCGAGGTCTCCCACAAGCCGAACGGCCGCGGGGTGCGGCCGTCGATCCGGACGCGCCCCGGCGCGAGGACCAGCGGCTGTCCAAGGTGCTGGCCGAACGCGGCATCGCCTCGCGGCGGGAAGCCGACGAGTGGATCGAGGCGGGCTGGGTGAAGGTCGACGGCGAGGTCGCGATGCTGGGCGCGCGCGTCTTCCCCCACCAGGTCATCGAGGTCGACGAGGCCGCGAAGACCCAGCAGGCGCGCCGCGTCACCATCCTGCTGCACAAGCCCGTGGGCTTCGTCAGCGGCCAGGCGGAGGACGGCTACGAGCCGGCGTCGGTGCTGGTCACGCCCGACAACCACTGGCCCGAGGATCCGTCGCGCGAGCGCTGGAACGCGGGCCATGGCCGCCACCTCGCGCCGGCCGGGCGCCTGGACATCGACTCCACCGGCCTGCTGGTGCTGACGCAGGACGGCCGCATCGCGCGCCACCTCATCGGCGACGAGTCGGACGTCGAGAAGGAGTACCTGGTGCGCGTCGAGTACCCCGGCGGCGACCAGTTCCCGGACGCCGACCTGCAACGCCTGCGCCATGGCCTGTGGCTGGACGGCCACGAGCTGCGTCCGGCCAAGGTCAGCTGGGCCAACGAGGACCAGCTGCGCTTCGTGCTGCGCGAGGGCCGCAAGCGCCAGATCCGCCGCATGTGCGAAGCGGTGGGCCTGGTCGTCACCGGCCTGAAGCGCGTGCGCATCGGCAGCGTCGTGCTGGGCAAGCTGCCACCGGGCCAGTGGCGCTACCTGCGCGACGACGAACGGTTTTGACCGCCGCGCGCGAATCGACCGTCCCGCCGCGCTGGCTCGGGCTGGCCGGTCCCACCGCGTCCGGCAAGACGGCGCTGGCGCTGGCGCTCGCCCGGCGCTGGCCGGTCGAGATCATCAGCGTCGATTCGGCGCTGGTCTACCGCGGCATGGACATCGGCACCGCCAAGCCGAGCGCCACGGAACAGGCCGTGGCGCCGCACCATCTCCTGGACATCATCGATCCCGCACGGGCCTACTCCGCCGCGCAGTTCGTGGCCGACGCGCGCCGGCTCGCCGGCGAGATCCGCGCGCGCGGCCGCTGGCCGCTGCTGGTGGGGGGCACGATGATGTACTTCAAGGCGCTCATCGACGGCATCGACGAGATGCCGCCGGCCGACCCGGCGATCCGCGCCGCGATCGACGCCGAGGCGGCGCAGCAGGGCTGGCCCGCGATGCACGCGCGGCTGGCCGAGGTCGACCCGGCCACCGCCGCGCGGCTGCAGCCCAACGACTCCCAACGCATCCAGCGCGCGCTGGAGGTATGGCGCGGCAGCGGCACGCCCTTGTCGGCGCTGCACCAGCGCGCGCGGCGCGAGGCCCCGGCGATGGACGGCGTCCTGCTCGCGCTCGAGCCCGCGTCCCGCGCGTGGCTGCATGCGCGCATCGCTCGACGCTTCGAGGCGATGCTGGACGCCGGCTTCCTCGACGAGGTCCGTCGCCTGCGCGCCAATCCCGCGCTGAACCTCGACCTGCCCTCGATGCGCTGCGTGGGCTACCGCCAGGCCTGGGAAGCGCTCGACGCGTCCGATCCGCCGGACATCGCCGAGCTCCGCGAACGCGGGATCGCGGCGACGCGGCAGCTCGCCAAGCGGCAGATCACGTGGCTGCGAAGCATGGCGCACCGGCAGGTGCTCGAGGCGGATGCGGCGGATGTCGAGGCGCGGCTGGTGGCCGTGGCACGATCGCTGCTCGGATCGCCGGGGAGTTCTCCGCCATGACGGCTTCATACCTCCCGCCGGGGCGGCCCGGCGAGTCGACCCGGAGCGCGCAGCGTCGAAGGACTGATTCACCGAAGCAGGCCGCCCTCCGCCGCCAGGCCCGGCGCGTGCTCTCGTTCATGGTGGCGTGCGTCGTGCTCCTCGCGGCGATGGTGTTCTACGACCGTCTGACGATCCAGGCCATCCGCGAGACCGCGCATCCGAACGTTCATCGGGCGCGGGGCGTCGTCGACGTCTTCAAGCCCAGCCGGCACTCCTCCCTCTTTCGCCTCTCGCAACCCGGCGCCGAGCCGCTGCTGTTCAAGTGCTTGCGGCAGGTCGTCGCCACCCCCCGCTGCCCGACGCCATCGCAGGACTGGACGCCCCGCGAGATGACGGTGGAATGGATAGCCATTCCCTCGCTGCTGCCCGCACTGAACGCCGCGCGGGCGACGCGCATGGCCATGGGCGACGATCCGCTCTTCGACGCCTCGCCCCGTGCCGTCCAGGAGGCCGAGATCGCGAACCTCACGTCGTCCGTCCCCGAGATCTGCCGCGTCTTCGGCGGCCTGATGCTCGTCGGCGCCGTCATCGCGGCGCTCCTGTTCGGTCGCCTCTGGTTCCTGACACGACAGATCGAGGCGGCGCACCGGCGAGCGCGCGCCGGGCAAGGGACGCTCGACCAAGCCTGACACCCGCTGCCGGACTCGTCCGGGGCGTGCACGCCTGCCGGCACCCACGGCGCGGATCCCGCGCCCGCGCGAAGGATGACGGGCCTTGGTCGCCTGCGCCATGCGTGGACGAAGACTCGCGGATGCAAGGCTTGCGCACCTCCGCGAACAGCCATGAAAAAGCCGCTGGCACCCATGCGGTGGCAGCGGTCTTCGCGAGACGGCGCGACGCTCAGGTCGACACGCGCTCGCCGTTCCTGCGCGGCTTGATCGGCCCGGTGCGCACGCAGTTGCGCCCGGCCTCCTTGGCCGCTTCGAGCGCCTGCTCGGCCTCGTGCACCATGGTGTCGACGCTCAGCTGGCCCTGGTGGACGGTGGCCACGCCGATGCTGACGGTGGCCACGACATGGGTCTGGTTCCAACACGGCCAGCTCGGCGCCGCCGAAACGGGCCAGCAGGTCGGGCTGGCGCAGCGTGGTGCCCACGCGCTTGGTGACTTCGAGCAGCAGCGCGTCGCCGCACAGCTGGCCCAGGTGTTCGTTGATGCGGCGCAGGTGGTCGGCGTCGATCAGCAGCAGCGCGCCGTCGTCGCCGTAGCGGCGGCAGCGGGCGAATTCGCGCTCGACGAGCTCGAGGAAGTGGCGGCGGTTGGACAGGCCGGTCAGGTCGTCGTCGACGGCCTCGAGCGCCTGGCGCGCGCGGGTGTCGGCGACGACGCGCGCCAGTCGGATGACCACGCCCGCCAGCACCAGGGCGGCCAGCGCGAAGAAGACGGCGACGCTCAGCGCGATCAGCCCGCCCGTGCCGCCCATGAGCATGCCCAGCCCGGTGGCGACCGCGACGCCGCCCAGCGCAACGGCGATGGCCGCGCCCGCCCAGAAGCGGGTGCTGCGACGCTCGAGCACTTTCACGAGCCCGCTCAACGCCGAGGAATCGATATCAGCCGTCACCCTTCCACCTCAGGAGATGTCATGCCCGCCGGACAGGACGAGGGCAAATACAGCGCCCGGCTCTGATGGCCAGGCTTCCCGTGCACGCCCCGGGGGACGACGGCACTCTGACACTATCGGCCGCCGCGGACTGCCCATGAGCGGAAACTTTGACCGATTGTGCGGCAGGGGCCGAAAACGCGACAGCATCCGGTGGCCCAAAATCACGTAAATGGTGAGTCTGTTCGGGGTCGTCGGCGTGGCCGGCGTGCGAAGTTCCGCGGTCAGCGCTGTCGAGCATGCCGTATCCCGTATGCTTGGCGCCCGATGGACACGCTCCCCATTCCGGCCCTTGCGCCCTTGCTCGAGGTCGCCCACCTCGCCAAGCGCTACGGCGACGCCTTCGTCTTCAGCGACGTCTCGCTCGTGATGCAACGGGGCGAGCTGGTGGCCCTGCTGGGCGAATCGGGCGTGGGCAAGTCGACGCTGCTCAACTGCGTGGCCGGCCTCGATACCGCCGATGCCGGCCGCATCACCCTGGGCGGCCGCGACGTGCTGGGGCTGTCCGAGCCCGAGGCGGCGCGCCTGCGCCGCGAGGACCTGGGCTTCGTGTTCCAGGCCTTCCATGTCTTGCCGCACCTGAACGTGGCCGACAACGTCGGCCTGCCGCTGCAACTGCTCGGACGCCCGCACGGCGACCGCGTGGCGCGCATGCTGGCGGCCGTCGGCCTGGACGGCCTGGGCGAGCGCGCGCCGCGCCAGCTCTCGGGCGGCCAGCTGCAACGGGTGGCCATCGCCCGCGCCCTGGTGCACGAACCGGCGCTGGTGCTGGCCGACGAGCCCACCGGCAACCTCGATCCGCGCAGCGCGGGCCTGGTGATGGACGTCCTGGTCGACGCCGCCCGGCGCACCGGCGCCGGCGTGCTGATGGTCACCCACTCGCCGCCGGCGGCCGCCCGCTGCGACCGGGTGCTGGAACTGACGGCCCAGGGCGTGCGGTCGCCGGCGCCGGCGACGGTCTAGGGCCAGGCCTCTGGCCCAGGCACCCGCGTTGCCCTGCAGCGCGCGGGGCGCTCGCCCCGGAGACGACGTGCCGGGCTGGAGGCGCCCGTCGCAGCGGACCGGCCCGGGAGATGCCATGCCCCTCGCACGCCAGGACCTCGTGGCCCGGCTCATTCGCGCCGGCGAACTGGAGGTATCGGGCAGCGCCCCGGAAGAAGTCGACTCGTACTTCGACACCGAGCGCTTCCGCTTCCATGGCCCGGACGGATTCGAGGCCGACTACCTCGGCTTGACCCGCTACTTCGGGTCCGTGCGCGCCGCCTTCGACGAGCGCTCGATCCGCCGCGGCATCATCGTCGTCGAGGGCCTGGCCGTCGCCTGCCAGACCTGGATCGAAGGTCGCTTCGTGCGCGAGTTCACGCACTCGCCCGCCGGCCCCTTGCCCCCGAACGGCCAACGGATCGTGTGGGACCTGGCCAACTTCTTCCGCTTCGACGAGCATGGCCGGCTGGTCGAGGAATGGGTTCGCACCGACTACCGCAGCTTCCTGCGCCAGCTGGGCGCGCCAGGCCGTTGAGGCCGCGCGTGACCGCGCGATCATTCGCGTGACGAGTGACGAGTGACGAGTGACGAGTGACGAGTGACGAGTGACGAGTGGTGAGTAGTGAATGGTGAATGGTGAATGGTGAGTGGTGCGCTGTGCGCGGTGCGCGGTGCGCGGCGCGTGGCGAGTGGCATGGGCTCGCCGGAATGCCTCGAATGCCGGTGGTCCGACCCCGAACGAGAAGCGTCCGCCGTCACCCGGCGCAGCGGCTCAGCGTCACCGGAATGCCGTTCAGCACCGACGTGCCGGACAGCGGATCGCGCAGGCGGTCGTCCAGCAGCTCGTTGAGATTGGCACCGGGCCGCTGCGCCGCCACGCCCAGGCGAGCGCCCGCCTGGTCATGGCCCCAGCCATGGGGCACGCTGACCACGCCGGGCATCATCTCGTCGCTGAGAAGGACCGGCAGCTCGATCGTGCGGCCCGCCGCGCCCTGCAGCCGCACGCGGTCGCCGGTGCGCACGCCGTGGCGCGCCGCGTCATCCGGATTCAGCAGCGCGGTGCAGCGCTCCGGACCCTTGGCCAGCGTGGGCAGGTTGTGCATCCAGCTGTTGTTGGAGCGCACGTCGCGTCGTCCCACCACCACCAGCGCCGGTGGCGCGTCGGCCAGGGCGGCATCGACGGCGGCGAGCTCGGCGGCCACCGGAGCCGGCCACAGTTCGATCCGGCCGCTGGGGGTGCGCAGGATGTCCGGCAGCCGCGGCGCGAGCGCGCCGAGGTCGACGCCGTGCGGCGCGTCCTTCAGCGCGGCCAGGCTCAGCCCGCCCGGCTGCCGGCCGAAGCGGTCGCCGTACGGACCGGCGCGCAGCGCGAGATCCAGCAGGCGCTCGGGGCCGGGGACCGGGCCGAGGGCATCCAGCATCGCGGCCTGCAGCGGCTCGGGGACGCCCGCTGCCAGCCGGCGCAGGTCGTCGGCCAGCAGGCGCTCGTCGAAGGCGGCCAGGTCGAAGCCGGCCTCGTCGGCGCCGGGTTCGCTGCGCAGCATCGCGGCGATGCGCAGCAGCGCCTGCCATTCGGCCTGCGCGCCAGGCGGCGGCG
Source organism: Burkholderiales bacterium (assembly GCA_019510465.1). Taxonomy (GTDB): domain Bacteria; phylum Pseudomonadota; class Gammaproteobacteria; order Burkholderiales; family Burkholderiaceae_C; genus Scleromatobacter. Next base: position 17,421 of record JAEKKH010000106.1, read on the forward strand.
CGAACACCGGCGGGCTGTAGCGCGCGTGGTTGCGGCAGGACAGCTGCGGGAAGCTGACGTCGTAGTGCGGCTCCTCGAAGCTGGACAGGCCCGGCAGGATCACGTCGGCATGCTGCGTCGTCTCGTTCAGGTAGATGTCGATGCTCACCATGAAGTCGAGTCGACTCAGCGCCCGCGCGATGCGCGCGCCGTTGGGTGCCGAGAGCACCGGGTTGCTGGCCACCGAGATCAGCGCCCTCACCTGCCCCGCACCGGGCGTCTCGATCTCCTCGGCCAGGCAGCTGGTCGGGTACTCGCCCAGCACCTCGGGCGCGCCCGACACGCGGCTGCGCGTGCGGCCCGTGACCAGGCCGCGGCCGACACCCGGCTTGCCCTGGGTGTTGGCCGCGAACGCCGCCGCCCGGGGGAACATGGCGCCGCCCTCGGCGTCGAGATGGCCCGTGAGGATGTTCAAGGCGTCGATCAGCACCGAGTTGAGCGTGCCGAAGCGCTGCGTGCTCGATCCGACACGCGAGTAGACCGCGCCACGTGGCGCCGCCGCCAGCTGGCGTGCGAGCGCGCGTTGCACCTCGGCGGGCACGCCGCAGCGCGCGGCCATGCGTTCGGGGACATACGGCGCCACGGCCCGCTGCAGCGCCTCGACGCCCGTGTCTTCCGTGGCCAGGAAGGCCTCGAGGCGCCCCGGGCGCACCAGCCCTTCGTCGAACACCGCGTTGACCAGGCCCAGCAGCAGGAACACGTCGGCGCCCGGCCGGATGAAGTGATGCTCGTCGGCGATGGCGGCGGTTTCGGTGCGGCGCGGATCGACCACGACCAGCCGGCCGCCGCGCGCGCGCATCGCCTTCGCGCGGCCGCGGAAGTCGGGCACCGTCCACATGCTGCCGTTGCTGGCCATCGGGTTGGCGCCGAGCATCAGCAGGAAGTCGCAGTGGTCGATGTCGGGCACGGGCACCGTGAGCGCGTGGCCGTACATCCAGCCGCTGGCGACCTGGCGCGGCATCTGGTCGAGCGTGGAGGCACTGAAGACGTTGCGCGTGCCGGCCGCGCGCAGCAGGCGCTGCACGTACAGGCCCAGCCCCAGGCGATGCACGTTCGGGTTGCCCAGCGTGAAGGCGAGCGCGTCCTTGCCGTGCGCGGCCAGGAGCGGCGGCAGCCGGCGCGCGATCTCGGCATACGCCTCGTCCCAGCTCGTCTCGACGAAGCGGCCCTCGCGCTTGACGAGCGGCCGGCGCAGGCGGTCGGGGTCGTCCTCGAGGTCCTTCAGCGCGATCGCCTTCGGGCAGACGTAGCCGTGGCTGAACACGTCCTGCTCGTCGCCGCGGATCGCGACGACGCGCGCCTGCGTGCCGCTGCCCGACACCGTCAGGCTGAGCCCGCAGCACGCCTCGCACAGCGGGCAGATGCGCTGCACGGTGCGGGTGGATCCGGATCCGTCGACGTCGGAGGAGGTGGCGGTCGTCATGGTGGTGTCTCGGAGTTGTCGTGCTTGACTGGCGCAAAGCATACGGCGCCGCGATCGATGATGGGCACGCCGCGACGCCGTGGCTGCCACTTCGGCGACAAACCACGGGAAATGCCGCGCACGGCGCCGAACGGCCGGATAACCCGCCGATCCGCGCCGGCGGACTTGCCGATTGATGGCAGGATGCCGGTGTCCCATCGATTGCCCTGCCCTTGAACCCCGCCCTGTCCGATTCGCCGCGGCGCCCGCGCCGCGCGTCCTTCGTTGCACTTCACCTGCGCCTGCTGTGGGCGGAGTGGCGCCATCACCCATGGCGCCAGGCCGCCGCCGTGCTGGCCGTGGCGCTCGGCGTTGCGCTGGCGTTCGCGGTGCAGTTGATCAACGCATCGGCGCTGTCGGAGTTCTCGGCGGCCGTGCACGCCGCCAGCGGCGCACCCGACTTCAGCGTGCAGCCGCGCGACGGCCCGCTGGCCGAGGATCTCTATCCACGGCTGGCCATGGCGCCTGGCGTGGCGCAGGCCAGCCCCGTCATCGACCTGCCCGTGACGATGCGCGCGGCAGACGGACAGTTCCATCCGGCGCACCTGCTGGGACTGGACGCCTTCGTGGCGCCCTGGATCTCGCCCGGCTGGCTCGTGCAGCCCGAGGAGGCGGGGGCGTCGGGCGTGGCCGCGCCCGGCGCGCCGCTGGCCGCGCTCGACCCCGACCGGGTGTTCCCCAACGCGGCGGCGCGTGCGCTCGTCGGCAAGGCGCAGCGGCTCACGCTGCGGGTCGATGGCCGCACGCACGAGTTCGCCATCGGCGGCCGCATCGCTGCCGATGGTCCGCCGCTGCTGGTGATGGACATCGCCGGCGCACAGACGCATTTCGACCGCGTCGGCTCGCTGTCGCGCATCGACGTGCGCCTGGCGCCCGGCGCGCGCCAGGACGCCGTGATGGCGGCGCTCGACGCCGGACCGGACGTGCGCGCCGCCGCGCCCGACGAGGCGGCGCTGCGCATGGCCAGGCTGTCGCAGTCCTACCGCGTCAACCTGAGCGTGCTGTCGCTGGTGGCGTTGTTCACCGGCGCCTTCCTGGTGTTCTCGGTGCAGTCGCTCGCGGTGGCCAAGCGCATTCCGCAGCTGGCGTTGCTGGGCGTCCTGGGCATGGACGGGCGCCAGCGCCGCGCCCTCGTGTGGATCGACAGCCTGATGGTGGGCGTCCTCGGCGCCGCCGCCGGCCTGGCACTCGGCACCGGGCTGGCCGCGGCGGCGTTGCGCGCGCTCGGCGGAGACCTGGGCAGCGGGACACTGGGCGGCAGCGCGCCGCGCCTGCAGTGGAGCGTGCCGGCCGCGCTCGCCTATGGCGCGCTGGGCGTCGCCTCCGCGTTCGCCGGCGGCTGGTGGCCGGCACGCGCCGCCCAAGGCATCGCGCCGGCCCAGAGCCTCAAGGGCCTGAGCAGCGCCGCGGGCGCCGACTGGCCCGCCGCCGCCGGGCTGGGCCTGATCCTGCTGGCCGCGCTGCTCGCAATGGTGCCGCCCTGGCACGCCATCCCCTGGGGCGCCTATGCCTGCGTGGCCGTGCTGCTTCTCGGGGGCATCAGCCTGGTGCCCCAGGTCGTCGCGTTGCTGCTCGAGGGCTTTCGCGGTGCCCGCAACCCGGTCGCGGCGCTCGCGGTGGCACGCGCCGTCGACCAGCGCCACACGGCCACGGCCGCAGTGGCGGGCGTCGTCGCGAGCCTGAGCCTGGTCGTGGCACTGACGGTGATGGTCGGCAGCTTTCGCGATTCGCTGGTCGCCTGGCTGGACGACGTGCTGCCCGCCGACATCTACGTGCGGCAGGTGCCCGGCGCCAGCGACACGCAGCCGTTCCTGCCGCCGGCGGTGGTCGCGGCCGCGTCGGGTCCGGGGGTGCGCCAGCTACGCGCCGAGCGCCTCGTGCCGGTGATGCTCGCGCCCGACCAGCCCGAGGCCGCGTTGCTGGTCCGCGACCTGCTTCCCGGCGAGACGCAACCGCAGCTGCCATGGGTCGTCGCGCCCGACGACGCGCCGCCCGCATCGACCGCCCTGCTTTCCGTCTATCCCACCGAGGTGCTGGCCGCGTTGCAGCACCTGAAGAAGGGCGACGTGATCTCGCTGCCCTTGCCGCCTCCTCGCGGCGCCAGTGCGGCGGCGACGTCGCGCACGACCAGCGTGCGCGCCGTCGTGCGCGGCATCTGGCGAGACTACGCGCGCCAGCAAGGCGCATTGCTGATGTCTCGCGCCGACTGGCTGCGGCTGACCGGTGACGAGCGCATCACCGCACTGGCGATCTGGCTGGCCGACGACGGCGGCCAGCGCGGCGCGAGCGACACCGCCCGCACGGGCGCGCACACGCACGGGGACGCCCCCGCGGGCGCGAGCGCCGGCACGGGCGCGGCCGCCGGCGATGCCGTCGTCGCCCGCATCCACGCCGCCGTCCGGCCCGATACGCCCACCGAGGTCGCGACCGCCGGCGAGCTGCGCGCCTACTCCCTGCGCATCTTCGATCGCAGCTTCGCGGTCACGCGCTGGCTGCAAGGCGTGGCGCTGGCGATCGGGCTGGCCGGCATCGCCGCGAGCTTCTCGGCGCAGGTGCTGGCCCGCCGGCGCGAGTTCGGCACGTTGCAGCACCTGGGTTTCACGCGCCGCCAGGTGCTGGCGCTGGTGGCCTCCGAAGGCGCGCTGTGGAGCGCCGTCGGCGCCGTGCTGGGGCTGGCTCTCGGCCTCGCCGTGAGCGTCGTGCTGGTGAAGGTGGTCAACCCGCAGAGCTTCCACTGGACGATGCAGATGAGCGTGCCGTCGGGCACCTTGCTCCTGTTGGGGCTGGGCGTCGTGCTGGCGGGTGCGCTCACCGCCTGGGGCAGCGGCCATGCCGCGGCGAGTCGCGATGTCGTTCGCGCGGTCAAGGAGGACTGGTAGCGACGCGCAGGCGCCGGCATGACCGGCGACGCGTCGACACCGTCACACGGTCATCCGGCTACCCTCCGACTGACGCTGCGGTGCAAGCTCCTTTCGGATCGGCCGAGCGGACGCTCACGCCAAGGCCTCGGCGGATTCCTGGGGAAGGCCCAAGTCGCCCCGGCGTGCCCGCACCCGGGCATCGCCGCGCGCCCGAATTCGCCGACACTTCCGCATGCCCTGCTCGATGATTGCCCGCCTCCGGAGCGTGCGTTGATGCGCCGCCGCCCCTTCCTCGGCCTGCTGCCGGCCACCCTGGCCTCGACGACCGGCGCACAGCCGTCCGCGCCAGCGCCCGGCAGCGAGAATCCGGCGTTGGGGGTCTCGCACCGTCCCCTGGTCTTTCCGGCCGACCACGGCAGCCACCCCGACACCCACGTCGAGTGGTGGTACGTCACCGGTTGGTTGCGGCCGGGCGCGGACGAACGCGCCGCCGCGACGCCCGAGTTCGGCTTCCAGGTCACGTTCTTCCGCACGCGCACCGGCCTGGCCGCCGACTCTGCCAGCCGCTTCGCCGCACGCCAGCTGGTGTTCGCGCACGTCGCGCTCACCGACCTGTCGTCTGCCGCCCTGCACGACCAGCGCGTCGCGCGCCAGGGCTTCGGCATCGCGCAGACACCGGGGCCGTCGCTGCCGCAGACGGTGCGCCTGCACGACTGGTCGCTGCGCCGCCTGGCGCCTTCGGCTCCGGGCGATGTGCGCAGCCGCCTGCGCGCGGACATCCGCGCCGACCGCTTCGCCCTCGCGCTCGACCTGTCCGGCACGCAGCCGCTGCTGCTGCAAGGCGAGGCCGGCTGGTCGCAGAAAGGGCCCGACCCCGCCGAGGCGAGCCACTACTACAGCGAGCCGCAGCTCGCCGTGCGCGGCCGCATCGAGCGCGCCGGCGCCCCCGCGCGCGACGTGAGCGGGCGCGCATGGCTCGACCACGAATGGAGCGACCAGTACCTGGCCCACGGCGCCGTGGGCTGGGACTGGGTCGGCTTCAACCTGATGGATGGCGCGGCACTGATGGCGTTCCGGCTGCGCCATGCGGACGGCAGCACCGTCTGGGCCGGCGGCTCCTACCGCAGCGCGAGCGGCGTGCAGCGCAACTTCGCGGCGGGCGACGTCCGGTTCGTGCCGTTGCGCCGCTGGACGAGCCCACGCACGCAGGCCAGCTGGCCGGTCGAATGGACGTTGGCGACGCCCGCGGGGCGCTGGCGCGTCGCGGCCCTTCAGGACGACCAGGAGCTCGACAGCCGCGGCTCCACGGGCGCGATCTACTGGGAAGGCCTGTCCGCGCTGCGCACGGACGATGGCCACGCCGTGGGCTGGGGCTACCTCGAGCTGACCGGCTACGCCGGGCAATTGCGCCTGTAGCAACCAAGGTCTATACCGCCCGGAGCACACTGCGGACACGGCGCGTCCTTTCCCCGGGACGGGCACAGGCGTTGCCGCGAAGCGATTCATTTCTGGAGAGCCCATGAAAGCGCAGAACGACTCGACCGATCCGCAACACATCTATCGCCAGCTCAAGCTCGGCGTCGCGCACGAGCTGGTCAACGACCAGAACGTCTTCGAGCTGATCGCCCTGGCGGAACGCGATGGCAACACGTTGCTGGCCACCGAGCTGCGCGAATGGCAGGCCCCCTGCAGCGACTCCCGGGACGGTCCGCGCCCGACCGTGGTGCCCACGCGCGGCTTCAACAAGGACAATGCGAAGCACTGAGCCGTGACCCGCCCCATCCTTCCAGAACACGGGGGGAAGACGCGCCCCACGCCGACACGGCCCCCCCGCGCGCCGCCCGCCCGCACCGCCATCGATGCGCCCACGTCACCGGCGCGCCGGCCCATCGCGCTGGCGACGTTGCGCGCGCAAGCGGCGCACTGCCGCGAGTGCCCGCTCGGTGCGCTCGCCACGCAGACGGTCTGGGGCGAGGGCGCGGGCCATGCGCGGCTCATGATCGTCGGAGAACAGCCGGGCGATCGCGAGGACCTCATCGGCCGGCCGTTCGTCGGCCCCGCCGGACACCTGCTGGACAAGGCACTCGCGGCGCTCGGCTGGGATCGCGACGCGATCTATCTCACCAACGCCGTCAAGCACTTCAAGCACGAACTGCGCGGCAAGCGCCGCATGCACAAGACGCCCGGCCAGCTGGAGATCCTGGCCTGCGCGCACTGGCTGCAGGGCGAGATCGATGCCGTCGGTCCGGCCGCGCTGGTCGCGCTCGGGGGCACGGCCGCGCGTTCACTGATGGGGCGTCCCGTGAAGGTGCTGTCGGAGCGCGGGCAATGGCTGCAGCGGCCCGACGGCCGGCGCGTTCTCGTCACGCTGCATCCTTCGGCCCTGCTGCGCGGTGACCCCGCCGGGCGCGAGCGCGAGTTCGAGCGCTGGGTGAGCGACCTCGCGCTCGCCGGCGACGTGCTGCAGCCGCATTGAAGTCCGTTCCATCGGCCGGTCGAGCAGCCCCGTCGGCCCTCGCTGCAGCCCGTCGCACGAGGCTGGCGACCGCGCCGACCGGCGCGTAATCTGCAGTCATCGATCAACGCTTCCCACCAGGAGAACACCATGTCAGACAGCGACGAACTCGGCAAGCTCGGCGACCTCCATCAGCGCGGCATCCTGTCCGACGAGGAGTTCGCGCGTGCCAAGGCGCGCGTGCTCAGCGGCTCGTCGGCGGCGCGCAGCACGCCTGCGGCTTCGCCCTTGCACCAGTTCCGCCGCAGCCTCAGCGACCGCTGGCTCGGCGGCGTGTGCGGCGGCATCGGCCAGGCCACCGGCGTGCCGTCGTGGGTGTGGCGCCTCGTGTTCACGTTCGGCATCGTCTTCGCCGGCTGCGGGCTCGCGCTGTACATCCTGCTGTGGATCCTCGTGCCGCAGGAGCAGCTGTACCTGCCGGCGCCGGGCGACTCGGCACGCGCCAACTGAGGGGTTTCCACCGCGATGCGCGCGGGTCACGCGCGCGCATCGCGTGGGACACTCGTGCATCGCCTCATCCTTCATGCCTTCCACATGATCCACCTCCGCGATATCGACCACATCGTCCTGCGCGTGGTCGACCTGCCCTCGATGCTGCGCTTCTACTGCGAGGGCCTGGGCTGCCACATCGAGCGCCGGCAGGACGAGATCGGCCTGGTCCAATTGCGCGCGGGCCGCTCCCTGCTCGATCTCGTTCCCGTCGACGGCAAGCTCGGACTGGCGGGCGGCGCCGCGCCGGGCAAGCAGGGCCACAACATGGACCACGTGTGCTTTCGCGTCGAGCCCTTCGACGAAGCCGCGATCCGCGCGCACCTCGCGTCGCTGGGCATCGCCGCCGGCCCCACCGCATCGCGCTACGGCGCCGAGGGTGAAGGCCCGTCGATCTACCTGAGCGATCCACAGGGCAACGTCATCGAACTCAAGGGACCGCCGGCCGCCTGAGCGCGCCCCGCCCGGTTCGCGGGGCCGCATCGCGCGACGCTGCACCGCGGCCGAGCGCAAGCGGACGCGCGCGATGCACGATGCACGATGCACGATGCACGATGCACGATGCACGATCCGTGATCCGTGATCCGTGATCCGTGATCCGTGATCCGTGATCCGCGATCCGTGATCCATGGTGCGTGGCGCATCCCGACGCGCTCCTTGAATGCGGGATGGGCTCGCTCGGCAGTGACCGCTAACGTGCCGACGCTGCGACCCCTCAGGGCGTCCCGGCCGCAGGTGGCGCGTTCCGCGACGCCGGCGCGCATCCACCCTTTCCGGAGATCCGCCCCATGTCCACCACGCCCCCGCGCCGTTCGCCGCTCGTGCTTCGTGCGTTCGCATCGTCCGCGCTGCTCGCGCTCGCCGCCATCGCCAGCGCGCCCGCCACCGCGGCCGGCGCGGGCGACACGTACACGCTGACGCTCACCTACGACCCGCTCAACCTGGTCGCCCCGCCCACCGTCGGCAGCTTCGTGCTCGGCTCGGGGATCGCGGGCCACCCGGGCGTCTTCGCCGTAAGCGACTTCAGCATCGTCATCGGCGTCGCCCCCGATGCGTGGAACTACGACGAGCTGCATGCCGAGCTGGACTTCGACACCAGCACCGGCCTGTTCGGCGGCGCAGGCATCGCCGCCCATGCGTTCACGAGCTACGGCGACCAGCTTGACCTGAACTCGGGCAGCAACGCCTGAGACGGCGTCCCGCCGACGTGCCGACGCGCCGACGCGCCAGCGGGTCGGTGGTCGGTGGTCGGTGGTCGGTGGTCGGTGGTCGGTGCTCGGTGCTCGGTGCTCGGTGCGTCGCTGCGCCAGTGCGCCAGTGCGCCAGTGCGCCAGTGCGCCAGTGCGCCAATGCGTCGGCTAGGATGCGACGATCCCCAGCCCCGAGTCACCCATGATCGCCTTCGTCAGAATCACCGTCTGGGCCGTGGCCGGTGCCCTCTGGGGTGCGAGCCTGGCCAGCTCGGGCAGCACGTTGGTCTCGGCCCGCCCGGCCCTCATTGGCGCCGGCGCGGGCCTGGTCGCCGGTG
>JAEKKH010000107.1 GCA_019510465.1 Burkholderiales bacterium
GAGGCGGCGTCGCGGTATCCGCCTTCACTCGGGGGAGGGCGCGGCGAGGGGCGGCCCGCGTGAGCGGGCGGGGGCACGCGACGCGTCACGCGCGCCCGCGCCGGCGGGTCCGCGCGCGAGGAAGTCCAGCACGATCCGCGTGGCGGCGCCCGGGTTCTCCTCCATGATCCGGTGGCCCGAGCCGGGCACATGGGCCTCGGTCACGTCGTTCGCGGCGGCGCGCAGGACCGCGGCCTGCACCGCGCCGAAGGACTTCTGGCCGCCCACCGCGAGCACCGGCATCTCGAGGCGGCCGTGCGCGAGGAACTCGCGGTTGTCGATCGCGTCCTGGTCGAACGCGGCGAACTGGTGCGTCTGCTGCCCGGCTGGTACAGCGACGCCGGCCCATTGTCGATTTACTACCCGACGCGCAGCCTGCGGCCCGCCAGGACGCGCGCCTTCGTCGACTTCGTCGTCGAGCGTTTCCGCAGCGCCGGGTTCGCCAGGCGGGTGGACGGGCGCTGACCGGCGCACGCCGCGCGACTGGCGGCGGCGCGAGCGCTTCGAGGCGAGCGCCGCCGTTCGTTCGGCGGGCGCGCGCTTCCCGCGGCCGTTTGGTGACACTCGCCGCGCCAGCGCCGCTATCGTCGGGGACGAGCCCGTCTCGCCCGCGTCGCGCGGGCCCCGCCATATCGGAGCGCAACCTGGATCGTCGAAGCTTCATCGCGGCCGCGGGGTCGGCCGGCATCCTGGGCCTGGATGCCTGCGGCGGCGGATCGTCGCCGCCGCCGCCTGCGCCACCGGGCATCGACTGGACGCCGCTGGCCGGCGGCCTGTCGGGCACGTTGCTGTTGCCCGGCAGCGCGAACTTCCATGCCGCGGCGCCGGTGTTCAACGCGGTCTACGACGCCACCGTGCCGCAGGCCATCGTGCGTTGCGCCACGGCCGGCGACATCGCGCTCGCCCTGGGCTTCGCGACGCGCAACGGTCTCGCGCTGACGGCGCGCTCGGGCGGCCACGGCTACACCGGCAATTCGACCACCACCGGGCTCGTGATCGACGTCGGGGGCATGAACACGATCTCCGTGGGCAGCGGCACCGCCACCATCGGCGCCGGTGCGAAGCTCGTGGACATCTACGACCAGCTCTCCGCCCAGGGCGTGTGCGTCCCGTCGGGATCGTGCGAGACGATCGGCATCGCCGGCATCACGCTGGGCGGCGGCATCGGCGTCCTCGACCGGGCCTTCGGGCTGACCTGCGACAGCCTCGTCTCCGCGCAGGTCGTGCTGGCCGACGGCCGCATCGTCACCTGCGACGCGACGCGGCACGCCGACCTGTTCTGGGCGCTGCGGGGCGGCGGCGGCGGCAACTTCGGCATCGTCGCGTCGATGACGTTCGACACCTTTGCCACGAGCGACCTCACCAGCTTCTCGGCCGACTTCGCCTGGGCCGACGCCGCCCGCGTGCTCGCGGCCTGGCAGGCGTGGCCGCAGGTGCTGCCCGACACGGTGTGGTCGGACCTCGTGCTCGCCACCACGGGCGCGGCGACGAGCCCGGTGATCGAGGTCTCGGGCGTCTTCATCGGCGGCAGCACCGGCTTCACGCCGATCTGGGACCGGTTCCTGGCCGACGCCGGCGCGACGCCGGCGTCGCAGCGCGTCCGGACCGCGTCGTTCCGCGACACGATGCTGGCGGGCTGCAACGGGCGCAGCGTGTCGCAGTGCCACCTCGCCGGCGACACCAGCGATGGCACGGTCCAGCGCGGCAGCTTCGTCGCGACATCGGACTTCTTCGATTCGGCACTGCCGTCGGCGGGCATCCAGGCGATGCTCGGGCAGGTGGAGGCGGTGCAGGGGCGGGGCGCCGAGATGATCGTCATCATGGACCTGATGGGCGGCGCCATCGCGAGAGTGGCGCCGGACGCCACGGCGTTCGTCCATCGCGGCGCGCTGTTCAGCGCGCAGTACTACATGTCCGGCCCGGTGGGCGCGTCGTCGCAGCAGGTGAGCGACGCACGCGCCGCCGTGACGCTGATGCGCACGACGATGTCGGCATGGAGCAGCGGCGAGGCCTACCAGAACTACCTCGACCCGAACCTGCAGGACTGGCAGGCCGCGTACTACGGCGCCAATTACGCGCGCCTGGTGCAGGTCAAGGCGGCGTACGACCCGAACCAGGTGTTCAGGCCGCTGCAGGGAATTCCGCCGGCTTAGCGGTGCGGATCGCGCCCGTTCGTGACGGGCGCGCCCGCCGCTCAGCCCGGTCGGCGGATGCGCTGCTGGCCGGAGATCGGGTCGATGTCGGATTTCGGCTGCGAGGCCGGCGCCGCGCGGCCGACGACACGCCGCGCCGCGGGATCGACCTCGAAGCGCTCGCCACGCTCGTTCTCGATCACCAGCAGGCTGCCTTCGGCGCGCATGGAGCGGAACCACACGTCCTGGACGTCGCCCTCCAGGTCGGGGCGGCGCGCGTTCTCGTAGATCCGCAGGCGCCACAACTCCCGGCTCGATGCGTCGTAGGCGGCGAGGATGCCGCCGACCTGGCCGTCGGTGTCGACGTCGCCGGCGACCTGGGCGTAACGCACGCCCGCGATGAAGACGGGGGCGACGCGCGGCGGCGGCGCACGGCTGGCGCCGGGGTCGGGCTTGTGGTTCATGGAGGGCTCCTTTGCGTTCGTGCCGCAGCACGCGGCCGCGGCGAAGGCCATCATCGCCGCGGCGACGGCGGCGCCACGGATCATTGGGTGACCAGCTTGCGCTCGACTCGCTGCGCCGCGGTCCAGCCGGTGTCTTCGTAGAGCTTGTTGCCCAGCGCCGCGATGCGGTCGCGATCGGTCAGCGCGCCCGCGGCGTCCGCGCAGAAGAACGCCCAGCTGTCCGCATTGTTCTGGCACTGGTCCAGGGTGAGCGTGCGCACGGCGGCAAACCCGGGCTGGACCGCGACACGCGCGTTGTTGACGCGGCGGAACACGTCCGATTCGCGCGGCAGCAGGCCTTGCCAGCTGTAGCTGTGGTCGGCGGTCTGGCAGTAGTTGTGGCTGAGCTCGTGCACGATGATGCGCGCCCAGTTGGTGGCGCCGGTCAAGGTGTTGCCGTTGCCCCAGAAGCCCGGCTCGACCCAGACGGCGTGGAGGTCGTTGCGCGTGAACGTGTAGGCCTCGCTGTTCTCCCAGTCGCTGCCGGTGCCGCGCTGGGCGGGGTCGTCGAGCAGGATCAGGTCGCCGATCTTCAGGCCGATGGCGATCTTGAGCAGGCCGCGGCGCAGCGCGGGGGCGAAGGTGGCGATGGCGCCATCGATGTTGGCATGCGTGGCCGGGATGAACCAGCGCTTGAGCAGCGCCTTGTGCTCGGGGCGGCCCGGATCGCCGGCGACGATCATCGCGCGTTCGATCCAGCGCAGCGCCGTCGTCACGCCGGCATCGATGCGTCGCTTCTGGTCGTCGCTGAAGATCTCGGTGCTGGCGTTCAGCACCTGGTCGACCAGTGCGTCCGAGTCGGTCGCGAATTCGATGGGGTGGGCCGTGAGCGCGGAGGGCGTGGACAGGATCCACAGCTTGCGGTCGCCGCCGGTCTCGTAGAAATAGAGATGGGCCAGCGTCTTCAGGAGCAGGGCCCGCGAGCGGGCGTTGTCCGACGGTTTGCTGATCAGGCCGCCGTCGGCCTTGGCCGCGGCGCGGAAAGCCTTGGCGAGCGACTTGGCGCCGGAGACCTTGCGGCGGATCTGCTCGGGCAGCGCGCCCTGCAGGTAATGGAATCCGTCGTCCCGGACCAGCTTGGCCAGCGACTCGGCGATGGCCTTCCAGTCGCTCGAATACTTGTCGGGCGTCTGCACCGCCGCGACGAGTTTCTTGTGGATCGTCATGTAAGGGGACGGGTCGACCATCTCAGTGCTCCCAGGGCTGTCGTCGGCATGGACTCGGCTTGCGCCGCAAGCCATGCAGTCTAGGCGACGCCGCGTCGCCCGGCCATCCCCCGTCCGGGCGTTGCACGCCCTCGTCGCCGCCGCCTTCCCCGGCGTGCGCGCTGCCGGCCTTCGGCCACGGCGGGCGCGGGCAGTTCGCCACCCGATGGCATCAACCCGGCTTCGCCCGGACGCAGCGGACGCTCGGGCAATCTCCCTCCATCAAGCCCAGCTCGACGGTGTCGGCCGCGGCGTGGCGGCGTACCACAAATCGCCCGCCGTTTCGATGACGGAACGAGAGTAGACTGCGCCCTTTTTCCACTGCGACAGTGTCCGGCAGCCTCGCGCGCGAAGCGCGCCGCATCCCTCTCACCGGCTCGACGTTCATCCGCACGTTGGCCGCTCTCGACGACGTGTCCGTCCCCGCGGCGCCCGACGCGTTCGCGCAGCGGCTCGCCCGCTGGTTCGACTGGACCCATGCGTTCTCGCTGTCGGCGGCGCTGGGCGACGCGTCCGCGCGCGCCGACGTTCCCCTGTTCGGCGGCGAAGGCGCGCTGGCCGCGGACGAGCGCGAGTTCGCCCGCGTGAAGGCGCTGCTGGCCAGGACGATCGCCGATGCGCCGGCCGGCGCCGCCGCACCGCCGCGCCGCGTCGTGCGCCCGCTGAAGGACGCCGTCGCGCCGGCCGAGATGCCGGTCGACTTCGCCACGATCCGCCAGCGCTACACGAAGTGCCAGCTGGCCATGGAGACGCAGATCGTGCCGCTGCGCCGCCGGCTGCGTTCCACGCTGGCCGAGCGTTCGGCCAGGGCGGCCAAGCTCGCCGAGCTCGACACCGTGATGGAGCAGGTCGTCGGCGCGCAGGAACGCGCGCTGCTGGCCGGCGTCGCCGGGCGGCTCGAGGCGCGCTTCGACCAGCTGCGCGGCGAGTCCACCGAGGCCGCGTCGCCCGCGGGGCCGTGGCTCGAGCGCTTCCGCCAGGAGATGCGGGGCCTCCTGCTGGCCGAACTCGATCTCCGCCTGCAACCCTGCGCGGGCCTGCTCCAGGCCTGCCGCCAGTCGCTCATTCGCTCATGAACCAATTCCTTCGCCACGCCGCCGCCGCCACCGGCCTGGCCGTCATCGCCTGGGTCGGCGCGGGCTACCTGCTGACCAATCCGCTTGCGCTCGTGCTCACGCTGCTGATCGGCGCGTTCTACGGCATGGGCGTGCTGGAGCTGCGGCGCTTCCGCGAGGCCACCACCATGCTGGCCACGGCGGTCGACGCGCTCGCCGCGACGCCCGCCAGCCTGCCGGCGTGGCTCGAGCAACTGCCGGCGGGCGTGCGCAACGCCGTGCGCCGCCGCGTCGAGGGCGAGCCCGTGGGCCTGCCCGGCCCGGCGCTGGCGCCGATGCTGGCCGGCCTGCTGGTGCTGCTGGGCATGCTGGGCACCTTCCTGGGCATGATCCTCACGCTGCGCGGCACCGGCGCCGCGCTCGAGACGGCCACCGATCTCGTCGCCGTGCGCAACTCGCTCATCGCGCCGGTCAAGGGCCTGGGCCTGGCGTTCGGCACCTCGGTCGCCGGGGTGGCGGCGTCCGCGGCGCTGGGCCTGCTGTCCGCGCTCGCGCGACGCGAGCGGGTCGCGGTGGCACAGCGGCTCGATGCGCGCATCGCCACGACGCTGCGCCCGTTCTCGGTGTCGCACCAGCGCGAGGCGCAGCTGGACCTGCTGCAGCGCCAGGCCGAACTGATGCCGGCGCTGGTTGACGGCCTGACGTCGATGATGGCGACGATGGAACGCCAGGCCGAGGCCTCGCAGGCGCGCCTGCTGGCGAGCCAGGAGCGGTTCCAGGGCCAGGCCGAGGCCGCGTACACGACGCTCGCCCGTTCGGTCGACCGCACGCTGCAGGCGAGCCTGACCGAGGGCGCCCGGATCGCGGGCGAGACGATCCGCCCGGTGGCCGAGGCCACCCTGGCCGGCATCGCGCGCGAGACGTCCACGCTGCACGCCACGCTGGCCGGCACGATGCGCGAGCACGTGGCGCAGCTGTCGGCGAGCTTCGCCGCCAGCAGCACGCACGCCGCCGACGCGTGGCAGGCGCTGCTCGCGCGCCACGAGCAGGCCGCGCAGTCGCTCGCGGCGAACGTCGAGGCCTCCCACGCGCGCTTCGCGCAGGTCTTCGAGCAGCGTTCCGGCGCGTTGCTGGACGGGGTCGCGCAGCGCCACGCCGGCTGGCAGGGCGAGATGGCGACGGCGTTGGCGACCATGGCGCGCGAGACCGCGGCCATGCAGCAATCGATCGCCGGCACGACGGCGGCCCAGCTCGAGGGCGCGGGCGCCCGCCTGGACGCCGCCGTCGGGCGCGTGACGCAGGCGTGGGCCGACGCGGTCGTGCGCCAGCAGGACGCGGGTGCGCGCCTGGCGGAATCGACCGAGCGATCCTTGTCGACCGCGGCCGCGACGTTCGAGCAGCATTCGGCATCGCTGCTGCAGACGGTGCAGCAGGCGCACGCCGAGCTGCAGTCGACGTCGGCCGCGCGCGACCAGCAGCGCGTCGACGCGATGGCCCGCGCGCTGGAGGCCATGGCGGCGTCGCTGCAGGCGCAGTGGCAGCAGGCCGGCGCCCAGTCGCTCGAGCAGCAGCAGCGCGTGGTCGCGACGATGGAGCGCACCGCGCGCGACATCACGGTGCAGGCCGAAACGCAGGCCCGCGCGACCATCGCGGAGATCGGCCGCCTCGTCGAAGCGGCCGCGCTGGCGCCACGCGCGGCGGCCGAGGTCATCTCCGAACTGCGCCAGAAACTGGCTGACAGCATGGCGCGCGACAACACGATGCTCGACGAGCGCGCGCGCATCCTCGAGACGCTGGGCACGCTGCTGGACGGCGTCAACCGGGCGGCCGGCGAGCAGCGCGGCGCGATCGACGCGCTGGTGAGTTCGTCCGCCGAGGTGCTCGAGCGCGTCGGCGAGCGCTTCCATGCGCAGGTGCAGGCCGAGGCCGGCAAGCTGGTCGACGTGGCGGCGCAGGTGACGGGCAGCGCGGTGGAAGTGGCCAGCCTGGGCGAGGCCTTCGGCGTCGCGGTGCAGCGCTTCACGGCCTCGGGCGACCGTCTCGGCGCGCACCTGGAGCGCATCGACGCGGCGCTCGGCGCGCAGATGGAACGCAGCGACGAGCAGCTCGCGTACTACGTGGCGCAGGCCCGCGAGGTGATCGACCTCAGCATCCTGTCGCAGAAGCAGATCATCGAGGAACTGCAACGCCTGGCGGGACGCCAGGCGGCGGAGGCGCAGGCATGAGCCTGCACGGAGAATTTACCGCGGCGCACAGCGCGGAGCTTGCTTCATGAACGTCGACGATATCGACGTCGATGGCGCGTCCGACGCGTCGGCGCCGGTCTGGGCGGTCTTCGGCGACCTGATGTCAGGCCTGCTGGGCGCCTTCGTGCTGATCCTGCTGTTCGCGCTGGCGTCGCAGCTGGAGCTGGTGACGCGCCTGCAGGACGAGATCCGCCAACACCAGCTCGAGCAACAGCGGCGCGCCGCGCTCGAGCGTGCGCTGGCGGTGCCGCTGGCAGCGGGTCGCGTGACCATCGACCACGGCCGCATCGACATCAACGGCAGCGTGCTGTTCGCGTTCAACTCCGCGGAGCTGCAGCCCGAGGGCCTCGCGCTGCTCAGGCAGCTGGCCGGCCCGATCACCACCTACCTGAAGGCGCGCGACGAGATCCTGATGGTCAGCGGCTTCACCGACGACCGCCAGGTGCGCGGCGGCAACCACCAGTTCGCGGACAAC
The DNA here is from genome assembly GCA_019510465.1 of Burkholderiales bacterium. Classification (GTDB taxonomy): domain Bacteria; phylum Pseudomonadota; class Gammaproteobacteria; order Burkholderiales; family Burkholderiaceae_C; genus Scleromatobacter. The sequence continues at coordinate 7,656 of JAEKKH010000107.1, forward strand.
TGGGAGCTGTCGGCGCAGCGCTCGCTGACGGTCATGCGCGCGATGATCGAGGCGGGCCTGCCATCGTCCGACATCTTCGCCGCCGCCTTCGGCGCGGAGCAGCCGGTGGCCGACAACGCGCAGGCTGAAGGGCGCGCGAAGAACCGTCGCGTCGAGATGGCGCCCACGCCGCGCACCGCCCGCGCCCGGCCCGCCGCCGGCGCTGCCAGCGTCCCTGATGCCGCGAGTGCCGCGCATGGCTGAGACGGCCGCCGCCGACGGTGTCGCGCCCGACTCCGCCTCCCCGCCGGTGCCGTGCGCGCCCGATGCGCTGGCGCCCGTGCGTGACGCGCAGGCGCGCGACCCGGTGCGCTTGCGGCTCGCCGAGGCGCTCGCGCGCCGCGCGGCCGCGCATGCGGGCGAGGCACGGCGCGTGATCGACGAGCGCGTCGCCGCGATCGTGCAGTCGTGGTCGGCGCGGCCCGAGGGCGGCACGCCGGCCCGGCCCGCGGCGCCGGCCGCCGGCCGCGGTGCGCTGGCCGCGCTCCTCGCGCACGTGGCGCAGCATCGCGGCGCAGCGCCGGGCGCCGCGCCCGTCGCACGGACCGTGGCGGCGGCGCCTGCGCTCGGACCGGCGCCGTCGGCGGTCACCGGGGCGGCGGCCGACGCGAGGACGGTGCAGTTCTTCAAGCGCACATGGTCGCGCCTGTCCGCCGACCAGCGGCTGGCGCAGTCGCGTGCCTCGCTGCCGGACAACGCGGGTCCGCTGAACTCGCAGCACCTCGTGCACCGCTCGCTGGTGCTGATGCGCGAGCTGTCGCCCGAATACCTCGAGCACTTCGTCGGCTACATCGACGCGCTGCAGTGGCTGGAACAGGCCAACGAGGCCGCCACCCAGGAGCTGACCGCCGCCCGGGCCGCGCAGGGGCGCCCACGCAGCATGTCCGCGCGGCGCTGAGCGCGGCCTCGTCCGCTCACGGTGCCGGGCCGGACGGCGGGACCGGGCCGCTCGCTGCCTGCGACGGCGCCGTCGGCAGGCCGTCGAGCCTGGCATGCGCGTCGACCTCGGGTTGCCGCCTGCGCGCCGCCGCGAGGTCGGCCTCGCCGGCCTGCGCGTGGCCGAGGGCCAGGTGCACCTGGCCGCGGCCATACAGCGAGTACGCCGACCCGGGATCGATCTTCAGGGCGTCGTCGAAGTCGTCGAGCGACTTCCTGAACTTGCCCTGGCGCAGGTAGACCCAGGCCCGGCTGTCGAGGAAGGAGGCGTTCTTCGAGTCGGCATCGATGGCGTCGTCGCAGTCGTCCAGGGCCTTGTCCAGCTCGGTGCCCATCTCGACGCGCATCCAGCAGCGGCTGTTCAGCGCACTCGCGCGGCCGATGTCGTTGCGGTGCGTGGGCAGCCACTGGTCCCACTGGGCGATCGCCATCGCGGGCAGGTTCATCTCGCCGTACAGCGAGGCGACGCCCCGGCGCAGGTCGGACTGCGGCGCCAGCGTCCTTTCCAGCACCGCGAGGTCCGCCAGCGCCGCCGCGCGCTGGCCCGCGGTCTCGCGCATCACGGCGCGCGTCATGCGGGCCTCGCCCAGGCCGGGATCGAGATGGAGGGCGGCGTCGAGATCGGCGAACGCCTTGTCGATCGCCTTCATCTCCAGGTGCAGGCGCGCGCGGGTGGCAAGGAAGACCGCGTTGGCCGGCTCCAGCGCGCAGGCGCGGTCGAGGTCGGCCAGCGCGCCGGCGAAGTCGTGGCGCGACTGCGAGGCCGCGCCGCGGCGCGCGTAGGCGTCCGCGGTCATTGCCGTGGCGGCCGAGGCCGCGGCGTCGGCGGCGGCGATGTCGGCGTTCTCGCCCTTGTTGAGCGCGAAGACGGGTCCGCCGTTGTACGTGAAGTACATCCGCGACTGCCTCTTGGACACGTAGATGCGGTGCGAGAGGAAGAAGTCGATGCCCACCAGCATGTCGGCGTCTTCCATCTCGAAGTCGGCCACGGCGAGCTTGTTGTGGTTGATGGCCTCGCCGCCGAAGTCCACCTTGTCGACCGGCGCGATCCAGGCGTTGGCGGTGCGCGTGCCGGCGCCCGCGATCCGGCCGTCGGGCGTCATGTCGGCATCCTTGACGCCGGCGCGATGGGCCGCGGACAGCGACAGGGCGGTCGACGCGCCGGTGTCGAACAGCGCGCTGGTCTTGCGTCCGTTGACCTCGATGGTGGCCCGGATCGCCGGCGTGCGCTCGCTGCGGTCGCGATGCAGGGCGAGCTCGACGACCGGCATGTCGCCGGCCCAGTAGGCCATGTTGGTGTCGCCGCAGTCGCCCTTGGGGAACACGAAGCGGATCATGCCGTGCGCGAGGTCGTACTCGGTGTCGGTGAAGGACAGGAGGTTGCGACCCATCAGGCCCATGGTGCCGGGGACATCCTCGTTGCCGCCGACGACGAACTCGACGTCGGGAACCTTGCCCTTGAGCAGCTCGAGGGAGTCCACCGTGGTGGCGCGCGCCTTGACGCGGCCGGTCAGGCCCATGACGTTCATCCCGAAGGGCAACGGATGCAGGCTCAGGTTCAGCTGCGCCGCGGCGGACTCGGTGAGGAAGCTGAAGAACGCGCCGCTGTCGACCACCAGCGGCACCTCCTTGCCGTTGATGCCCACCGTGGCGATGGCGCGCACGCCGACCATCTTCACCGGCAGCTCCAGCAGCGCCAGCTTGCAGGGAGCGGGCGCCGCCGCGGCCGCCTGCGCAAGCGCGGCCAGGGCGCCTGCGAGCATCCCTTGCGATGCGCGGCGACGCAGGCGTGCCAGCGCGCGCGATCCCGATCCGGTCGTCCTTGCGATCATCCTGTCCTCCCGGCGTCCACGCCCTGTCTTTTCCCGGACTGTAAGGCAGTCCACCGGCCGTGCCCGGGCGAGAATCGCGCGTTCCCGCTCAACCCGACCTGCCGCCATGACCGACGACCACCGCTCCCTCGTCCACGACAACGCCGCCGCCCACCGCTTCGAGAAGGTCGTCGACCGCCATGCCGCGGTGGCCACGTACTCGCTCGCCGGCGACGTGATCACCTTCGAGCACACCGTGGTGCCCGAGGCGCTGCGCGGCCGCGGCATCGCGCGCGAGCTGGTGGAGGCCGCGCTGGCCTCGGTGCGCGAGCGCGGGCTCAAGGTCGTGCCGCGCTGCGAGGTGTTCGACGCCTACATGCGCAAGCATCCCGAGACGCACGACCTGCTCGCCGATCCGCACCAGTTCGACGACAGCGCGCCCTCGCCGTAGGTGCGCCGCGCCGCCGTCATCCTGCGCGCAGTCGCAGGATCTACCCCTGCCAGGTCCTCGCCATCGCGCCGACCGCCTTGCCGCGGCGCCCGCGCGACGCGCGTCCAACCGCACCGAGCGGCGGCGCAACGTCCTCACCGGCAACGCGCATGCCTTCGGACGCCCGCCCGTGCGTGGGCGCGTGGAATGCCTGAAACGCTCCAAGGCGCCGCCCCCGGCGCGAAGGAGCCTCCATGTTCGACCCCTCAACCCATCCGCCGCCGGCCGCGGTCGTCGCCCGCGGCGCCGGCCGCATGCTCACCGTCGCCGAGCTGACCCTCGTGCTCGAGGAACTCGATCGCGTCATCACCGAGCTGGAGCAGTCGCTGGCCGAGCTCGCCTTGCCGCTCGACGAGGCCTCGCGACGTGTGGCGTGCGACGCCATCGCCGCGGCGCGCCGGCACTGAGCGCGCCGGGTCAGCTCAGGGCTTCGATCGGCTGCAGCGCCAGCGCCTGGCGCACGTGGCGCAGCGAGGCGAGCGCGGTGACGAGCAGGGTCGCGGCCAGCGCGGCCGCCAGTGGCGCGAGCAGGCCCGGCAGCCAGCCGACGCGATCGTGGAAGCCATCGAGATAGCGCGTGCCGATCCACCCGGCGAGCGGCAGCGCCACCAGCACGGCGCCCAGCAGAGGCAGGCCGAACTCGCCGGCCACCTGGCGCGCAATCGCGGCGTCTCCGGCGCCGTGCAGGCGATGCAGCACGAGCTCGGTGCGACGCCGGCGCAGCGTGTCGGCCACCATCGCGTAGGCGCCGATCATGGCCACGAGCACCGCCAGCAGCGCCAGCACCGCCACCGTCGCCGTCAGCTGGGCTTCCTGGCGGTAGACATCGGCGCGTTGGTCGTCGGCCCACTTCAGTTCATGGGGCACCTGGAGTCCATGGGCCTTCCATGCGCCATCGAGCGCGTTCCACAGCGCCTTCGGGTCGGGCCCGGTGGCGGTGACCACCCATTGCGGGCTGTCCATCAACCAGAACGCCTGCGGCATCGCCGGGCCGCGCGCCGTGCCGAGATTCACGTCCTTGACCACGGCGACGATGCGGCGCGTTTCGTCGCCCTTCTGCAGGTACGCGCCGCCGCCGTGGACGACCTCGCCGACTGCCGCCTGCGGGCTCGGGAAGCCGAGCAGGCGCGCGGCCTTGGCGTCGATCACCACGTCGTGTTCCCCTTGCGCGTAGCGCGGGGTGCCGGCGAGCACCGTCATGCCGTAGGTATCGAAGAAGCTCGCGCCCACCGCGTTCATGCGCAGGTCGACGGTGTGGCCGTCCGCGCTGGTGTCGAGTTCGCGCTGCTCCGGCCCGCGCCAGTCAGACGCCGGCGGGCTGTAGCTGTACGACCAGTGGCGGATGGCCGGATCGTGCGACAGCGCGGCCTCGAACGCGTCGAGGCGCGGCACGTGCTCGGGCTCGGTCTCCATCATCAGCACCAGGCGGTCGTGCGTGTCGAAGCCGCGATCGACGTGCAGGAGGTGGTGCTGCTGCAGCGCCAGCACGCCCGAGACCGACAGCAGCAACAGCGCGCCGGCCAGCTGCAGCCCGAGCAAGCCCTGGCGCAGGCGCCGCCCCCACGGTCCTTCGCTGGCGGTGCGACCCTGAAGCCCGGCGGCCGGCGCGCGTCGCAGCGCCGCGCGCGCGGGCAGCGCGATCGTGAGCGGCAGCAGCACGAGCACCATGGCGACCAGGCCGAGCAGCGCCCGCCCGGGCATCGGGTCGGCCAGCGGCAGGGCGGCCGGCAGCTGCAGCCAGTCGGCGACGGCGGGCGCGACCCACCACGCGAGCAGCAGCGCCCCTGCGGCGCTGGCCGCCAGCGGCAGCAGGGCTTCGGTCGCCCACAGCCGCACGAGGTGCGTGCCGGCCGCGCCGAGGCTGCGGCGCAGCGCCGTCTCGCGCTGGCGCTGCAGCATGTGCGCCGCCTGCAGGCTCATCGCGTTGAGGGCGGCCAGCACCAGCAGCAGGACGCTCGCGGCCCCGACCGCGCCGAGCTGCTCCCAGCGCGCCACGCGGTCGGGACCGTCGAACGGGATGTCGCTGACCGTGACGCCGCGGAACCAGGCCGCCTCGCGGCCGGCGCGCCAGGCCGGCGGCAGCTGCTGGAACTGCGGCGCGTGCATGAAGGCGTCGCGCATCCAGCCGCCGACCTGCTCGACGCGCGTGCCGGGACGCAGCCGCGCGAACACGTGGCCCGTCATCAGGAAGATGGCGTCCCGGTCGGCGGCGCTCATCTCGTTGGCCGACGAGTCGAAGTTGCACATCACCATCGCGCCGCCCACCAGCGGGCTGGCCCCATACAGCGGGCTGCGCGGATCGGTGTCGGGCAGCACGGCGGTGACGGTGTACCAGCGGCCGTGGCCCAGGACGCGGCGCCCGACGGCCTGCGCCGGCGGCAGCGCGCCCCACAGCTTGCGCAGCAGGTCGGCGGTGATGGCGATCGTGTCGTGGCCCTGCAGCGTGGACCGCAGGTCGCCGGCCAGGCTCCGCAGGTTCAGGACCTCGACGATGTCGGCATCGACGGCGAGCACCAGCGCGGGGTTCGAGCGGCCGTCCTCCATGAGCTCGATGCCGTTGACGCCGGCGCGGCTGACGAGGTCCAGCGGCGCGTGCCGCGCCTTCAGCAGCGGCCCGAACGCCACCGGCGCCGCGCCGAACCACGGGCTCGGCTCGCCGGGCGGGTTGCCCTTGAAGTCCAGCATGATGGCGCGCTCCGGGTCGACGACGTCCGGATCCGGTGCCGCCAGCGCGAGCGCGAACAGCGCCACCAGCAGGCAGGCCGCGAGGCCGATGGTCAGGCCGCCGATCGCCACGGCCGTCGCGCGGCCGCGGCTGCGCAGGTCGCGCAGCGCGTCCAGCAGCGGGGCCTTCACGAGAGCTGCTCCGCGTGCGCGTCGACCAGCACGCGGCCATCGAGCAGCCGCACGATGCGCGACGCGAGCGCGGCGTGCTCGGCGCTGTGCGTCACCATCACCAGCGTCGTGCCTTCGTCGTTGAGCTCGCGCAGCAGCCGCATCACCTCCTGGCCGTGCGCGCTGTCGAGGTTGCCGGTGGGTTCGTCGGCGAGCAGCAGCGCGGGCCGGCCGGCGATGGCGCGCGCGATCGCCACGCGCTGCTGCTGGCCGCCGCTCAGCTGGCTGGGATGGTGCCTGGCGCGGTGCGCGAGGCCCAGCCGTTCCAGCACTTCGGCCACCCGCGCGCGCTGCGCCTTCTCGGGCTGTCCGCCATAGCGCAGCGCGAGCTGCACGTTGTCGTGCACCGTCATCTCGTCGACCAGGTTGAAGCTCTGGAACACGAAGCCGATGCGGCCGCGCCGCAGCGCCGCGAG
>JAEKKH010000271.1 GCA_019510465.1 Burkholderiales bacterium
CCGGGTAGAAGCGCGTCTTCTGCGACGCCACCTGTTCCTTCGAGGCCTCGACGCGGGCGAGCGCGGCGGCGATGTCGGGCCGGCGCGCGAGCAGGTCGGCGCCCAGCACCGGCGGCTGCGGAGAGGCGTGCAGCTGCTCCAGCGTCGGCGCCAGCGTGGCGGTGGCGTCCATCGGCTGCGCCGTGAGCGCGGCCAGCGCGTGGCGCGCGAGGTCGATCTGCTCGTCGAGCGATTCGATCTGCGCCAGCGTGTCGGGCAGCGCGCCCTCGCCCTGCTTCTGTTCGACGACCGTGTCCAGGCCGGCACTGACGCGCTGCCGGATCAGCGACAGCATCTGCTTGCGCTGGTCGTAGGTGCGTTGCGCCACGGCGCGCTGGCTTTCGAGGCGGGCCAGCGAGAAATAGGTGCGCACGACCTGCGTGGCGATCTGCTGCGCGGCCACGTCGGCATCGGCCCGGGCGGCGCGCGCGCTGCCCAGCGCGGCCTCGAGGTCGTGCTTCTCGCGGCCGAACACGTCGGCGTCCCAGCTCAGGCCGAAGGTGGCGTTGGACTGGTTGAAGATGCTGCCGCCGTACGGCGGCGGGAACAGGCCGTTGCGCGAGAGCAGCTCGCGCTTGACGGAGGCGTCGAAGGCGACGGCCGGCAGTTCGGCGCCGCGCGCGGCCTCGACGACCGCCTGCGCGCGAGTCAGGCGCGCCTGGGCGGAGCCGAGGCTGGGCGAGCCTTCGAGCGCCTTGGCCACGAGCGCATCGAGCTGGGCGTCACCGAACTGGTGCCACCACTGCGCGTCGACGGCGCTCGTCTGCTGCGCGGCCGACAGCCCGAGCGCCCGGGCGTCGCTCTGCGCGACGGGCGCTGACTGGTGGCCCGGCGACGCGCAGCCGGCCAGCACCAGCACCGCGGCCGAAGCGACGGCCAGCGCGAAGGTGCTCGCGGACAGCACGCGCGGCGCGGCGAGCTCGAGACCGCGATGCGGCATCCTGCCCGGCTTGCGCGAGTTGATCGATGGCGTCTCGCCGGTCTTCGGGGACGCGCCGGCGCGGCGCGGGCATTCTTGTCGTGTGGTGGCGCTGGGCATGGGAGTCTTTCAGTCTGGAGTCGCTGAATTCGGGGGCGTGGCGGCGCGCAGGGCGTCGCCGTTGGCGCGCATGCGCTTGAGCATGCTCAGCAGCGCGCGCCATTCGTCGTGCGAGAAGCCGGCCAGGTGCAGGTTGAGCACCTCGGCCAGCACGGCCGGGACGACCGCGGCGACCTCGCGGCCGGCATCGGTCAGCTCGAGGTTGACCACGCGGCGGTCCTCGCTCGAGCGCACGCGGGCCACCAGGCCCTTGGCCTCGAGGCGGTCCAGCGCGCGCGTCATCGCACCCGGGTCGCTCTGCAGGGTGCGCGCGAGCTCGGCCACGGTGCCGCATTCGCCATGGGCCAGCTTGAACAGCGGCACCCATTGGGCATGCGTCAGGTCGTGGTCGACCAGGCGGCGGTCGACCTGGTGGGTGATCGACGCAATGACGCCCTTGAGCACGGCGCCCACGCTTTCCTCCTGCCGGTAGCGGTCGGCGGAGTAGAAGTTGGCCGGCTCAAGGGGATCGTTGGGGGAGGACATGGAACGGGAATATACTTGCTTAGGCAGTCAATGCATGGACAATCATTGAATAGGCTTTTATTGCGTGGGGGTATACCCTTTGTCACGCGCCGGGAAGTCGCCCGTCATTCACAGCCCGTAGACTGGAACGCATGACTTCTGCCTCCGACCGCGCCAAGGCGGCCTCGCCGCGCTCGCTCTCCGGCCTGCTGCCGTTCCTGCGTCCTTACCGCGGCCGCATCGCCGCCGCGCTGCTGTTCCTGGTGGCGGCCGCCATCACGACGCTGGCGTTTCCCGTCGTGCTGCGCAAGCTGATCGACGGCGGACTCGGGCTGGGCGGAGCGGCCGCCACCGGCGCCGCCACGTCGGCCGCGGCCAACGGCGAGCGGCTGATGGCGCTGCGCGACCATTTCCTCGGGCTGTTCGGCGTGGGCGTGGCGCTCGGCGTGTTCTCGGCGCTGCGCTTCTATGCGGTCACGTGGCTGGGCGAACGCGTGACGGCCGACCTGCGCAATGCCGTCTACCGCCACGTCGTCAAGCAGAGCCCGGCCTTCTTCGAGACCACCGCCACCGGCGAGGTGCTGTCGCGCCTGACCACCGACACGACGCTGGTGCAGCAGGTCGTCGGCTCCAGCCTGTCGATGGGCCTGCGCAACGGCGTGATGGGCGTGGGCGCGATGGTGATGCTGATCGTCACCAACCCGTACGTCATGACGCAGGTGCTGGGCATCCTGCTGCTGGTGGTGGCGCCGTCGATGGTCTTCGGCCGGCGCGTGCGCAAGCTGAGCCGCGCCAGCCAGGATCGCGTGGCCGACTCCAGCGCCATCGCAGCCGAGGTGCTCAACGCCATCCCGGTCGTGCAGAGCTACGTGCAGGAACACCGCGAGGCCGCGCGCTTCGAGGTGTCCACCGAACACGCGTTCGACACCGCCAGGAAGCGCACGCGGGTACGCTCGATGCTGGTGGCCTTCATCATCAGCGCGACGTTCGGTGCCCTGCTGTGGGGCCTGTACCAGGGAACGCAGGCCGTGATCGCCGGCCGCATCACCGCCGGCCACCTCGGCGAGACCGTCGTCTACGTGATGCTGCTGGTGAGCAGCGTGGCGGTGCTGTCGGAGGTCTATGGCGACCTGCTGCGCGCGGCCGGCGCGAGCGAGCGCCTGATGGAACTGCTCGCCGCCGTCTCGCCGGTGACCGACCCCGCCTCGCCGCGCCCGCTGCCGCCCACGCGCGCGGGCTCGGCGATCGAATTGAAGCACGTGCAATTCCACTACCCATCGCGGCCGACGCACGCGGCGCTCGCCGACTATTCGCTGAAGGTGCAGCCGGGCGAGACGGTCGCGCTGGTGGGCCCGAGCGGGGCCGGCAAGAGCACCGTGTTCCAGCTGCTGCTGCGCTTCTACGACGCGGGCGCCGGCGCCGTCACCCTCGACGGCGTCGACGTGCGCGAGACCGCGCTGCACGCGCTGCGCGCGCGCATCGGCATCGTGCCGCAGGATTCGACCGTCTTCTCCGCCAACGCGTTGGAGAACATCCGCTACGGGCGGCCCGATGCGAGCGACGACGAGGTGATCGCCGCCGCGAAGGCCGCGTTCGCCGACGAATTCATCCGCCGCCTGCCCGAGGGCTACGAGACCTTCCTCGGCGAGCGCGGCGTGCGGCTGTCGGGCGGCCAGCGCCAACGCATCGCGATCGCGCGCGCGATGCTCAAGAACCCGCCGCTGCTGCTGCTCGACGAAGCCACCAGCGCGCTCGACGCCGAGAGCGAGCGCATGGTGCAGGCGGCGCTGGAGGCCGCCATGGCCGACCGCACGACGCTGGTGATCGCGCACCGGCTGGCCACCGTCCAGAAGGCCGACCGCATCGTGGTCATGGATCAGGGCCGCATCATCGAGGAAGGAAATCACCAGGAATTGATGCTGCGCGACGGCCTGTACGCGAAACTTGCCAGAATGCAGTTCAATACCGAGCCGCTCGCACCCACCGACGAGACCGCCGCGTCCGAAGAAGCTGCCTGACCCTGCCCCGTTCCCATGAGTACCTCGCCGGAAGACATCGACGCCCTGTTCGGCCTGCCTCCCGCCGTGGCCCCCATCCAGCCGGCGTCGCCGCTGCCCGGCATCCCTTCCGCGCCCCCCGATTCCCGCAGGGAGACCCGCGTCAAGGTCTCGTGGCCCGCGCGCGTGCAGCTGCCCAACGGCCGCGTCATCGAGCTGCGGGTGCGCGATCTGTGCGAGAGCGGCGTGGGCCTGCTCACCGAACACCACATCCCGCCCGCCACGGTGCTGAACTTCGCGGTCGCGGTGCCCGGACTGAACGAAGGCGGCAAGGTCACGCCGGTGTCGGGCACCATCAGGACGACCTACGTCGTCATCAAGGGCCTGGACCTGTTTTGCGGCGGCACCTGGGTGCAACTGCCGCCGGACGGCCGCGACCTGCTGGACAAGTGGATCCGCAAGCTGCGCAAGTAGCCATCGACGGGCAGGAAAGAGGTTCATCGCCGATGCCCGCCGGCGATGCGGGCGTCGAACGTGCGGCACGTTGGCTTTGCCTGCGGCGCCACCCGAACGCTTCGAACGAGGTGCCGGCATGCCGATCTCGTCGGGGTCAGGTCTTGAACGTTGCGGGGTCAGGTCTTGATTCGTGCACTCAAGACCTGACCCCGCAACGTTCACAAGACCTGACCCCGCAACGTTCAAGACCTGACCCCGACGAGATCGACCCCGACGAGATCAGCACGCCGGCACCTCGTCGAAGCGTTCGGGTGGCGCCGCGGCTGGGCGGAGGCACGCTTCCCTTCCAAAAGCACATGCGTCGACCGGCAGGGCGGGCAGGGGCTTGGATCGCAGGCGCGCCTCGGTTCGAGGGTACCGACGACGGCTTGCCCGTGGCCGCGCCGGGCGCGGTCCGTCAGCGCGGGGCAAGGCGCCGCAGGCAAAGGCAACGTGCCGCACGTTCGACGCCCGCATCGCCGGCGGGCGATTGATTCCCGACCCCCGGTGCCCCGGATCGGCGATGAACCTCTTTCCTGCCCGTCGATGGCTACTTGCGCAGCTTGCGGATCCACTTGTCCAGCAGGTCGCGGCCGTCCGGCGGCAGTTGCACCCAGGTGCCGCCGCAAAACAGGTCCAG
>JAEKKH010000108.1 GCA_019510465.1 Burkholderiales bacterium
GCAAGATGTACCAGCTGCCCGACCAGCAGTTCGCCAACCTGTACTGGTTCCGCGCCGACCTGTTCGCGCGCAAGGACCTGCAGGACAAGTTCAAGGCCAAGTACGGCTATGACCTGGGCGTGCCGCTGAACTGGAGCGCCTACGAGGACATCGCCGAGTTCTTCACCAACGACGTCAAGACCATCGACGGCCATCCGATCTACGGCCACATGGACTACGGCAAGAAGGATCCGTCGCTGGGCTGGCGCTTCACCGACGCCTGGCTGTCCATGGCCGGCGAGGCCGACATCGGCATTCCGAACGGCCTGCCGGTCGACGAGTGGGGCATCCGCGTGGCGGACGACAAGTGCACGCCGGTGGGTGCGTCGGTCGAACGCGGCGGCGCGACGAACTCGCCGGCGGCCGTCTATGCGTTGACGAAGTACATCGACTGGATGAAGAAGTACGCGCCCAGGGAAGCCACCGGCATGACCTTCGGCGAGGCCGGCCCCGTTCCCGCGCAGGGCCAGATCGCGCAGCAGATCTTCTGGTACACGGCCTTCACCGCCGACATGACCAAGCCGGGCCTGCCCGTGGTCAACGCCGACGGCTCGCCGAAGTGGCGCATGGCCCCGGGCCCGAACGGCCCGTACTGGAAGCAGGGCATGCAGAACGGCTACCAGGACGTGGGCTCGTGGACGTTCCTGAAGTCCAACGACCCGAACCGCGCCGCGGCCGCCTGGCTGTACGCGCAGTTCGTGACGGCCAAGACCACCTCGCTGAAGAAGTCGATCACCGGCCTCACGTTCATCCGTGACTCGGACATCCATTCCGACTACTTCACGAAGAACGCGAACCGGTACGGCGGCCTGATCGAGTTCTACCGCAGCCCCGCGCGCGTCGCCTGGACGCCCACCGGCAACAACGTGCCCGACTACCCGAAGCTCGCGCAGCTCTGGTGGAAGAACGTGGCCGTGGCCGTCACCGGCGAGAAGACGCCGCAGCAGGCGATGGACAACCTCGCGAACGAGATGGACGACGTGATGGCCCGCCTGCAGCGCGCCGGCATGGCCCACTGCGCGCCCAAGCTCAACCCGAAGAGCGCGCCGAGCAAGTGGCTGTCGACCAAGGGCGCCCCGTGGGCCAAGCTGCCCAACGAGAAGCCCAAGGGCGAGACCATCGCCTACGACACGCTGCTGAACGCATGGAAGGCGGGCAAGGTCCGCTGACCTGGACGAGTTGTCTCCGTGTCCGGCCGGCGGGTCGGACCCTTCGAGCGCCCCGGTCGCCGCAAGGCTTCCGGGGCGTCATTCTTCGCGCAGGGCGTGGCGGGCGAGCACAGGCTGTCGTCCTGCGCGAAGTCGAAGGATCCACGCCGGCCGAGGTCCTCCCGGTCCGTGGATTCCGCGACTCCGCTTCGCTTCGCGCAGAATGACCCCGTTGTTGTCGTCGCCACCATCGACCACTGCCGCCCCATGAAGATCACCTTCCGCTGCGACCCCGCCCTGATCGACGTGCTGCCGCGCCCCGTGCCGGCGCGCGCGGCGCTGCCCGACTGGCTGCGCGCGATGGCGCCGCGGGTGCCGTCGGCCGTGCACGGGCGCGAGATCCGCACCGTCAAGCAATGCCCGCCCTTCGTCGACGCCATGCGCCACGGCGTGCTGCTGGTGCTGCCGTGCGACGTGCGGGTCGAGCGCGGCATGCGCTTCAGCTGGGACTGGCCGCTGCCGGCATTGACGGTGGAGGGCCATCCGCACGCGCCGCTCAGCTTCCATGTGCCCGAGCAGATCGCGGGCTCGCCGCTGGCGCACGGCCGGCGGTCGGCGCTGAAGTTCAACAGCTTCTGGACGGTGGCGCTCGAACCGGGCTGGTCGCTGCTCGCGATGCATCCGTTCAACCGCGACGACCTGCCGTTCCGCACCGTCACGGGCCTGGTGGACGCCGACCGCTTCAACGACGTCGGCATCAATTTTCCCGCCGTCTGGCTGGACGAGCAGTTCGAGGGCGCGTTGCCCAGGGGCCTGCCGATCGCGCAGTGCTGCGCGGTGCCGCGCGAGGCGCCGGAGCTCGCGTTCGAGGCGATGGCGCCCGAGCGCGTTGCCGGCTACAACGACGTGGCCGCGCGCATCATGGCGGGGCCGGGCGTGTACCGCAAGGGGTATCGCGACAAGGAAGGACGGGGCTGACCATGCGACCGTTTGCCCTGGTGGCCATGGCCGCCTGCGCCGGCTGCGCCGCGCTGGCCAACGTCACGTCCATCGGCGACGGCGCCTACATGACGGTGGTGCGCAGCAACGACGTCAACGGCCGCGTGCAGGAGCAGCAGGCCAAGGCGATGGCGCAGGCCGCCGCGTTCTGCGCCGACCGCGGCGCCTCGGTCGACGTGATCAAGACCGTGGCCGATCCACCGCCGCCCGGCCAGGCGCCGTCGGCCGAGGTCGACTTCCGCTGCCGCGGCGGGCGCTGAAGGGTCGGCGAGACCTTTGCAATTTCTGCCGGGCTCCGAACTTGCTGCTCGACGGTCCGCCCGGGACGGCCGGGTTCGCGATCCCCTGTCCGGCGGTCGATCGCGCCGTGGTGCCCAAGGTCGATGGCTGCTCGAGTGCGTCATCCGAGCGAGGCCTTCGCGAAATCGTCGGCAATTTCTGCCGGCGGCCCCCGACATCCGCAAGTGCCGACCCGCCGGGACGAACAGGGGAATCCCGATGCGTACAAGCTCCATCACCCGCGCCGCCGCCATGGCATCGCTCGCGATCGCACTGGCCGGCCCCGCCGCCGCGGCGACCTACGACCTGGAACTGAACGGCACGGCGCAGTATTTTCCCCTGTGCTATTGGGACATCCCGACCTGCACCATCGGGGCGCCGCCTCCGGTGGTCTACGACTGGCGCGGGCAGCTCGAGTTGACGTTCGATGCGCCGGCCGATCCGGCGGCCGATCCCACGCAGGTCGCGATCTCGCTGCGCGCGAACGGCGGCAGCTTCAGCGTTTCGCAGGAGAACAGCGCCCTGCTCAGTTCGCAGGTCACGATCGTGGACGGACGGGTCACGTCGATCGATGCCATCCTGCCATCGCCCTACGGCGACTACCTGTTGATCGACTTCGTCGGACTGCGGATGCAGATGCAGGACCCGGGGTCGCATCATCACGGCGGCACGAATTTCACCGGCACGCTCACGGCCGTGCCGGAGCCGGCGGCAACGACCCTGATGTGGGCGGGCATCGCGTCGATCGCGGGACTGGCCCTCCTGCGCCGTCGGCGGGCTCCTGGCGGGATCACCTGGCGTTGAACGGCCGGGCGAGGCGCCGGGTCGCCTGCGTCGCGGAGCCGCCTCAGGCGGGCAGGGCGCGCAGCTCGGCACGCAGGTCGTCGAGCTCCAGCCAGAGCCGGCCGGTGCCCGGCGTGGACAGCGCGTGCGCGATGCGGCCGAAGGTCTGCTCGCGCAGGCGGAACGCGCGCCCGTACGCGCGCAGGGCGTCGTCCAGGCGGCCGCTCTCCTGCAGCACGATGCCGTAGTTGACCAGCGCGTCGACGCGCTCGGGGCTGGCGGCCAGCACGCGCTCCAGCGCCGTGATGGCGCCGTCCAGGTCGTGCAGGTCCTGGCGGACGAGCGCCGTCTTGAACCAGGCCTCGGGCTGGTCGGGCGCGAGCACCACCGCGCGTTCGAACGACTGCGACGCGGCGCGCACGTCGTGCTGCGCCAGCGCGATGTCGCCCATGACGAGCAGGGTGGGCACGTGGTCGGGCCGCAGCGTGAGGCTGCGCACGGCGTGCTCGCGTGCCGCGGCGACCTGGCCGTCCTGCAGGTCCAGCACCGCCAGCAGCTGGTGCACCGCCGGGTGCGGCTCGAACATGGCCAGCGCCTGGTCGCACACGATGCGCGCCCTCGCGGGCTGGTTCGCGTTGACGAGCCGGATCGACAGGGCGATCAGGTCGGTGATCTGCGGGGCTGGCGGGGTCGGCGGCGTGACCATGGGTGCATCGTAGTCGCTCAGGCTACGATGCGCCGGTCATGCAACCCGACGTGCCCCTCGCGATGAACGAATTCGAGACTCCCTGGCGCGACGCGTGGCAGGCGCTGCTTCTCGGTGCCCCCGACGGCGTGCTGCCCGCGCTGCTCGCGCGCTGGGCCGAGCCGCACCGCAAGTACCACACGCCGCAGCACCTGCGCGAATGCCTGGCGATGTTCGACGCGCATCGAGGGCTTGCCGAGCAGCCGGGCGAGGTCGCCATCGCGCTGTGGTTCCATGACGCGATCTACGACACGTCCCGCCATGAGAACGAGGCCGCGAGCGCGGACTGGGCGCGCCGCGTGCTGGGCGACGCCGGCGCGGCCGGCGAGGTGGTCGCACGCGTGGAGGCCCTGATCCTGGCCACGCGCCACAGCCAGGTGCCGGCGACGGCCGACGAAGGCCTGCTGGTGGACGTCGACCTCGCGATCCTGGGCGCCGGGCCCGGCCGCTTCGACGAGTATGAGCAGCAGATCCGCGACGAGTATGGCTTCGTCGCGCCGGACGTGTTCCGCGTCAAGCGCGCCGAGATCCTGCGCGCCTTCCTCGCGCGGCCGGCCCTGTTCACGACGGCGGCGATGCGCGAGCGCTTCGAGGCGCCGGCACGCGCCAACCTGGCGCGGGCGATCGCCCGGCTGGACTAGGACCAGCGGCCCTCAGGGCAGCTCGACGTACAGCAGCGGGGCGATGCGCATGTCGCCGACGAGCTCGAACTGGTGCGTGGCCAGGTCGGTGCTCATGCGGTCGCACCAGGTGCCGCGTTCGGCCTCGCCGGCGCCGGGCGGCGGCATCACGGTGGCCAGGCGCTGGCGCGCGGTGGCGCGCAGCGTGTCGCGCTGCTCGCCGGTGAAGCGCGCGAACGTGATGCGGTTGCTGCGGGCGAGGATGTCGGCGTTGCGATCGCGCCAGTTGCGCACGCCGCCCTGGTAGCGCTCGACGAACGCGGGCCGCAGGCGGGTGCAGGTCTCGACGAGCGACTGCACGAAGAACTGGTGCACCAGCACGGTCAGCACCGCATCGGCCAGGCCGGGGGGGAACGGCTTGCCGCTGATGTCGACCGCGGGCGCCTGCCCTTCGCCGACGACCGGCCGCTCGGTGGACGGCTTGCTGGACGGGCGCAGGTCGAACGGGCCGGTGGCCTGCGCCACCAGCGGGGCGGAGGTGGTCCGGCCCAGCTCGTGCGAGCGCAGCGACGGGTCGGTGGGCTTGCGGTCCGAGTACGTGATCTTGCCGTCCGGGCCGATGCTGCGGTAGGTCGGTCCGGGCGGCTCGGGAGCCGCACCGGCATCCAGCAGGAGGGTGCACATCACCAGAGGGAGCAGGCGCGGCAGTCGGGTCATCGATTGGCGTGGCCGGGAAGGGATGGCGGCATTGTCGGCTCGTGGACGCACGAAATGAAATTCATCCTGTGTCCCGGGTGCGACGGAGGTCACGGGATGTCTCTTTCCGACGGTACCACCTTCCGGACGGCCTGACGCCCCGGCGATCCTGGGCGCCCCCCGAGATTCAGGTGCCCGCCTGCAGCGCCTCGATCTGCTCGTTCAGCGCCAGCCAGCGCTCCTCCAGCATCGCGATCTCGGCGCCCACGTGCGCCAGGCGGCGGCCGGCGTCGGCGATCTCGGGGCCGGCCAGCTTGCCGGTGGCCATCGAGGCCTCCAGCTCGGACTTCTCGGCGCCGAGCTTCTCCATGCGCTTGTCGATCTGCTCGATCTCGACGCGCAGCGGGCGCGTCTTCGCGGCGACCTGCGTGCGCGCCTGCGCCGCGGCCTTGCGGTCGTCGTTGCGGGCCGGACCGGCCTTGGTCTGGGGCGCGGCCGCGGCGGGCGCCGGCGCGGCCACCGGCACGGCGGGCGCCTTGGCAGCCTTGGCGGCCTTGGGCGCGGGCACTGGCGTACCGCCCACCAGGCTGTCCAGATTGC
Organism: Burkholderiales bacterium; assembly: GCA_019510465.1. Taxonomy (GTDB): domain Bacteria; phylum Pseudomonadota; class Gammaproteobacteria; order Burkholderiales; family Burkholderiaceae_C; genus Scleromatobacter. The sequence goes on from JAEKKH010000108.1 coordinate 5,910, forward strand.
CCGGCAGCGGCGGGGCGGGCTGGCCGCGCGAGACGGCGCGCGAGGTGTCGAGCAGCCACTTCTGGTAGTCGTCGAGGTCGCCGTCGAACGGCAGCACCGCGCCCTTGGCCACCAGCCAGAACTCGTCGCAGACCTCGCGCAGCAGCGCGCGGTCGTGGCTGACCAGCATGACGGTGCCCTCGAACTCGTTGAGCGCCATCGACAACGCCTCGCGCGTGGTGAGGTCCAGGTGGTTGGTCGGCTCGTCCATCAGCAGCAGGTTGGGGCGTTGCCACACGAGCGACGCCAGCACGAGGCGCGCCTTCTCGCCGCCGGACAGCGTGCCGATCACCTGGTGCACCATGTCGCCGACGAAGCGGAACTGGCCCAGGAAGTCGCGCAGCTCCTGCTCGCGACCTTCCGGGCCCACGGTCTTCGCGAGGCGCACCATGTGCTGCAGCGGCGTGTCGTCGGCGTGGACGACGTCCATCTCCTGCTGCGCGAAGTAGCCGATCGACAGGCCCTTGCCCTCGGTGACCTCGCCCCCGAGCGCGGGCACGCTGCGCGCGATCGTCTTGACCAGCGTGGACTTGCCCTGGCCGTTGGCGCCCAGGATGCCGATGCGCTGGCCCGCCAGCACCGTCTTGTTGATGTTGCGCACGATCACCTTGCGCACGGGCTCGGTGTCGGGATCGACGTCGTCCTGCACCATGTAGCCGCACTCCATGTTGCTCATGGCGAGCATCGGGTTGGGCAGGCTCCGGGGCTCCTTGAACTCGAAGGCGAAGTCCGACGCGGTGAGCACCGGCGCGATGCGCTCCATGCGCGCCAGCGCCTTGACGCGGCTCTGCGCCTGCTTGGCCTTGCTGGCCTTGGCCTTGAAGCGGTCGATGAAGCGCTGCAGCTGCGCCACCCTCTCCTGCTGGCGGCTGTGGGCGGCGGACTGCTGCGACAGGCGTTCGGCGCGCATCTCCTCGAAGGTGGAGTAGTTGCCGCCGTAGCGCGTCAGCGTGCCTTCGTCCAGGTGCACCGTGACGCCGGTGATCGCATCGAGGAACTCGCGGTCGTGGCTGATCATCACGATCGTGCCGTCGAAGCGCTGCAGCCATGATTCCAGCCAGACGAGCGCGTCGAGGTCCAGGTGGTTGGTCGGTTCGTCGAGCAGCAGCAGGTCGGCCGGGCACATCAGCGCGCGGGCCAGCTGCAGGCGCATGCGCCAGCCGCCGGAGAAGCTGTTGACCGGCGCGTCGACCTGCTCGTTCTTGAAGCCGAGGCCCATCAGCAGGGCCTGCGCGCGGGCGCGGGCATCGAAGCCGCCGGCCTCGCCGATCATCATGTGCGCGTGCGCCATCGCCTCGCCGTCCTCGGCGGCCTCGGCGGCGGCCAGCTCGCGCTGGGCCTCCATCAGCGGGATGTCGCCTTCCAGCACGAAGTCCGTGGCCGAGTCCTCGGTCTCGGGCATGTGCTGCGCGACCTCGCCCAGGCGCCAGCGCGCGGGGATCTCGAAGTCGCCCTGGTCGGCCTGCAGGCGGCCGGCCAGCAGCGCGAACAGGCTGGACTTGCCGGCGCCGTTGCGCCCGACCAGGCCCACCTTCTCGCCGGGATTGACGTTGACGTTGACGCCATCGAGGACGATCTTCGTCCCCCGGCGCAGTTGCACATTGCGTAGCGTGATCATGGTCAGGAAGCGTTCGGGGCCGGCGCGAGGCCGGCCTGCAGCAGGGGGCGCGTGACGAGCAGCACCGCGTCGTCATGCAGTTGGGTGGGAAGCCAGACGACCTCGAGGCCGGGGAAGGCGGCCTCGAAGAAGGGGCGCTCGTTGCCGATCTCCAGCACGAGCACGGCGTCGTCGGTCATGCGGCCGGGCGCGGCGGCGAACAGCGCGCGCACGAAGTCCATGCCGTCGCGGCCGCCGGCCAGCGCCAGCGCGGGCTCGGCCTGGTATTCGGCGGGCAGCTCGCGCATCGACTGCGCGTTGACGTATGGCGGATTGCACAGGATCAGGTCGTAGCGCCGGCCCGCGGGCAGGGCGGCGAGACCATCGCCCTGGTGCAGCGCGATGCGGCCGTCCAGGCCGTGGCGCTGCACGTTCAGCGCGGCCACCGCGAGCGCGTCGGCGGACAGGTCGGCCGCGTCGACGGCGACGTCGGGCCACGCCATCGCCGCCAGCACCGCGAGGCTGCCGTTGCCGGTGCACAGGTCCAGCACGCGCGCCGTGTCCGGCGGCATCCAGGCGTCGATCACGCCCTCGGCCAGCACCTCGGCGATCAGCGAGCGCGGCACGATCACGCGCTCGTCGACGGTGAACGGCACGCCCTGCAGCCAGGCCTCGCCGGTGAGGTAGGCGGCGGGGCGGCGCGAGGCGATGCGCTCGCCGACGAAGGCGTCGAGCGTGGCGGTCTCGGAGTCGGTGAGCTCGCGCTGCGCCACGCCGTCGAGGTCGTCCAGCGGCAGGCCGAGCTTCCACAGCACCAGCCAGGCCGCCTCGTCGAACGCGTTGGTGGTGCCGTGCCCAAACGAAACGCCCGCCTCGTCGAGGCGGGCGCCGGCCCGGTGCAGGTAGTCGATGAGGGTCATGGTGCGTTCGCCAGCAGAATCTCCATTGTGCGGCGATAGATGTCCTTCAGCCGCGGCACGTCGGCCACGGCCACGTGCTCGTCGATCTTGTGGATGGTGGCGTTGACCGGCCCGAACTCGACGACCTGCGGGCAGATGCGCGAGATGAAGCGCCCGTCCGACGTGCCGCCGGTGGTCGACAGCTCGGCCCGGATGCCGGCCGCCTCGCCGCCGGTCTCGTCCACGATGGCCTGCGCCAGCGCCTGGCTGAGGGTGCCGGGCCGCGTGAGAAAGGGCGAGCCGCCCAGCGTCCATGCCACGCGATGCTCGACGCCGTGGCGCTGCAGGATCTCGGCGACGCGCGCCTTCAGGGACTCGGGCGTCGACTCCGTCGAGAAACGGAAGTTCAGGTCGATGACCGCCTCGCCCGGGATGACGTTGGTGGCGCCGGTGCCCGCGCGGATGTTGGAGATCTGGAAGCTGGTCGGCGGGAAGTGGTCGTTGCCGTCGTCCCAGCGCGTGGCGGCCAGCTCGGCGATGGCCGGCGCGGCGACGTGGATCGGGTTGCGCGCCAGGTGCGGGTAGGCGACATGGCCCTGCACGCCCAGCACGGTGAGCCGCGCCGACAGGCTGCCGCGGCGGCCGTTCTTGATCATGTCGCCCAGCCGCTCGACGCAGGTGGGCTCGCCGACGATGCAGCAGTCGAGCGTCTCGCCGCGCGCCTGCAGCGTGTCGACGACGCGCACGGTGCCATCCACCGACGGGCCTTCCTCGTCGCTGGTCAGCAGGAAGGCGATGCGGCCGGCGTGTCCGGGATGCGCGGCGACGAACTCCTCGGCGGCCACGACCATCGCGGCCAGCGAGGTCTTCATGTCGGCGCTGCCGCGGCCGTACAGCTTGCCGTCGCGGTAGCTCGGCACGAAGGGCGCGCTGCTCCACTGGTCGTGCGGGCCCGTGGGCACCACGTCGGTGTGGCCGGCGAACACGAGCGTCGGGCCCGGGCGCGCGCCCGGGCGCACCGCCCACAGGTTGCTGACGACGCCGTCGGCCGGGCCGAACGGCAGGTGCTCGCAGTCGAACCCGACGGCCTGCAAGCGCTGCGCGATCAACGCCTGGCAACCGGCGTCGTCGGGCGTGACGGAGGCACGGGCGATCAGCTGCTCGAGCAGGAGGAGCGTGGCATCCATCGATCAGGCAGGGGTGCGCTGCATCAGCCGTGCTTGGAGCGATGCAGCTCGACGGCCACGCCGCCCAGGCGCTGGCGCGGGGCCTGCGGTTCCTCGGGCAGCACGTCGAGCGTGATCTCGGTGAACGACGGGGCGTCGGACTCGACCTTGGCCGGCTGCACGCGCGAGACCGGCGTCATCTCGTTCTGCAGGCGCCACAACAGGTTGGTGGGGGAGTCGGCGCCCAGCAGGCCCTCTTCCTGCGTGACCAGGCCCAGGCCGATGAGGCGGGCGATGTCCGCCTCGAACATCTGCGAGCCTTCGGCCAGCGACTTGTCCATCGCCTCGCGCACGCCCTGGATGTCGCCGTTCTCGATCAGCTCGGCGATGAAGCGGCTGTTCAGCAGCACCTCGACCGCCGGCACGCGGCCGCCGGCCGTCGAGCGCAGCAGGCGCTGCGACACGATGGCCTTGAGCGCCGCGGCCAGGTCGCCCAGCAGCGCGGGGCGCGCTTCCGGCGTGTAGAACGACAGGATACGGCCCAGCGTATGCGAGCTGTTGTTGGCGTGCAGCGTGGCCAGCACCAGGTGGCCCGACAGGGCGTACGAGATGGCCATCGACATCGTCTCGCGGTCGCGGATCTCGCCGATCAGGATGCAGTCGGGCGCCTGGCGCAGCGCGTTCTTCAGCGCGATGTGCAGCGACGCGGTGTCGCGGCCCACCTCGCGCTGGTTGATGATCGAGCGCTTGTTCGAGAACAGGAATTCGATCGGCTCCTCGATGGTGAGGATGTGCCCGGACAGCTGCGTGTTGCGGTATTCGATCATCGACGCCAGCGACGTGCTCTTGCCGTTGCCGGTGGCGCCCACCACCAGCACGAGGCCACGGCGTTCGAGCGCCAGCGACGCCAGCACCGGCGGCAGGTTGAGCGTGTCCATCGACGGGATCTTGTGCGGGATGCAGCGGATCACGGCGGCGATCGAGGCGCGCTGCTTGAACGCCGACAGGCGGAAGCTGCCCACGGCGCGGATGCCGATGCCCAGGTTGAGCTCGCCGGTCTGGTCGAGCTCCTCCAATTGCACGGGCGTCAGCAGCTCGGCCAGCAGCGCGCGCGGCTGGCCGGGCGTGAGGATCTGGTCGGACACCGGCACCAGCTGTCCGTTGATCTTCAGCTGGATCGGCGAGTTGGCCGTCAGGTAGACATCCGATGCGCCCTTGTCGGCCATCAGATGCAGCACGCGTTCCATGTTTCCGCCGTCCATCGAGCTCTCCTGGTGGCGCCTGTGTTCAGGCGCGGGTTCGATTCGTCGCCGCGGTGCGCGGCTCCCAACTGGTTTATCGGCCTGCTCGCGCTCGCGTCAAGCGCGCAGCAGGTCGTTGATGCTGGTCTTGGAACGGGTCTGGGCGTCGACGCGCTTGACGATGACCGCGCAGTTCAGGCTGTACCTGCCGTCGGCCGACGGCAGCGAGCCGGCCACCACCACCGAGCCCGAGGGCACGCGGCCGTAGCTGACTTCGCCGGTGGCGCGGTCGTAGATCTTGGTGCTCTGGCCGATGAACACGCCCATCGAGATGACCGAATTCTCCTCGACGATGACGCCTTCGACGATCTCGGAGCGCGCGCCGACGAAGCAGTTGTCCTCGATGATGGTCGGGTTGGCCTGCAGCGGCTCCAGCACGCCGCCGATGCCCACGCCGCCCGACAGGTGCACGTTCTTGCCGATCTGCGCGCAGGAGCCGACGGTGGCCCAGGTGTCGACCATCGTGCCCTCGTCGACGTAGGCGCCGATGTTGACGTACGACGGCATGAGGATGGCGTTGCGGCCGATGAAGCTGCCGTGGCGCGCCACGGCCGGCGGGACGATGCGCACGCCGGTGGCGCGCAGCTCGGCCTCGTCGAGGTGCGCGAACTTGGGCTCGACCTTGTCGAAATACTGCAGCGCGCCCGCGTGCACCGGCTTGTTGTCGTTCAGGCGGAACGACAGCAGCACCGCCTTCTTGACCCACTGGTGCACCGTCCACTGGCCCACGCCCTCGCGCGTGGCCACGCGCAGGCGGCCGGCGTTCAGGTCCTCGATGACCGACGCGACGCCGGCGCGGACGTCGGCCGGCGCGTCGGCGGGCGAGAACTTCGCGCGGTCTTCCCACGCGGCGTCGATGAGGGCTTGCAGGCTGGAGCTCATGAAATCTTTTCGATGTAGGCGAGGATGCGTTCGGCGGCCTCGACGCATTCGGCCGTCTCGGCCACCAGGGCCAGCCGGATGCGGCCGGCGCCGGGGTTGACGCCCCGGAACGGGCGGGCGAGCAGGCTGCCGGGCAGTACCGTCACATTGTATTGAGCCAGCAGGCCCAGCGCGAACGCGACGTCGTCGCCGCCGTGCAAATGCGACGGAATTCCCGCCCAGAGGTAGAAAGCGGCGTCCGGCAGGCGCACGTCGAGCTTGCCGGCGAGCATCGGCAGCACCCGGGCGAACTTGCGGCGGTACTGCTCGCGGTTCTCGACGACGTGCGCCTCGTCGCGCCACGCGGCCTCGCTGGCGGCCTGCACCACCGGGCTCATCGCGCTGCCGTGGTAGGTGCGGTACAGCAGGAAGGCCTTCACCAGCGCGGCGTCGCCGGCCACGAAGCCCGAGCGCAGCCCCGGCACGTTGGAGCGCTTGGACAGCGACGTGAGCACCAGCAGGTTGCGGAAGTCGCCGCGTCCCAGCTGGCGGGCGGCATCGAGCGCGCCCAGCGGGGCCTGGCCCTCCGGGCCGAAGTAGATCTCGGAGTAACACTCGTCACTGGCGATGACGAAGCCGTGGCGGTCGCTCAGCTCGAACAGCGCCTTCCATTCCTCCAGCGGCATCACGGCGCCGGTGGGGTTGCCGGGCGAGCAGACGAACATCAGCTGCGTGCGGGCCCAGGTGGCCTCGTCGACCGCGCCCCAGTCGGCGGCGAAGTTGCGCGCCGGATCGCTGTTGGCGAACGCGGTCTCGGCGCCGGCCAGCAAGGCCGCACCCTCGTAGATCTGGTAGAACGGGTTGGGGCACAGCACGATCGGGGCCGGCGTGCCCGGTCGCCCGCGCCAGGTCGGGTCGACCACCGCCTGCGCGAACGAGAACAGCGCCTCGCGCGAGCCGATCACGGGCAGCAGCTGCGTCGCGGGGTCGAGCGTGACGCCGTAGCGGCGCCGCGCCCAGTCGGCCATCGCCTGGCGCAGGCCGGCGTCCCCGAGGGTGGTCGGATAGCTCGCCAGGCCGGCCAGGTGGCCGGTGATGGCGTCCTTGATCAGCTGCGGCGTCGGATGGCGCGGCTCGCCCAGGCCCAGGCTGATCGGGCGATGGGCGGGCGAGGGGACGACGTCCCTGGCGAGGACACGCCAGCGTTCGAACGGGTAGGGGTGGAGCGTGCCGAGCAGCGGATTCATCCCCCGATTATCGAGGCTGGCCGCCCGGGCGCGGCTTTCGCGGCCGGCAGCCCGGCCTTTGGCGGTCGCGCCACTGCCGAGCGGGGGTTCGGCCCGAGGACACGGTCGAGGACAAGACGCGTCGTTCCCGGCAAAATGCAGGGTTCCTCCCGATGCTGCGGCCACGCGCCGCGGCGCCACCCATGACCCACCCGTACTCCATCGCCCTCCGCGTCGGCATCTTCGTGCTGCTGATGGGCTCGGCCCTGTTCGTCCACCTGCGGGGCCGCGCACGGTTCGGCCTGATGAAGGCGTTCACCGACTACACGGTGCTGCTGGCGCCGTACAACATGCTGATGGTGCTGTTCTCGCGGGTGAAGGCGACGCCGTACGCGCCCGTGGCCGCCTTTCCCGAGCTGGCGGTCCTGCAGCAGCACTGGCAGGAGATCCGCGCCGAGGCGCTGAGCCTGAACGAGGCCGGCCGCATCAGCGTGGCGACCGGCTACAACGACATGGGCTTCAACTCGTTCTTCCGCTCGGGCTGGAAGCGCTTCTACCTGAAGTGGTACGGAGAGGAACTGGCCTCGGCGAAGGCGTCGTGCCCGCGCACGGTGGAGCTGCTCAACAGGATCCCGTCGGTCAAGGGCGCGATGTTCGCCTCGCTGCCGCCCGAGGGCAAGCTGGTGCGCCATCGCGACCCGTACGCCGGCTCGCTGCGCTACCACCTGGGCCTGGCCACGCCGAACTCGCCCGACTGCTACATCGAGGTCGACGGCCAGCGCTACTTCTGGAAGGACGGCGAGGCCGTCGTCTTCGACGAGACCTTCATCCACCACGCCGCCAACACCACCGACCAGCAGCGCGTGATCCTGTTCTGCGACGTGGAACGCCCGCTGCACGGCCGCATCCTGGCGGCGATGAACCGCTGGTTCGCCAACAACATCATGGCGGCCTCGGCGGCCCCCAACGAGGTGGGCGAGCGGGTGGGCGGCATCAACCGCTTCTTCCAGAACGCCTACAAGCTGCGCCTGCAGGCCAAGAAGCTCAAGGCCACGCACCGCCGCACCTACTATGTGTCCAAGTGGGTGGCGATCCTGGGCGGGCTGTACCTGATCTTCTTCAGCTGGATGCTCTGAGACGGCTCGCGAACTCGGTGGCGATGGCGTTCGCCCGGAACCACGCGCCGGCCGCGTCGTCGGGCTCCCTGCCGTAGACGCGATGCGAGTAGACGAGCGCCTGGCCGCCGCCGGGCGTCAGGCGAAAGCGCGCGAACACCATCTCGCGCACGCCCTTGTCGTGCAGCATGGCCACGACCAGGTGCTCGGCCGGCCGCCCGGGCGCGGCCTCCAGGAAATTCGCGCGGATGACCTGGCCGGCCTTCTGGTAGGCCATGAGCACGCCGTTGGCCACCAGCGCCAACTCGTCGTCGTTGCTCACCTTGTCGTAGAGCTGCACGGTGACCATGTCCTGCCACCGGGACAGGTCGGGTTGCGTGGGCGGCGTGAACTCGTGCTGGCCGGCGTGCGACCAGCGGTGGACGAACGGCTTGCCGGCGAACTGGAACAGCGGCGCGCCGACCTCGGCGGCCGATGCCGCCGGTGCCTCCGGCGACGCCGCCCAGGCGATGGGCAGGCCGCCGGCGAGCGCGGCAGCCAGCAGCAGTGGCGTGAGGGGGCGGACCGTCATGCGTCGCATTGTCGCGGGTCGTTCCCGCGGCGGCGGGCGATGCCGCCGCGTGCCGGTCAAAGGAGGTCTCGATAGCGCTCCAGGTGCCGGACCGTCAGTCCGAGGCCGCCGCGCTGCATGGCCTCGAGGAATTCGTCGACGGAATGGGCGGCCTTCTTGCGGCGCGTGCGCATGTTGTGGAAGACGCGGGCCACTTCGGCGGGCTGTTCGTTCACGAGGTCGGACAGGAACTTGTCCGGCGACTCCGCCACGATGCCTCCTCGGTGACCGGGGCGAAATATTTGTCGTCCGTGCTGTCGGCGCTCAGTTCGCCGAGGGCGTCGAGGAAGGCGGCGCTGTCCGGCGAAAGCGGGGTCATCGGATCCTTGGCGTAGACGCAGACCGTCTTGCGTTCCGTATCGGTGATGACGCGCAACGGCATGCCCGCCGGCAGCAGCGCGAGGGCGCCTTCGGGCAGCACGAGACGTCCGTCGACGATCTCTGCGAGCGACGTTTTCATGACCATGGGGAGATCCTGCGGGATGCGCGCGGATGGGCGGCGTGGCGCCACGGCGTGCGCGTGATGACGGTTCGCGCCACCCTGCCATGGCGCGAGGGGCTGGGCGCGCGAGCCCGTGACCGCGCGAGCCCGCGCGCGGGCCGGGCCCTTCAGCCGCGCGACGCGCTGACCATCTGCTTGAGCGCGTTGGCGAGGTTCATCGGCCGCACGGGCTTGTCCAGCGTCGAGAAGTTCCACTGCGCCGACAGCTCGAGCAGGCTCCTCTCCATCTCGGAGTCCGCCATGAGCGCGCCGGTGACCACCAGGATCGGCACGTGCGCGCGGTGGTTGCGGATCTCCTCGACGATGCTGGCGGCGGTGCCCTCGGCCAGCAGCCAGTCCAGCACGTAGGCGTCGAAGCGGCGGTGCGCGATGGCCGCGCGCAGCGCGTCGCTGTCGGCATAGGGCGTGGCCACGATGCCCAGCGGGCGGAAGGCCTCGACCAGCGCGTCGGCGGCGCGCAGGTCGTCCTCCAGCAGCGCCACCTGCAGGTGCGGGTGGCTGCGGATCGTCAGCGCCTCGATGGCGTGGCGGCGCGCGCCGAAGGGCTCGTCGCCGTTGACGTGCACCTCCCAGCTGGTGCCATTGCGGATCGCGACGAGGTCGCTGCTGTCGCCCGGCGCCAGTTCCGGGCCGGGCACCAGCAGGCCGGTGGGCGGCAGGCTGGGCACGCGGATGAGCGCCGGCACGCCGTCGCTGCCGGGGTGGGCGAAACGGGCCAGGTCGTCGCGAGGCAGCAGCAATTCGTCGGGCGCGCCGAAATGATGGGCGATGGCCCGCAGATCGGTGTGGCTCCACGCCACGTCGCCCTTGAGCCGCCGGTACGACTGCGAGCGGTCGACGTTGATGATGCGCGCGATCTCGGAGGCGTGGTTGTGCTCCTTGACCCCGTGCGACAGCAGGAAGCGCCGCACGTTGATGCTCAGCGCGGGCTCGGCGGGCGCGTCGTGGTCGGGGCGGGCTTGAAGCAGGTCTTCCATCGGACTGGATTCGCCAAGCTAGGGGGAACGGACAGTTTAGACGGGATCACAGCAAAATGCCCACAAACTTCGGATTGATGGGCTGAAACTTGTGTGTCACAGTCACTTCACGCCAACATTTTGAACATCACTTCCAGAATGTTGTGGGAAATCACAACAGGCCTGGGTTGGCGAGCTCACCTGGAACACTTCAAGGGGAAAGAATGACGTTGACCGGAGCGGCCAAGGGCCCGAGCGACCAGAAGACGCTCAACGAGGAGATCATCGAAGGCCTGGCGGAAGTGGCGCGGCGCAACCCGCAGCACGCGGTCGAGCTGTTCGGCGTGCCGCTGGGCGTGGCGATGCGCCTCGCGGCGATGCCCGATGCGCAGCTCGACGACCTGGCCACCACGCCCGTCGCGCTGTGGCGCCCCGCGCTCACCGAGCGCCTGGTGCGCCGGCTGCCCGAGCGCCGTCCCATGCTCACGCCAGACCACGAGGTGTACCGTCCGCTGGTCAAGCGCATCAACCGCCTCGCACTGGCCACCTTCGTGCGCTACGCCGACGATCCCGCCAGCGCCGCGCTGGTGTGCGACATCACCGACCGCGAGGTGATCCGCGCCCTGCAGGAACTGCCCGCCTTCGCCTTCCTCGAGTGGGGCGGCAACCCCGGGGCGCTGCTGGCGGTGCCGCGGTTGTCCGACGCGCTGATCGACCGCCTGCTGCGCCCCGACGACGACGGCGTCGAGCCCAATCTGCGCGGACTGTTCGCGCTCACGCAGTGCTGCGAGCAGGAGTTCGCGCTGATCCGCCACGCCGTGCAGCAGGAGAGCGCCGCCTATCGCGTGGCCGAACGCACGCTGGTCAACAAGCGCTCCGGCCGGCCGCCGGCCACGTTCCTGATGCCCGGCACGTCCAGCCTGATCCTGGCGATGCTGCGCCACCAGATGCGGCCCACCGAGGTCGAGGACCGCATGCTGGCCACCAGCGACGTGCGCGCCGCGCAGCTGCGCGGCATCGCGGAGTCGCTGAACCCCAAGCCCAAGCGCGAGCGCGGCGCGCCGCGCGATCGCACGCGCGACCACCGCGACCTGTGGGGCAGCGCCCACCGCCGGCTCAGCGCCACGGCCATCTTCTGCCTGCAGCGCCGCCTGGTCGATGCCGGCGTCGAGGCCTTCGAGGCCATGGTGTGGGCCTACGACTATTACGCGTGCACTTACGACGCCGACTGCGGCGTCTCGCTCAGCCGCATGCTCAAGGACGTCTTCACGCCGATGCGCGAAGGCGCCGACACGCACCTGGGTCACTGTGCCAAGTGCGGCGTGGTGCACCTGGTGCACGAGGAGAAGGTGGGCATCATCGAATGCCCCGTGTGCGTGCTGGCGCGTTCGGGCAAGTTCGGCCAGCGGCGCGCGCGCGCAGGCGGCGACAGGACCGACGTGCCGACCCTGCGCGACTACGGCGCCTGGCCGCAGCCCACGGCGTGGACGGGGGCGGGCTTGGGGACGACGCGCGGGTAGGGTGGATTCGACCTCCGCTGTTGCCGATGTTCGTGCAGGGCGGCGACGCTGCGGTCTAATCGCGCCATGGCAACTCCTTCGCCCAGCCCCGACGCGGCGCCGTCGTCCGCGATCCGCCTGCTGCTCGTCGACGACCACCCGCTCGTGCGCGACGGCTTGCGCGCGCGCCTGCAGGCCGTGCCCGGGTTCGAAGTCGTCGGCGAGGCGTCCAACGCGGAAGAGGCCCATGCGCAGCTGGGCGCGCTGCAGCCCACCCTCGTGTTGATGGATGTGGGCATGAAGGGCGTCAACGGCATCGACCTCACGTCGGCATTGCTGGTACGCGAGCCTGCGCTGCTGGTGCTGATGCTGTCCATGTACGACAACCCCGAGTACGTCCAGCGCGCCCTGCAGGCCGGCGCGCGCGGCTATGTGCTGAAGGACTCGCCGGCCAGCGAGATCATCGCGGCCATCGAGGCCGTGGCCGGCGGCGGTACCTTTCTCAGCCCGGCGGTGTCGCGGCGCCTGTTCCGCAACCAGGCGCCTCGGCCCATGCTGTCGTCACGCGAGTGCGAGATCCTGGCGGCGCTGGCCCGCGGGCTGTCCAGCAAGCACATCGCCCGCGAGATGGACGTGAGCGTGCGCACCGTCGAGGCCCATCGCCAGAACATCAAGCGCAAGCTGTTGCTGGAGGGGCAGGCGGAGCTGATCAAGTACGCGGTGGAGCACGCGGGCAAGCTGGGGTAGGGCGGGCAAGCGGCGTTGCAATCG
>JAEKKH010000109.1 GCA_019510465.1 Burkholderiales bacterium
AAGGTGCTGGCCGTGACGGGCCCGCACGCCACGCAGGAGGTGATGGACGCGGTGCACCGGCACGTGCCCAAGCCGCACGACCCGTTCGTCGATCTCGTGCCGCCGCAGGGCATCAAGCTCACGCCGCGCCACTACGCCTACCTCAAGATCAGCGAGGGCTGCAACCACCGCTGCACGTTCTGCATCATCCCGAGCATGCGCGGCGACCTGGTCTCGCGCCCCATCGGCGACGTGCTGGGCGAGGCGCAGCGCCTGTTCGAGGCGGGCGTCAAGGAACTGCTGGTGGTGAGCCAGGACACCTCGGCCTACGGCGTCGACATCCAGTACCGCACCGGCTTCTGGGACGGCAAGCCGGTGAAGACGCGCATGCTCGATCTCTGCGAGCGGCTGGGCGACCTGGCCGCGAAGTACGGCGCCTGGGTGCGCCTGCACTACGTGTACCCGTATCCGCATGTCGACCACGTGATCGACCTGATGGCCTCCGGCCGCGTCCTGCCCTACCTGGACATCCCGTTCCAGCACGCCCATCCCGCGGTGCTCAAGCGCATGAAGCGCCCTGGCACCGGCGAGCGCACGCTGGAGCGCATCCAGGAGTGGCGCGCGAAGTGCCCCGAGCTGGTGATCCGCAGCACCTTCATCGCCGGATTCCCGGGCGAGACCGAGCAGGAGTTCGAGACGCTGCTGGACTTCGTGCGCGAGGCGCAGATCGACCGCGCGGGCTGCTTCGCCTATTCGCCGGTGGAGGGCGCAACGGCCAACGAGCTGGCCGACCAGCTGCCGCAGGAACTGCGCGAGGAACGCCGCGCGCGCTTCATGGCGGTGGCCGAGGACGTGTCCACCGCCAAGCTGCAGCGCCGCGTCGGCGCGACGATGCAGGTGCTGGTCGACAAGGCGCCGATGCTGGGCAGGAAGGGCGGCGTCGGCCGCTCGTATGCCGACGCGCCGGAGATCGACGGCGTCGTGCGCCTGCTGCCGCCGGAGAAGGTGTCCAAGCAGCTGAAGGTGGGCGAGTTCACGCGCGCCCGCATCGTCGCCACCGAGGGCCACGACCTGGTCGCGCTGCCGATCTGACATGCGCGGCGATTCGTCCGGGGACGCGAAGTCCACCCAGCAGATCCATCACGACTACGTGCCCGCGCCCGGCTTCGCCGCGGTGGCGCCGGCGCTGCACCGTGCGTCGACGGTGCTGTTCAAGGATGTCGCCGCGATGCGCGCCAGCCACTGGCTGGACAAGAACACGTACACCTACGGGCTGCACGGCACGCCGACCTCGTTCACGCTGGAGGCCCGTCTCGCCACGCTGGAGGGCGGCACCCACGCGATGCTGGTGCCCAGCGGCCTGGCCGCGATCGCGCTCGTCGACCAGTCGCTGCTGTCCAGCGGCGACACGGTGCTGATCCCCGCGAACGCCTACTTCCCGAACAAGAGCCTGGCGGCGCACGAGCTGGCGCGCTGGGGCATCGCGCACCGCTTCTACGACCCGATGGATCTCGAGTCGCTGCGCGCCGCACTCGGCGCGGACGTCAAGCTGGTCTGGATCGAGCCGCCGGGCTCGGTGACGCTCGAGTTCCCCGACCTGCGCGGGCTGGTCCGCACCGTGCGCGCACAGGCGCCGCATGCGACCGTGGCGCTCGACAACACCTGGGGCAGCGGCATCGCCTTCGACGCCTTCGACCTCGACGCCGGCGCGGCACCCGCGCTCGGCGTCGACCTCACGATCCACGCGCTGACCAAGTACCCGTCCGGCGGTGCCGACGTGATGATGGGCGCGGTCGTCACGCGCTCGCAGGCGCTGCACGACCAGCTCGCGCTGAGCCACTGCCGCCTGGGCCTCGGCGTCGGGCCCAACGATGTCGAGCTGGTGCTGCGCGGCCTGCAGACCGTGGCGCTGCGCTACGCGGCACAGGACGCGTCGACGCGCAGGGTCGCGCAGTGGGCGCTGGGCCGCCGGGAGTTCGCGCGTGTGCTGCACCCGGCCACGCCGGGGTCGCCGGGCCACGAGCATTGGGCGGCGCAATGCCGCGCGGCGGCCGGCCTGATGACGCTGGCCTTCGACCCGGCGTTCGCGCCGGATCGCATCGATCGCTTCGTCGACGACCTGCGGCTGTTCGGCATCGGCTGGTCCTGGGCCGGCCCCATGAGCCTGGCCGTGCCGTACCGTCCCGACTCGGGCCGCGTGGGCGCGTACCCGGGCACGCTGGTGCGGCTGTCGATCGGGCTGGAGGATCCGGACGACCTGATCCGCGATCTCGAGGGCGCGCTGGCGAAGCTGGGCGCTCCGCAGGCGTAGCAGCGAGGGTGCATCCTGCGGCTGCCTTCGCTTCGCTTCGCAGCGCGCAGCGATCACGCCGGCGCGGCGTCGCTTCCGACGTTCAGGACTTCCCGGGGCCCGTCACCTTGTGCCGCATGAGCCGACCCTTCTCGCGCTCCCAGTCGCGCTCCTTGATCGTGTTGCGCTTGTCATGGTCGGCCTTGCCCTTGGCCAGCGCGATGTCCGCCTTCACGTAGCTGCCCTTGAAGTGCAGGTTCAGCGGCACCATCGTGAAGCCGCGCTGCTCGACCTTGCCGATCAGGCGCCGGATCTCCTCGCCCTTCATCAGCAGCTTCTTGGTGCGGTCGGCCTCCGGGTTCACGTGCGTGGACGCCGAGCGCAGCGCATTGATGCGGCAGCCGATCATGTGCAGCTCGCCGTTGCGGATGACGACGTAGCCGTCCGTCAGCTGGACCTGGCCCGCACGGATGGCCTTGACCTCCCAGCCTTGCAGGACAAGGCCGGCCTCGTACGTCTCTTCGATGTGGTATTCGAACCGCGCGCGGCGGTTCTCGGCGATGAGGGCGGGCATGGGGGCGCTTAAAATTCTTCCATTGTATGAAGCACGTCAAGAAGTCCGTCCTGCTGTGGTACTCCGCCCGCGAAATGTACGATCTGGTCGTCGACGTGGAGTCCTATCCGAAGTTCCTGCCATGGTGCGAATCCAGCACGATCCTGGAGCGGCACGAGGCCGACCCGGCGACGGGCACGCCCGCGGGCATGACCGCGCGGCTGGGCCTGTCGTACGCGGGCGTGCGCCAGTCGTTCACGACGCGCAACGAGCAGGTGCAGGGCGAGGTCGTCAAACTCAAGCTCGTGGACGGCCCGTTCTCGAACCTCGACGGCATCTGGCAGTTCAAGCCGCTGAACAAGCCCGATCCGACGCAGCCGCCCAGCCCGGACGAACCCGTCGCCTGCAAGGTGGAGTTCGACCTGGCCTACGCATTCTCCAACCGCGTGTTCGAGGCGGTGCTGAGCCCGGTGTTCGACCAGGTCGCCAACACCTTCGTCGACTCCTTCGTCAAGCGCGCCGCGCAGGTCTACGGTGAGCGCTGAGATCTCCGTGCAGGTGGTCTGGAGCCCCTCGGCGCGCGAGACGCTGGACGTGGCACTGCGCCTGCCCGAAGGCGCCACGGTGGCCGACGCGATCGCGGCCTCCGGCTGGCCCGCGCTGGCCAGCGCCGCGCGAGGCGATGCCGCGTTCGCGGCGGCCGGCCTGTCGGCCGCGGTGTGGAGCAAGGGCAGGGCGCTGGCCCACGCGCTGCGCGACGGCGATCGCGTGGAAGTGCTGCGCAGCCTGCAGATCGATCCGATGGCCGCGCGCCGGGTGCGCTACGAGGCGGCGGGCGGGATCGACGCGCTGCGCCGCCGCGGCTACGCCGGGCGCAAGCGCT
Organism: Burkholderiales bacterium; assembly: GCA_019510465.1. Taxonomy (GTDB): domain Bacteria; phylum Pseudomonadota; class Gammaproteobacteria; order Burkholderiales; family Burkholderiaceae_C; genus Scleromatobacter. The sequence continues at coordinate 3,706 of JAEKKH010000109.1, forward strand.
GAGGCCGCGTTCGCGCTGAGGGGACGGGCCATCGGCCCGCGCCGATCACTGGCCCGCGGGGGCGGCGCCGCAGTTGGCCGCGATGGCGTCCTGGGCGCGCTTGGTCTCGTCGGCGCGCGCGGCGTCGTCGAGGAATTCGCGCTCGCCCTTGTCGTTCATGCGCGCCATGCGGCCGCCGGCCTGCAAGGTGTGCAGCGCGCCCTGGGCGCGCGCGCAGTTGTCCTTGCGGATCGCCGCGTTGCTCGCCTCGAGCCTGGCGCGCTCGGCCTTCTCCCGGTCGGCCTTCTCCTGGTCGACGGCCTTCTTCCTTCTGTCGAGCGCGGACTCGGCGGCCGAGCCGCCGGCCGCCGGCGCCTCGGCGGCGGAGGCGGGCTTGGGGATCAGCGCGGCCGGCGGCGGCAGCACGCCGCCGGGAGGCGCGGCGAGGATGTCCTTGGCCGGCGTGCCCGGGGGCGGTGCCTTGTCGCTGATGTGCAATTGACCGGAGGCGTCGCGCCACTTCCAGAGAGCCTGGGCATGGGCGCCGGCGGCGGCGAGCGCCAGCACGCAGGCGGCGAGGGACAGGGCGGTCTTTTGCATGGAGTTTGGCGCCCGGAGGATGTGCGGGCGGATCGAGTGTTGTGGACCCAACGCGGTGCCGGCGCGGCACGTTGACATTCTCGTGTCATCGGCAGCGCCGCCGGCCAGTGTAGTGCTCTGCAGTGGTGACAATTCGCAAGCAGGTTGGGCGACGGGCGCCGGGCCGCAAGGACATTCGCGCGACCCCGGCCGAGCAAGCGGACCGCGGTGCGTATAATCCGCTTTTGCGTCTGGAGCTTCCCCCATGCGCCTTCTAGGCAAAGCGCTCACCTTCGACGACGTGTTGTTGGTGCCGGCATATTCCCAGGTGTTGCCCCGCGACACCAGCCTGCGGACCCATTTCACCCGCAACATCATCCTGAACCTGCCCGTCGTCTCGGCGGCCATGGACACCGTGACGGAGGCCCGCCTGGCGATCGCGATCGCGCAGGAAGGCGGCATCGGCGTCATCCACAAGAACCTCACGGCGATGCAGCAGGCCGCCGAAGTGGCGCGCGTCAAGCGCTACGAATCGGGCCTGCTGCGAGACCCCGTCACCATCGCCCCGGGCGCGCGCGTGCGCGACGTCGTCGAGCTGTCCAGGCTGCACGGCGTCTCCGGCTTCCCGGTGGTGGACAACGGCCGCGTCGTGGGCATCGTCACCAACCGCGATCTCCGCTTCGAGACCCGCATGGACGCGCCGGTGCGCGAGATCATGACGCCGCAGGAGCGCCTGATCACGGTGCCCGAGGGCACGTCGCTGGCCGTGGCCAAGGAGCTGATGCACCGCCACAAGCTCGAGCGCGTGCTGGTCGTCAACGACGCGTTCGAACTGCGCGGCCTGTTCACGGTCAAGGACATCACCAAGCAGACCACCTTCCCCAACGCCGCGCGCGATTCGCACGGCAAGCTGCGCGTCGCCGCCGCGGTGGGCGTGGGCGAGGGCACCGAGGAGCGCGTCGAGCTGCTGGCCAAGGCCGGCGTCGACGCCATCGTCGTCGACACCGCGCACGGCCACAGCCAGGGCGTGATCGACCGCGTCAAGTGGGTCAAGAAGAACTTCCCTCAGGTCGACGTCATCGGCGGCAACATCGCCACCGGCGCCGCCGCGCTGGCGCTGGCCGAGGCCGGCGCCGACGCCGTGAAGGTGGGCATCGGCCCCGGCTCGATCTGCACCACCCGCATCGTCGCGGGCGTGGGCGTGCCGCAGGTCATGGCCATCGACAACGTCGCCACCGCGCTGCAGGGCACCGGCGTGCCGCTGATCGGCGACGGCGGCATCCGCTACTCGGGCGACATCGCCAAGGCCATCGCCGCGGGCGCGAGCACCGTGATGATGGGCGGCATGTTCGCCGGCACCGAGGAGGCCCCGGGCGAGGTCATCCTGTTCCAGGGCCGCAGCTACAAGAGCTACCGCGGCATGGGCTCCATCGGCGCGATGAAGGCCGGCTCGGCCGACCGCTACTTCCAGGAAGCCGACGACCAGCCCAACGCCGACAAGCTGGTGCCCGAGGGCATCGAGGGCCGCGTGCCGTACAAGGGCTCGGTGGTCTCGATCCTGTTCCAGATGGCCGGCGGCCTGCGCGCGGCGATGGGCTACTGCGGTTGCCCCACGATCGACGACATGCGCAGCAAGGCGGAGTTCGTCGAGATCACCTCGGCCGGCATCCGCGAGAGCCACGTGCACGACGTGCAGATCACGAAGGAAGCCCCGAACTACCGGGCAGACTGAGCGACGCCGCCCGAAAGACAGCCGCCCGGTCCGCCGGGCGGTCGCGCTTCGGCAAACCCTTCGACGGTCCGCCGCGCCAGGCGGAGGCCGCGAAGACAACTTCAGGGCCCTGCCACCGTGAGCGAAGACCAGACCCCCGTCGTCGAAGCCGAAAGCGCCTCCGGCAAGCGCCAGGCCGCCATGCCGTTCATCATGGCCACCGTGCTGATCGACATGATCTCCATCGGGCTCATCATCCCGGTGCTGCCCAAGCTGGTGGCCTCGTTCGAGACGACGGCCGCGGCGCAGGTCGGTGCGTACGCGTGGGTGGCGATGGCCTTCGGCTTCGCCAACTTCATCGGCTCGCCCATCCTGGGCGCGCTGTCCGACCGCTTCGGCCGCCGCCCGGTGCTGCTGATCGGCTTCAGCGGCCTCGCGCTGAGCTTCTTCGTCACCGCGCTGGCCACGGCGCTGTGGATGTTGATCGCCGTGCGCCTGGTCAGCGGCGCCCTGCAGGCCAACATCGCGGTGGCCAACGCCTACGTCGCCGACATCACGCCGCCCGAGGAGCGCGCCAGGCGCTTCGGCATGCTGGGCGCGATGTTCGGCCTCGGCTTCATCCTCGGCCCCGTGCTGGGCGGCTTGCTGGGCGGCATCAGCCTGCGTCTGCCGTTCTTCGTGGCGGGCGGCCTGGCCGTCACCAACTGGCTGTACGGCTTCTTCGTGCTGCCGGAGTCGCTGCCGCCGGAGCGCCGCCAGCCGTTCAGCTGGGCGCGCGCGAACCCGATCGGCTCGCTGATGCACCTGGCGCAGCTCAGGAGCATGGGCGCGCTGCTGGGCGTGGTCACGTTCGCGTCGCTGGCGCAGTTCATCCTGCAAGGCACCTGGGCGCTGTACACGCAGCTGAAGTTCGGCTGGGAGCCGCAGCAGATCGGCTGGTCGCTGTGCGCGGTGGGCGCGATGTCGGTCCTGGTGCAGGGCGTGCTCGTGGGCAGGCTCACGAAGCTGATGTCGGTGCAGCGGCTCGTCGTCGCGGGGCTGGTGTCCTCGGCCGCGGCATACGTCGCCTGGGGCGCGGCCTCGCAGGGCTGGGTGATGTACGCGGTCATCGCGTGCAACGTGCTGGGCTTCGCGGCCGGCGCCTCGCTGCAGACGCTCATCGCCAACGCCGCCGATCCCGCGACCCAGGGCCGGACCATGGGCGCCGTCGCCGGCCTGTCCAGCCTCACCGCCGTCCTCGCCCCGGTCATCGGGCCGCTGCTGCTGCGCAGCGTGGCCGACGCCCCGCGCGGCGACTGGCGCATGGGCCTGCCCTACTACCTGTGCGCCGTGCTGCAGCTGTGCGCCATGGCCATGACCGTCCTCCATTTCCGCCGGCAGCACGCCGACTCGGCCGGCACGCCCGTCGCCGCCCGCTCCTGACACCTTCCTCACCCGCCACGCCGCCATGCACGACAAGATCCTCATCCTCGATTTCGGCTCCCAGGTCACGCAACTGATCGCGCGCCGCGTGCGCGAGGCGCACGTGTACTGCGAGATCCATCCCAACGACGTCTCCGACGAGTTCATCCGCTCGTTCGGCGCCAAGGGCATCATCCTGTCGGGCAGCCACGCGAGCACCTACGAGGACGCCGACCTGCGCGCGCCGAAGGCGGTGTGGGGGTCGGGCCTGCCGGTGCTGGGCATCTGCTACGGCATGTTCGCGATGACCGTGCAGAACGGCGGCGAGGTCGAGCCCGCCCACCAGCGCGAGTTCGGCTACGCCGAGGTGCGCGCGCACGGCCACACGAAGCTGCTGGAGGGCATCGAGGATTTCAGCACCGCCGAGGGCCACGGCATGCTCCAGGTGTGGATGAGCCACGGCGACAAGGTCACGAAGCTGCCGCCGGGCTTCAAGCTGATGGCCAGCACGCCCAGCTGCCCGATCGCCGGCATCGCCGACGAATCGCGCGGCTACTACGGCGTGCAGTTCCACCCCGAGGTCACGCACACGGTGCAGGGCAAGCGGCTGCTCGAACGCTTCGTGCTGGGCATCGCCGGCTGCAAGGCCGACTGGGTCATGACGGGCCACGTCGAGGAAGCCGTCAAGCGCATCCGCGAGCAGGTGGGCGACGAGGAGGTCATCCTGGGCCTGTCCGGCGGCGTCGATTCCAGCGTGGCCGCGGCGCTGATCCATCGCGCGATCGGCGACCAGCTCACCTGCGTCTTCGTCGACCACGGCCTGCTGCGCCTGGACGAGGGCAAGATGGTGATGGACATGTTCGCGGGCCGGCTGCACGCGCGCGTCATCCATGTCGACGCCAGCGCGCAGTTCCTCGGCCACCTGGCGGGCGTGTCGGACCCCGAGCAGAAGCGCAAGATCATCGGCCGCGAGTTCGTCGAGGTCTTCAAGGCCGAGGCCGCCAGGCTGAAGGCCGGCGGCGGCGGACACAAGGGCGCGCAGTGGCTCGCGCAGGGCACGATCTACCCGGACGTCGTTGAGTCCGGCAGCGCCAAGACCAAGAAGGCCACCACGATCAAGAGCCACCACAACGTCGGCGGCCTGCCCGAGCAGCTGGGCCTGAAGCTGCTGGAGCCGCTGCGCGACCTGTTCAAGGACGAGGTGCGCGAGCTCGGCGTGGCGCTCGGCCTGCCGCCCGAGATGGTGTACCGCCACCCGTTCCCGGGCCCGGGCCTGGGCGTGCGCATCCTCGGCGAGGTGAAGAAGGACTACGCCGACCTGCTGCGCCGCGCCGACGCGATCTTCATCGAGGAGCTGCGCAACTGGAAGGACGCGGCCAGCGGCAAGAGCTGGTACGACCTCACCAGCCAGGCGTTCACGGTGTTCCTGCCGGTCAAGAGCGTGGGCGTGATGGGCGACGGCCGCACCTACGACTACGTGGTGGCGCTGCGCGCCGTGCAGACCAGCGACTTCATGACCGCCGACTGGGCCGAGCTGCCCTACGGCCTGCTCAAGAAGGTGTCGGGCCGCATCATCAACGAGGTGCGCGGCATCAACCGCGTGACCTACGACGTCTCGAGCAAGCCGCCCGCGACGATCGAGTGGGAATGAACGGCGGGCCTTCGGGCCCGTTCTTCATGGCGCGCCGCGCAGGGTGTTGACGGCATCGTGATACTGTATGAACATACAGTCATGACAGCAGACCCGCTGTCGTCCACCCTTGCAGATCACCATGCTTCGCCAATGTTCGCTGTTCGACGAGCCGCCCGCCGGGCTGGGCATGGCGCCGCTTGCCTGCCTGCCGCGGCTGACCGCCGCGCCGGGACGGGTGCACTCCGTGTTCATCGCGGCGCTGCCCGCGCCGGAGGACGCTGTTCGCCTGCACGCGCACGCGCGGCGGGTCGAGGAGCGGCTGGGGTTTGCCGGCAGGGCGATCGACGCGGACCGGCTCCATGTGACGCTGCACGCCCTCGGCGCCTGGGTCGACGAGCCGCCGGACGCCGAAGTCGACCGGTGGTGCCGCGCCGCGGCGGCGGTGCGCCATGCGCCGTTCGACATCGTCTTCGACCGCGTCGCGACCTTCGGCGGCCGTGACCATCCGTGCGTGTTCACGGGCACGGAGGACGCAGGCCTGCATGCGCTGCATCAGGCGCTGGGCATCGCGCTGGCGAACACCGGCGAGCGCATCTCGCGGCAGCGCATCGCCCCGCACATGACGCTGTCGTGGCGCGGACGTCGCATCGCCGACACGCCGATCGAGCCCGTGCGCTGGCGCGTGGGCCAGTTGGCGCTGATCGACAGCCATCTTGGCGAGCATGCGCACGAGGTACTGGGTCGCTGGAACCTGAGGGCCTGACGGCGGCGCGCCTGCGGGCTCCCGCGGCGGCGCCGCGCAGTGCGCGAGGAGCGTCCTGATGGCGCCAGCTAGAACAGACGGCCCTGCGCCGGCGGCGGAGGAGGAGGTGGCGTCGGCTTGGGCGGTGGTGGCGGCTTGATCTCGTCCTTGGGCGGCGGGTCGGCCAGCACCTTGGGCGCGCGCGCGAGCGGCGCCGGCTCGCCCAGCAGCCCACCGGGCCACGGCCGGAAGTAGCGCTTGGCCTCGATCACGCCGCAGCTCAGCCACGGCAGGTAGTCCGCGGGGTCCAGGATGACGACCATGCGCTTTTCCTCGCCGGGCTTGTGCATGCGCCGGTACAGCGGATGTGAATCGGCATCGACCGTCACCATCGCGAAGGTGGAGAGCTCGCCGCCCTTCGGGTTGCGCCAACGCCGGTAGATGCCGGCGATGCCCAGCGGCACCTCGCCCTCCTGGAAGATGCGCCAGCGCACCGCCTTGCCGCTCTCGTAGCAGGGCTCGTAGATCGCCTCGGCCGGGATGATGCAGCGCTGGCCGGCGGCCCACGCGTGGCGGAAGCTCGCGAGCGAGTGGATCGTCTCGCCGCGCGCGTTGTACGTGCGGCGGCCGAAGGCGACCTCGGTCGCGAAGTGGGGCAGGAGGCCGAAGCTGCCGTCCTCGGCCACCAGCGCCGGCCGGCCGCCTTCCTGGCCCTCGATCGAGAGCCGGATGAACGGCGCGAGGTCGGTGGGGAAGACGTCGTGCGGATCCTCGTCCTTGCCGCGCTCGACGCCGAAGAACGTCAGCAGGCGATCCATGCGGGTGACGGGGCGGTAGTTCGAGCACATCGTCCCACTGTAGCGCGCGGGTGCACCCCGGGCGTCCTGAACCGGGTCGAGGTCTCCCGACGCGAGGGGTCTCAAGCCGGACATGGATGCCTCCGATATCACGGCAGGGGGCTGTCCGCGCCGGCACGGCGCGACCCTTGACAAATCGCTTGAGGAAACGCTGCCCATGCCGGTTCGATCGCTGATGCTGTGCCTGCTGCTGTGCGCGGGCGTCGCCGAGGGCGCGCAGCCCCTGCGGGTCGTCTATCCGGCCACGGAATCGCGCGACGACACCCGCTTTGACGACCTGAAGGAGATCCTGCGGACGGCGCTCGACGAGACCGTCGCCGACGACGGCCCCTACACGCTCGACGCGAGCAGCCGTTACGTCAACGAAGCACGCTACCTTGCGGAGATACGCGATGGCGGCGGCGAGGCCAATGTCGTCTGGAGCTCCACGTCGGAACAGAAGGAACGCGAGCTGCTGCCTATCCGGTTCGAACTCCGCAAGGGGCTGCTCGGATATCGCGTGGCGCTCATCGATCGACGGCGGCAGGCGGATTTCGATCGCGTGGCGACCTTCGCCGACCTGAAGAAATTGACGATGGGGCAGGGGATCGGCTGGGGAGACGTGGCGGTCTACCAGGCGGCCGGCATCCGGGTCTCGACGGCGCCCTACGACGATCTCTTCCGCATGGTGGCCAACGATCGCTTCGACCTGTTTCCACGCGGGGTCGGCGAAGCCTTCCGCGAGCGCGCCGCGCATCGGGACGACGTGCCCGACCTGGCCGTCGAGCGCGGGTTGCTGCTCTACTACCCCTGGCCGTACTACTTCTTCTGCAATCGTGCCGACACGGCGCTTGCAGGGCGGATCGAACGGGGCCTGGCCCGCATGCGCGCGGACGGCAGCTTCGATCGGATCTTCTGGAAGTACAACCGCAGCGCCATCGAGCAGGCGCGGATGAGCGAACGGCGCGTGATCCGGATCCCGAACCCGTTGCTGCCGAAGGCGACGCCGCTCGGTGACGCCGGCATGTGGTACGACCCGAAGCGTGACATTGCTCCGCATTGACGCGGCCGGAGCCCTCCCGGCGGTGCTCAATTCATCGGCGGGAGCGTCGAAATACCGGGTGAGACCTCGCGCGGCGGGGCCCTTCTTCGTCGCCGAGGGGACGAGTCCCGGATGTTCATGGTTCCGCTCTCACGACATGTCATGCGTCGACTGCCTTCGTGGCTGACGGCTCCGGCCGGCGCCCTGCGGTTCGCCGTCGAGAACGCCCTCGGCCGGCGCGTCATCGCCTGGATGCTCCTGTGCAGCTTCGGCCTCGCGCTGCTGTCGGGCGGGACGCAGCTGTACGTGAACTATCGCCGCGACGTGGCGCAGATCGAGCGGCGCCTCGCCGAGATCGAGCGGTCGTCCACCTCTGCGCTGACGTCCTCGATCTGGAACCTCGACCTGCGCCAACTGAAGGCGGAGCTGGCGGACATCGTCGCGCTGCCGGACATGTCGTCGGCGGACTTCGTAGACGTTCGCGGCCTGCGGGTCGCCCAGGCGGGCGGCAGGGGATCGGGCGCCCTCGTCCGCGCCATCCGCATCTGGTCGCCCGACAGCGGACCCGGGCGGCGCATCGAGCTCGGCACGCTGACGATCCGGGCCTCGCTCGCCGGCGTCTACGACGAACTCTTCGGCGACGCCGTCCTCACGCTGGCCTCCAAGGGCGGCGAGATCTTCCTCGTCTCGTTCATGATGCTGCTGATCTTCCGCGGCCTGGTCAGCCATCCCTTGTCGGATCTCGCGCGCAGCGCCGCCCGCACCGAGCACCTGACCGAGCCGATCGAGCTGCGTCGGGGCCCGCACGCGGACGACGACTTCGACGTTCTCGTGCGGGCGCTCAACTCGATGCGGGCTTCCCTCAAGCGCGACTTCGACGAGCTCCAGACGGCGCGGGCCGCGCTCGGCGTCAGCGAGGAACGCTACCGAAGCCTGGTCGAGTCGACGAACGTGGTCGCCTGGGAGTTCGATGCCGAACGCGATGTCATGACATTCATCGGCCCGCAGATCGTCGGCTTGCTCGGACATCCGGTCGAAGCCTGGCGCGCAGCGGGCTTCACCGCGGACACCGTCTCGCCGGACAGCCTGGCCGTGCTGAACGCCGCGCTGCACGGGCCGTCCATGCGCATCGACCTCGAATGCCGCCTCAGGACGGTCGACGGGCACGATCGATGGTTCTCCGCCCTGGCCGACCGGCGCGGCGGCGTCGCGGGCAGGATCTGGCAAGGCCACCTGGTCGACATCGACGCACGCAAGCGCAGCGAGCAGGAGCTCGAGGTCTACCGCCGCGAGCTGGAGCTGCGCGTCGTCCAGCGAACCGCCGACCTCGATTCCAAGGTGGCCGAACTGGAGGTCAAGCGCGAGGAGCAGCGCGAACTCATCGACAAGCTGGAGGCCGCTCGCCACCAGGCGATGCAGTCGGAGAAGATGGCGTCGATCGGCCAGCTCGCGGCCGGTGTCGCGCACGAGATCAACAATCCCATCGGATTCGTGCTGTCGAACTTCAGGTCGCTGGAGCGCTACATGACGGACGTCTTCGCCGTCCTCACCGCCTACGAGGCCGCCGAGCCGCTGCTGGCCGATGGCGCCCAGCTGGCGAACCTGCGCCGGCTGAAGGAGAGCGCCGAGCTCGAATTCGTCAAGGCGGACGTCACGCAGCTGCTGCTCGAGTCCGCCGACGGCCTCGATCGGGTCAAGCGCATCGTGCAGGATCTCAAGGACTTCTCGCGGGTGGGCGAGAACGAGTGGCAGACCGCCGATCTCATCCGCGGCCTCGAGAGCACCCTCAACGTCGTGCGCAACGAGATCAAGTACAAGGCCGAGGTGGTCAAGCGCTACGGCGCGGTGCCCGAGATCGAATGCATGCCGTCGCAGCTGAACCAGGTGTTCATGAACCTGCTGGTCAACGCGGCCCATGCCATTGCCGAACGCGGCACCATCACGATCGTCGCGGAGACCGTCGGCGACGAGGTCTGCGTCGCCATCACCGACACCGGCTCCGGGATGGCACCGGAGGTGCTGGGCCGCATCTTCGACCCGTTCTTCACGACCAAGCCCGTCGGGCAGGGCACCGGACTCGGCCTGTCGCTGTCCTATGGCATCGTGCGCCGGCACGGCGGGCGCATCGACGTCGACAGTGAACCGGGCGTGGGAACGACATTTCGCGTCTGCCTGCCGATCAGGCAAGCGACGCGGACGTCCAGCCTCCAGCCCGCCTGACGGAGCGCCATGCCGCATCGCGGCGACGCTGCCGATGGCGTGCCGTCAGCTCGCCTTCGACCGGGACAGGCGGATCCAGGTGTCGAGAACGGCCGGATCGAAATGCGCTCCGCGTGCCGCCGTCAATCGCTCGGTCAAGGGCCCGGCGCCGAGGCGCGCGAGGCCGGATCGTCCATGCGCGAGATCGTCGACGGCATCGGCCAGCGCGAGGATGCGGGCGCCGAGCGGGATGTCCGCGCCAGCCGTCCCGCACGGGAAGCCGCTGCCGTCGAAGCGCTCGTGGTGCGC
>JAEKKH010000110.1 GCA_019510465.1 Burkholderiales bacterium
ATCAAGTCGCAGCGCGCCAGCGGCAGCCAGCTGTCGGCGCGGCTGCAGGAGGCGCGCTGGTTCATCCGCAACATCCAGCAGCGCTTCGACACCATCCTGCGCGTGTCGCAGGCCATCATCGAGCGGCAGAAGAACTTCTTCTCGCACGGGGCCATCGCGATGAAGCCGCTGGTGCTGCGCGAGATCGCCGACGAGCTCGGCCTGCACGAGTCCACCATCTCGCGCGTGACCACCGCCAAGTACATGGCCACGCCGTTCGGCACCTACGAACTCAAGTACTTCTTCGGCTCGTCGCTCAACACCGACGCCGGCGGCAACGCCTCGTCAACCGCCGTGCGCGCGCTGATCAAGCAGCTGGTGGCCGCCGAGAGCCCCGCCAAGCCGCTGTCCGACAGCCAGCTCGCGGAGATGCTGGAGGGCCAGGGCATCCAGGTGGCGCGGCGCACCGTGGCCAAGTATCGAGAGGCGCTGAAGATCGCGCCGGCGAACCTGCGCCGCACGGTCTAGTCAACCAGTCCACCATTCCTCACCTTCCCCCGCCAAGATGTTCCTGGCCACCGCGCGCGGCCACCCGGAGCAAGGCGGCCAGAGCCCCTCGGGGGCGGCGACCGGCAGCGAGCCCGGTCGTCAGAAATGCCAAAGGGTGCACCCCGCCATGAACGACAAGCCCGACTTCCTCTTCGTCACCTGCGCCAACGGCAGCGAGGAACTGCTCGCGGAGGAATGCGCGCGCATCCTGGGAACGCCGCAGGGCATCGTCGCCGGGCGCGGGGGCGTGATGGTGGACGAGAACGTCGAGCACGCGATGCGGCTGAACCTGCACAGCCGCATCGCGCAGCGCGTGCTGTGGCCCATGGTGGACGGCGAATACCGCCACGAGGACGACCTGTACGAGCTCGGTCGGCGCATCAACTGGTCGGAGTGGATCACGCCCGACGAGACGATCCGGGTCGACGTCACCGCCCAGCGCTCGCCGCTGCAGTCGCTGAACTTCGCCGCCCTGCGCATCAAGGACGCGGTGTGCGACATCATGCGCGAGATGGCCGGTGCCCGGCCCAGCGTGGACACGCGCTTCCCCGACCTCGCGATCAGCCTGCACGTCGACGCCACGCACGCCTGGATCGCCATCGACCTGTCCGGCGAGGCGCTGTTCAAGCGCGGCTGGCGCGAGCAGCAGGGCGAGGCGCCGCTGAAGGAGACGCTCGCCTCCACGCTGGTCTACGCCGCCGGCTGGCACGGACGGCCGGACGACGGCGGCCTGCTCGATCCGTGCTGCGGCGCCGGCACCATCGCCATCGAAGCCGCGCAGATCGCCTGCAACGTGGCGCCGGGCATGACGCGCCGCTTCGCGTTCGAACGCCTGCGCCCCTTCCTCGACTACGCCAGGTCGTGGGGCGAGATGCAGGTCGAGGCGCGCGACGCCATCGTCAAGCCGGCGGTGCCGATCTGGGCCGGCGACGTGTCCTTTCGCATGACCGACTTCGCCACCCGCAACGCCGAGCGCGCGGGCGTGGCGCACGCCATCGAGTTCAAGACGGCCGACGCGCTGCAGCGTCCGGCGCCGGCCGACCGCGGCACCATCGTGATGAACCCGCCCTACGGCGAGCGCATCGACGCCAAGGGCCGCGGCAGCGCCGGCGCGCCTGGCGCCCGCGCTGCGCGCACGTTCACGGCCGCGCGTGCTGCACCGGCCGGAGCGGACGCGCGTCCGCGCGGGCCGGGCGCGGAGGCGTTCGCCCGCGACAACCCCGAGGCTGCACGGCGCCAGGAGCGGCCCGCTCCGCTGGGCGGGCGCGAGTCGGCGGTGGTCGATGGCGGCGACGGCGCCAGCGCGGGCGAATTCTTCGCGCAGCTGGCTTCGCACTGGAAGCGCCACTACAGCGGCTGGACGGCGTGGGTGCTGAGCCCGGACATGAAGCTGCCGAGCGCGATGCGGCTGAAGGAGAGCCGGCGCGTGCCGATGTGGAACGGGCCCATCGAATGCCGGTTGTTCAGGTTCGACATGGTCAAGGGATCCGCGCGCGCGGACAGCTCGGCCGCACCGCGGGACAACGACTCGTCACAGCGCTGACACGCTCATCGGCGGACAGGACGGTCAACGCGGCACGGGTCGGCGTCGTTCTTGCAGGACACCCTGGCGAAAGCGAACCCTCGCAAAGGAGACCGTCATGCTCATCCGTCATTCGAAATTCCTCGTCGCCACCACGCTCGTGCTCGCCGCCGTCCTCGGCTCGTCCGCCGCGCAGGCCGAAGGCGACCAGCATCCCGCCTACCTGCACGCGCTGTCCGACCTGCGGCTCGCGCACTGGAACCTGACGCACCGCGGCGGCGACGCGGCCGTCAGCGAACAGGAAAGCATCGCCGTCGCGGAGACCGAGCGTGCGATCCGCGAGGCCACGCGCGCGGCCGAACTCGATGCCAAGCCGGTTGGCGCCGGCAATGTCCACGAGGACACGCAGTTCGACCGCGCGGGCGCGCTGCACCACGCCGAGGACCTGCTGGCGCAGGCCCGGCGCGACGTGGCGGAGCGCGAGGACAATCCGCGGGTGCGCGAACTCCAGGGCCGGATCGTCGAGCACGTCGACCGCGCACTCGAGGCGACCCGGCACGCGATCTTCGACGTCGAACATCACCGTTGACCGGACACGGCGCGACGATCGTTCGCGCCGTGCAACCGCAGAGGCCACGCCCTCCGCAGCCCCGGCGCCACCGGGGCTTCAGCAGGCTCGATGCAGCGCCAGCCCGCCCTTGACCAGCACCGCCTCGACGTCGGCGAACCGCGCCCGCAGCAACGCCTCGCGCTGCTGGCCGGCCGTCATGTAGAGCTGGTCGTTCGACAGGCCGTCGCCACCGACATAGTGGTCGCAGACGAGGTAGCGGCCGCCGGCGGCCAGCAGCGGGCGCACCTGCGCATGCAGCGCCGTCGCGTGGTCCTTGTGTCGGAGCTCGTGCACCGCCTGGTGCGTGACGACGGCGTCGAACGGGCCCAGGCCGTCGACCCATGCCGGTTCCCGAAAGCTGCGCTCGACGAAGCGCACGCGCGCGGCGCGCGCCCCGAGGCGCTCGGCGGCGAGCTGGTGCATCGCGGGCGAGAAATCGAGCGCCGTGTAATCGAGGCCGGGCCATGCGCCCAGCAGATGCTCGGCGAGGAAGCCGGGGCCGGACCCGAGTTCCAGCACGCGCGCGCCATCACGGCCGATCTCGCGCGCGAAGGCATCGAAGAATTCGGGACGCACCGGACGCCTGGCCAGCGCGGTCTCCGCCCAGGGCCGGGCGTCGGACATGAGGCGCAGGTCGATCGGGCTGGGAATGTCGATGGTCATGGTCGATGCGATGAGCCGGGGATCATGCAGTCTGCCTTCATCGCCGTGAAGAAGCCTTCGCGCCTCGCGGCGAATGCCTTCACGGCGCGCGCTGCAGCAGCACCGCCATCTGCGCGAGCCAGGCGAGCGGCGCCGTGTCGGCGCGCAGGATCATCGCGCCCAGGCTGACGCGCGCGAAGCCGCGCGCGACGGCCGCGGCCTCCTCGTCGGCGGTGAGCCCGCCCTCGGGTCCGCTCAGTGCCAGCCAGCGGCCGTCGGCAGCGGGGGCGACCGCGCGCGCCAGCGCCGGCGCGCTGCCGGTGCTCATGACGAGGCGCCCGGCGTGGCCGCCGTCCGGCAGGTCGGCGAGCCAGGCGGCGAGCCCGCGCACCGGCGCGACGACGGGCACGCGCGTGCGCCCGCTCTGCTCGGCGGCACCGACCGCCACGGCCTGCCAGTGCGCCACGCGCCTGGCGGCGCGCTCGCCGTCGAGCCGCAGCACCGAGCGCTCGGTCTGCAGCGGCTGGATCGCGACGGCGCCGAGTTCGGTGGCCTTCTCGATGAGGGCGTCCATGCGCTCGTTGGTGGGCATGCCCAGCGCGATCTCGAGCTCGAACGGCAGCTCGCGCTCGAGCGCCTCGTGCGCATCGACGCGCACGTCGACGTCGCGCTTGCCCATGCGCATGACCTGGGCCGCCCACTCGCCGCCGCGGCCGTCGAACAGGCGCAGGGCATCGCCCGGCTGCAGGCGCCGCACCTGGACGTGGCGCGCGGCGTCCTCCGGCAGCGTGGTCTCGAGGCCGGCGGACAAGGGGAATTGGACGTACAGGCGCAGGGACATGGGACGGTGGCGGCGGACGACAACCCCCAGTGTGCCGCATGCCGCCGCGGCCTTCGCCGCGCTACGATGGCCTGGCCACTTCCCGGCTTTCCCCCATGAGCGACCCCATCGTCCCGATTCCCGGCGCCGACGCGCTGCTCGCGCAGGCCGACGCCCTGCACGACGACGATCCCGCGCGCGCCCTCGAACTGCTGCGCGCGATCGAGGTCACCGCGCTGGACGCCGCCAAGCTGGGCCGCCTGTCGTTCCTGCTCGATCACGTCACCGGCGAGAAGTTCGGCCTGTGGGACGAGGCGGTCGACGGCCTGCGCAAGGTCGTGGCCCGTGCGGGCGCGGAGGTCACGCCGCTGATCCTGCGCCACGCCGCCATCGCCGCGCACATGGTCACCGACGACGCGCTGGCGCACGAATGGACGCAGGCGCTGGCCGCGAGCGCGGATGCGCCGCTGGACAAGGCGCGCGCGCTCGTCGCGCTCGGCACCGTGCAGTTCTCGCTCGGCCGCCTGCCCGCCGAGGCGGCCGGGCGCCACGCGTTGCACGCGCTGCGGCCGCTGGGCGACCTGCTGGAGGCGCCCGGCAGCGGGTTGGACGCCGCCTTCGGCGCGGTCACCAACAACATCGCCTCCGAGCTCCTCGAGCGCCCGCTGCCAGACCTGGCGCAGCCCGACCTGCGCGACGCGCTCGCACGCGCCGCCGGCCTCGCGCAACGCTTCTGGGAGCACGCCGGCACCTGGGTCAACCATGAGCGCGCGCGCTACCTCAGCGCGATGGTCGCCAACGCGCTGGGCGACGGTGATGCCGGCGTGGCGCATGCGCAGGCGGGGCTGGCGCTGCTGGACGAGTTCGACGTCGACCACGGCCAGGCCGTCGACCGCGCCTTCCTGGAGCTGGAACTCGCCGCGGGCCTGCGCCTGGCGGGCCGGCCCGGCCGCCCCGAGGCGCTCGCCCGCGCGCTGGCGCTCGCATCGCGTTTCGGCCAACCGTGGCTGGACCGCTGGTTCTCGGATCGCCAGACGCGCAACGAGGCGCTGGCGGCGCACTACGGGCGGAGCTGAATCCGCCGCCGGTCGCCAGCGCGCGTCTGCATGGCGACACCCCCGGGGGGTGACGCCTTCGACCAAGCCGCCCCGCCGGACGGTCGGATCAGAGCGCGAGCGCGGCGCGCACGATGTCGCGCGAGTACGGCGCGGCCACGTCGCACACGAAGCGCTGGAAATCGCCGTGGGCGGCGTCGTCGGCGCGGTCGGAGATGGTGCGCACGATGCCGAACGGTCGCCCGAAGTCGTGGCAGACCTGGGCCACGGCGGCGCCTTCCATCTCCACGGCCAGCGCGTCGGACAGCGCGGCGCGCAGCTGGTCGCTCTCGGCGCGCGTGGCCACGAAGCGGTCGCCGCTGACGACCAGGCCATGGTGGATGGCCGCGCCGTGCGCGTGCAGGTTCGCGGCCGCCAGCGCGTGGCTCGCCTGCACGAGCCTGGCCGACCAGCCTGCGTCCGCGTCGAAGCGCGCGCGGCCGGTCAGCGGTACTTCCCAGCGCGGGAACAGCGGCTCGGCATTCATGTCGTGCTGCAGCAGCGCACTGGCCACGACGATGTCGCCGACGCGCACGCCCTCGCCCAGGCCGCCCGCCACGCCGGTGAACACCAGCGCGCTCGCGTCGAACGCGTCCAGCAGCACCGCGGTGGTGGTGGCCGCGGCCACCTTGCCGATGCCGCAGCGCACCAGGATCACGTCATGGCCGTCGAGGCGGCCGAGGTGGAACTCGCGCCCGGCACGCCGCTCGGTGCGCGCGCCGTCGAGGCAGGGCCGCAGCGCGGCGATCTCCTCGTGCATCGCGCCGACGATGGCCAGGCGCGTCGTCACGACTACTCGGTGGCGCCCAGCTGCTTGCGGAAGCGCGCGGCCGATTCCTCGCCGTGCGCCTTGCGGATGTGCTCGACGAACTCGAGCGCCACGGCCTGGATGCCGGCCAGGTCGGCGCAGCCCTCGATCTTGAGGATCAGGCGATAGCCCTTGATGAGCCCGAAGCGCTCCTTGGCCTCGTGCGTGAGCAGCGTGTACAGCGCGTCGTACGTCCAGTCGCGCACCGCGATGTCCACCGGCACGCGCTGGTGCACGGTGCGCCCGGGCGCGGCGCCGGCCGGCGCGATCAGCCTGGCCGCGATCAGCACCTCGAGGTCGGCCGGCGTGCTGCCGTTGACCTTGCCCAGCCACGCGTCGCCGCTGCAACTGCCGTCGATCACCATCAGCAGGTTGCGCGCCGGACGCGACATCTTGATCGTCTGGTTCCGGATCTCCGCCTTGCCGGCGTCGGTGCGGACGTAATGTTCGGCGAAGGTGGTGTTCATCATCGAGGTTTCCTGACAGCCGTCGGGGCTGGCTATGTCGTCACTTGCCGTCCCGCAGCTCGCGCCGCAGGATCTTCCCTACATTGGTCTTCGGCAGTTCGGAACGGAATTGAACGATCTTCGGACGCTTGTAACCGGTAAGATTTGTTTCACACCAGGCCCGCACATCGGCCTCCGTCAGCGCCGGGTCCTTCTTGACGATGACGATCTTGACGGCCTCGCCGGCCTTGTCGTCCGGCACGCCCACCGCGGCGCACTCCAGCACGCCCGGGATCAGCGCGACGACGTCCTCGACCTCGTTCGGGTACACGTTGAAGCCCGACACCAGGATCATGTCCTTCTTGCGGTCGACGATCTTGAAGTAGCCGCGCTCGTCCACCTGGCCGATGTCGCCGGTGCGGAAGAAGCCGTCGGCGGTCATGACCTTGGCGGTCTCGTCGGGACGCTGCCAATAGCCGGCCATCACCTGCGGGCCGCGCACCGCGATCTCGCCGCGCTCGCCGGGGCCGACCTCGTTGCCCTCGTCGTCGAGCAGGGCGATGTCGGTGTCGGGCATGGGCAGGCCGATGCTGCCGCCGTAGGCCTTGGTGTTGACCGGGTTGCACGACACCGCCGGCGAGGTCTCGGACAGGCCATAGCCCTCGCAGATCGGGCAGCCCGTCTTCTCCAGCCACAGCTGCGCGGTGGCCTGCTGCACCGCCATGCCACCGCCCACCGACATCACGAGGTGCGACCAGTCCACCGTCGAGAAATCCGGGTGGTTGGCCATCGCGTTGAACAGCGTGTTGACGGCGGGCAGGCTGTGGAAGGGCTGGCGCTTGAGTTCCTTGAACATCGCGGGGATGTCGCGCGGATTGGCGATCAGCAGGTTGCACGAGCCCATGCGCAGGCCCAGCATCATGTTCGTGTTGAAGCCGAAGATGTGGTAGAGCGGCAGCGCGCAGATGGTGACGATCTGCGTGCCGCGGGGCACCTTGCTCAGCGCCGGCTGGTACCAGGCGTCGGACTGCAGGATGTTGGCCACGAGGTTGCGATGCAGCAGCACCGCGCCCTTGCTCACGCCCGTGGTGCCGCCGGTGTACTGCAGGACGGCGATGTCCTCCGGCCCCACCTTGACGGGCTTGAACGTGCCGCGGCGGCCGATCGCGATCGCATCGTTGAAGCGCACGGCGCCGGGCAGGTCGAATGCAGGCACCATCTTCCTGACGTTGCGCACGACGTAGTTGACCAGCGTGCCCTTGAGCAGGCCCAGCAGGTCGCCCATCGACGCGAGGATGATCCTGTTCGTGGGCACCGCGTGCAGCACTTCCTGCAGCGTGGTGGCGAAGTTCTCGATGATGACGATGGCCTTGGCGCCGGAGTCCTTGAGCTGGTGCTCGAGCTCGCGCGGCGTGTACAGCGGGTTGACGTTGACGACCACGAGGCCGGCGCGCAGCAGGCCGGCGACGACGACCGGGTACTGCGGCACGTTGGGCATCATGATGGCGACGCGGTCGCCCTGCGCCAGGCCCAGCGTCTGCGCGTAGGCCGCGAAGGCGCGCGACAGCTCGTCGACCAGCCGGTAGCTGAAGTCCTTGCCCATGAACTTGTAGGCGGGCAGGTCGGCGTACTTCGCGAAGCTGTTGTCCAGCAGTTCGACCAGGGACGCGTATTCGTTCGCGTTCACGTGCGGCGCCACCCCCTCGGGGTAGTGCTTCAACCAGTTGCGTTCCATCTTGTCTCCGGGGGCGGGGTCGGTCGCGGTAAAGGGAAATTCTTGTTGGGGACGGTACCCGATTCTCGAGATCGGTCCAGCACGCGCGCCGCGGGGCGCGCGAAAATCACGTCATTCGACGGCCTTGAGCATGGCCTCGACCACCTTCTTGGCGTCGCCGAACACCATCATCGTCCTGTCCATGTAGAACAGGTCGTTGTCGAGCCCGGCATAGCCGGCGGCCATGGAACGCTTGTTCACGATGACCGTGCGTGCCTTGTAGGCCTCGAGGATGGGCATGCCGTAGATGGGCGAACCCTTGACCAGCGCCGCCGGATTGACGACGTCGTTGGCGCCCAGGACGATGGCGACGTCCGCCTGGCCGAACTCGCCGTTGATCTCGTCCATCTCGAACACCTGGTCGTAGGGCACCTCGGCCTCGGCCAGCAGCACGTTCATGTGGCCCGGCATGCGGCCGGCCACGGGGTGGATGGCGTACTTGACGGTGACGCCCTTGCTGGTGAGCTTGGCCGCCAGTTCCTTGACCGCGTGCTGCGCGCGCGCCACCGCCAGTCCGTAGCCCGGCACGATGATCACGCTCTCGGCGTTGCCCAGGATGAACGCGGCGTCGTCGGCCGAGCCGCTCTTGACCGGACGCTGCTCCGTCGTTCCTGCCGCCGCCGACCCGGGCTCGGCGCCGAAGCCGCCCAGGATCACGCTGAAGAACGAGCGGTTCATCGCCTTGCACATGATGTAGCTCAGGATCGCGCCGGAGCTGCCCACCAGCGAGCCCGCGATGATCAGCATCGCGTTGTTCAGCGAGAAGCCGATGCCGGCCGCCGCCCAGCCCGAGTAGCTGTTGAGCATCGAGACGACCACGGGCATGTCCGCGCCGCCGATCGGGATGATGATCAGCACGCCCAGCACGAAGCTCAGCGCCAGCATCAGGCCGAACGCGACCGGGCTCTCCGTCGCCACGAACGCGATGCCGCATCCGAGCATCGCCACGCCGAGCGCCAGGTTGAGGAAGTGCTGGCCCGCGAACTGCACCGGCGCGCCCTTGAACAGGCGGAACTTGTAGGTGCCCGAGAGCTTGCCGAACGCGATGACCGAGCCGCTGAACGTGATCGCGCCGATGGCCGCGCCCAGGAACAGCTCGAGCCGGTTGCCGGCCGGGATCGGCTCGCCCCTGGCCAGCCCCGGCTCCAGGGCCGACGGTTCGGCGACGGCGGCGATCGCGATGAACACCGCGGCCAGGCCGATCATGCTGTGGAAGAACGCCACGAGCTCGGGCATCTTGGTCATCTCGACCGTCTTCGCGCGCCAGGCGCCGTAGCCGCCGCCGACGAGCAGGCCCAGCAGCACCCAGCCCAGTCCCAGCGGCGTGGCGGCGAGCTTCCAGATCAGGGCGCCGGTGGTCAGGGCCGCGATGGTCATGCCCACCATGCCGAACAGGTTCCCGCGGATCGACGTGGTGGGGTGCGACAGCCCCTTGAGCGCCTGGATGAAGCAGACGCTGGCCACCAGGTACAGCAGCGTGACGAGGTTGAGGCTCATTCGTTCCCCTTCTTTTGCATCTTGTCGAGGCCGGCCACGACCAGGCCGATGATCGAGTCCGCGAGCGCCATCGAACCCGCGGCGAGGATCGCCACCAGCAGGATGAAGCCCGCGCGGTCGCCGGGCATCGGCGACAGCAGGCGCAGCGCGTACAGGAACAGCGCGACGCCCGCGATCAGCTGCAGCACGCGCCAGAACGGGCTGCGCGGCGGCGTCGTCATGCCTGGCCGTCCTTGGCCGGACGTTCCTTCTTCCTGAACATCTCCAGCATGCGCCGCGTGACGAGGAAGCCGCCGAACACGTTGACCGCGGCCAGCGCCACGGCCAGCACGCCCATCGTCCTGGCGAACGCGCCCTCGGTGAGCGCCGCGGCGAGCATCGCGCCGACGATCACGATCGCCGAGATCGCGTTGGTCACCGCCATCAGCGGCGTGTGCAACGCCGGCGTGACGTTCCACACCACGTGGTAGCCGACGTAGATCGCCAGCACGAAGATGATCAGGTTGATGATCGTGGGGGAGACGATGTCCATGTCAGTCCTTCATGGCGGCGGGTGCCGCGAGAGCGATCTTCACGCCCGCAGGCAGCGGCGGGGCCGGCGGAGGCGTGAAGACGACGGGTGGCACGGTCATTCGACCGGACCACGAAGACAGCGTGCCGAGCGATTCCTCGGCGAGCTTGTCGGCCCAGGCGGCGACGCCCGCTGGAAGGCCCGGGGGCAGGAAGTCGACCGCCGGACGCGCCTGCAAGCCGGCGAAGTCGGTGCCGATGAACGCGAAGATCTCGACGATGGCGCCGTTCTCGTTGCAGACGAGCAGGCTCAGGACGTAGCCTTCGTCGGGCAACCGGGCACGCTGCGAGGCGAAGGCAACGGCGAGGGTCTCGCCGAAGACCGAGAGGTCCCTCGGCATGCTGACCGGCCCTTGCACCCGCAGGCATTGAAGCGGGATGTAGGTGCTGATGCCGCGATTGAACTTGCGCACGTAGAAGCGGTCGTCGGGGTCGCAGTCGGCATGCACGGTCGCCCCGCTGGTGCCGCGCGTCGCCGAGACCAGCATCACCATCGATCCGGACGTGCCCGGCAGGCCGTATCCGATCACGCGACGCTCGCCGTCGATCGACAAGCCCTGGTCCTGGATCGCCAGCGCGTAGGGCAGCTTGCCGGACACCGTCCAGCCGCTGCCCTGCAAATTCATCGTGATGCGCGAGACCTGGACGTCGGTGGCCGCATCCGCCGCGCTCGCGGGTGTCACGTGCACGCACGCGGCCAGCGCCAATGCGTGCGCGAGCGGACGCAGCGCCTTCGAGACCTTCATGGCCGCTTGACCTCGCCCTCGTGCGTCATGAGGCACGCGGCGACGATGTCGTCCTGGAGGTCGAGGTGGAATGCGGCCTCCTTGTCCAGGACCAGCCTCAGGAAATCGAGCACGTTGCGGGCGTACAGCGACGACGAATCGGCCGCGACCAGCGCCGGCAGGTTGGTCTCGCCGACGATCGTGACGCCATGCTTGACGACCGTGCGGCCGGCCTCGGTCAGCGGGCAGTTGCCGTCGGTGCCGGCGGGGCCGCGGCCGGCGGCGATGTCGACGATCACCGAGCCCGGCTTCATCGACCTGACCATGTCCTCCGTGACCAGCACCGGCGCGGCGCGGCCCGGGATCAGCGCCGTGGTGACGACGACGTCCGCCTGCGCGATGCGCTTGGCCACCTCCACCTTCTGGCGCTCCAGCCAGGACGGCGGCATCGGCCGCGCGTAGCCGCCGACGCCTTCGGCCGCTTCCTTCTCCTCGGCCGTCTCGTAGGGCACGTCGATGAACTTCGCGCCGAGGGATTCGACCTGCTCCCTGACGCTGGGGCGCACGTCGGTGGCCTCGATGACCGCGCCCAGGCGCTTGGCCGTGGCGATGGCCTGCAGGCCCGCGACGCCGACACCCAGCACCACGACGCGCGCCGCCTTGATGGTGCCGGCGGCCGTCATCAGCATCGGGAACAGGCGCTGGTACTTGTCCGCCGCGATCATCACGGCCTTGTAGCCGGCGATGTTGGCCTGCGAGGACAGGACATCCATGCTCTGCGCCCGCGTCGTGCGCGGAGCGGCCTCGAGCCCGAAGGACGTCAGCTTCGCGCCGGCGAGCCGGACGAGGCCGTCGCGGTCGAACGGGTTGAGCATGCCCACCAGCACGGCGCCCGGCTTCATCAGCCCGAGTTCGTCGGACTGCGGCGCGCGCACCTTCAGGACGAGGTCGGCGCCGAGCGCGGCGACACGGTCGACGATCTGCGCGCCGGCGGCCACGTAGGCCTCGTCGGTGGCGCTGGCGGCGACGCCGGCACCCGACTGCACCCGCAGCGCATGGCCCTGCGCCTTGAGCTTCTTTGCCGTCTCCGGCGTGACGGCCACGCGCGTCTCGCCCGCCGCCGTCTCCAGCGGAACACCGATCAACATGGATGTCTCCTCGCCAACTTCGTCGTCCTGGTCGCAAGATCCGGGCCCGGCAGTGCGGCCCGGGCGAGTGCCGCGCCATGCAATGGGCCGCCCCCGCGCGATAGCGGCACAGCTTACACACATTGCCCCCCGGCGTTTAGTGGCGCGCCTCGGGCCGGTGAGGCGTGCACGCAACGCCACACCCGCCGCGCCATCCCACGGATTCGCTGGCGGCAGCGCGCCGGCGCCCCCACAATCGCCGGCCATGGCAGCAGATCGTTGGAAGCCGAGCGTCACCGTGGCGGCCGTCATCGAGAAGGACGGGCGCTACCTGATGATCGAGGAGATGACGCGGGACGGCCTGCGCATCAACAACCCTGCCGGCGGCCTCGAGGCCGGCGAATCGCCGCTCGAAGGCGCCATCCGCGAGGCGCTCGAGGAGACCGCCTGCCACTTCACGCCGCAGGCGCTGCTGGGCGTCTACATGGCGCGCAACCCCGACTCCGAGCGCGGCCCCGGCGTCACCTACATGCGCTTCGCCTTCTGCGGCACCGCCAGCGACCCGGTGCCCGGGCGAACGCTGGACAGCCCCGTCGTGCGCACGCTGTGGATGACCTTCGACGAGATCGTCGCCGCCGCGCCGCGGCTGCGCGGGCCGCTGGTGCTGCAATGCATCGCCGACCACCGCGCCGGACGCCGCCTGCCGCTGGACACCATCTACACGCATCCCAGCGTCGCCAGGCCGGCCGCCGGCAGCGCCACGTCCTAGCCTTAGGCCTCGCACGCAAGCCCCCTTCGCGGCGCGCCAAGGCCCGGTTTCCTACAATCGAGGCATGTCAGCGAAGCGCGTGGTGGTCGGCCTGTCCGGCGGTGTGGATTCGGCGGTGTCGGCCTGGCTGTTGAAGCAGCAGGGGCACGAGGTCGTCGGCATCTTCATGAAGAACTGGGAGGACGACGACGACGACGAATACTGCTCGACGCGCCAGGACTTCCTGGACGCCGCCAGCGTCGCCGACGTGCTGGACATCGAGATCGAGCACGTCAACTTCGCCGCCGAGTACAAGGACCGCGTCTTCGCCGAGTTCCTGCGCGAGCACCGCGCCGGCCGCACGCCCAACCCCGACGTGCTGTGCAACGCCGAGATCAAGTTCAAGGCCTTCCTCGACCACGCGATGCGGCTGGGCGCCGAGCGCATCGCCACCGGGCACTACGCACGTGTCCGCTTCAACGGGTCGACGGGCCGCCACGAGCTGCTCAAGGGCCTGGATCCGGGCAAGGACCAGAGCTACTTCCTGCACCGCCTCAACCAGGCGCAGGTGGCGCAGACGCTGTTCCCCGTAGGCGAGCTGCACAAGACCGAGGTGCGCCGCATCGCCGACGAGATCAGGCTGCCGAACGCGCGCAAGAAGGATTCGACCGGCATCTGCTTCATCGGCGAGCGCCCGTTCCGCGAGTTCCTGAACAAGTACCTGGCGCACGACCCGGGCCCGATCCTGGACGATCGCGGCCGCAAGCTGGGCGAGCACGTCGGCCTGAGCTTCTACACGCTGGGCCAGCGCCAGGGGCTGGGCATCGGCGGCGTCAAGGACAAGCGCAGCCAGCGTGGCGGTGGCGAGCACGCGCCGTGGTTCGTCGCACGCAAGGAGCTGGCCACCAACACGCTGCGCGTGGTCCAGGGGCACGACCACCCGTGGCTGCTGTCGCACCGGCTCCGCGCGATGGACCTCGCCTGGGTCGCGGGCGACGCGCCCGCGCCGGGCGCGCTGGCGGCCAAGGCGCGCTATCGCCAGGCGGACGCGGCGTGCACGCTGGAGCCGCCGTCCGACCCGGGCGCGATCACGCTGGCGTTTCCGGAGGCGCAGTGGGCGGTCACTCCCGGGCAATCCGCCGTGCTGTACGACGACGAGGTGTGCCTGGGCGG